>CAZJBP010000098.1:0-14436 GCA_964544115.1 uncultured Victivallales bacterium | reverse complement strand
CTTCTTCTCGATCGGCGCGCAGGGCCAGGCGACATCCTTTTCGCCGGGCTTGAGCGGGGCACCGACTGAATGCAGGCACGGAATGAACTCGCCATCCGTGCCCAGGGCCTCGAGCACCTTCGTGCCGACGCGGGTCATGATATGCTGGTTGACCACGACGTAGGGCGAGTCGGTGATCTCGACGCCGATCTTGGCGATCGGGCTGCCCACCACGCCCATGCTGAACGGAATCACGTACATCGTGCGGCCCTGCATGCAGCCGTTGTACAGCGCGCGCATGGTCGTCTTGAGGGTCTCCGGGTCGATCCAGTTGTTGGTCGGGCCGGCTTCGTCCTTGCTGCGGGTGGCGATGTAGGTGCGGTCTTCGACGCGCGCGACGTCCGACGGGTGAGACCGGAAGTGATAGCTGTTGGGGCGCTTCTTCAGAGGGGTGGCCGCGCCGGAGTCGACCATGAGCTTGATCAGCCGGTCGTACTCGGCCTTGGACCCGTCGCACCAGACAATCTGGTCCGGTCGGCACATCTTGGCAATCTCGTCAACCCACGCCAGAAGCTTCTTGTTCTTGGTCGGTGCCGTCATCTGTGGATACTCCCCCCCCTGTGTCGTGCGTCGAACGTCGCGTTGCAGGTCAGCCGGACCCGTCGCCGGGCGCAGGCGCCCCCGTTCGAAGTGGGCCGGAAGACTAGGCGTCTGCTCGCCGAATGGCAAGAATGAATGTCGCGCGCCAAAATGGGTTGACACCCGCCGGGTGCGCACGTACGAGATAGCGGTTCCGGAAAGGCGGTTGGTTCATGTATCTGACGGGATTTGCGGATGAGGCAGCCCCGGACATCGACGGACAGATAGCGGCCACGAAGGCGCTGGGATGGCGGCATATCGAGAGCCGCAATGTCGATGCCAGGAACCTGGTGGACCTTCCCGACGCGGCCTTTGACGGGGTCTGCCGCAAGCTGGAGGCCGGCGGGGTGCGCGTCAACTGCTTCGGCTCGGCCATCATGAACTGGAGCCGCAGCATCGCTGACCCTTTTGAGGCGACGCTGGAAGAGGTCAGCCGGGCCATCCCGCGCATGAAGCGCCTCGGCACGCCGCTGATCCGCATCATGAGCTACCAGGTCATCCCGGGGCGCGGGCCAGAGGACCAGGAGGCCGGGGAGCGCTTTCGGCGACTGCGCGAAGTGGTGGCGCGCTTCACGGCCGAGGGGCTGACCCCCGTGCACGAGAACTGCATGAACTACGGCGGCATGGGGCCGGCCTACACGCTGCGCCTCGTGGATAACGTGCCGGGTCTGAAGCTGGTGTTCGACACCGGCAACCCGGTCTTCTCGGTGGATCACACGAAGCCGGAGCCGAAGCCCATGCAGTTGGCGTGGGAGTTCTACGCGCAGGTCAAGGCGCACATCGCCTACTTCCACGTCAAGGATGGCGTCTGGGACGCGGCAGCGAAGCAGGCGCGGTTCACGTTTCCCGGCGAGGGGGACGGCGACGTGCGCAGGATCGTCACGGACGCGCTGGACGCGGGCTACGACGGCGGCATCTCCATCGAGCCGCACCTGGCGGTGGTCGCACACGACCCCTCGGTCCAGGCGACGGCCCGGGCGAAGGTCGATGCCTATGTCGAGTACGGCCGGCGCATGATGGCGCTGCTGGCCGAGATCGGACACCCCTGCCATGTCTGAACACGACACCCCCCTGATGCGTCAGTACCGGCGGATCAAGTCCGAACTGCCCCCGGGCGTGATCCTCTTCTTCCGGCTGGGTGACTTCTACGAGATGTTCTACGAGGACGCGCAGGTCGCCGCGCCGGTACTCGACATCACCCTCACGCGCCGCCAGGGCATGCCCATGTGCGGCGTGCCCTACCACTCGGTCGACGCCTACCTGTGCCGCCTGATCAAGGCCGGCCACAAGGTGGCGCTGTGCGACCAGATGGAGGACCCGGCCACCGCCCGTGGCATCGTCCGGCGCGAGGTCACCCGCATCGTCACGCCCGGCACCGTGGTCGAGGAGGGCATCCTCGATTCGGGGCGGCAGAACTACCTGGCCGGGATCGCCCGCGTGGACGGCGTGTACGGGCTGGCGCTGCTGGACCTCTCCACCGGTGAATTCTGGGGCGAGACCCGCGCGACGCCCGACGCGCTGCGCGATGCCGTGGCAAGGCACGCGCCAAGCGAGTGCGCCGCGCCGGCCCCGCTGGCGGAATCGGCCGAGCTGGAGGCGGTGCGCCGTGCCGTGCCGGGGATGGGCGTGACGGGGTGCGACGAGTGGACGTTCGACGCGGAGCCGGCGCGAGACTGCCTGACGCGGCACTTCGGCGTGCGTTCGCTCGAGGGCTTCGGGTGTGAGCACGAACCGGCGATCGTGGCCGCCGCGGGCGGCGTGCTGGCCTACGTGCGCGACGCCCTGCGCCGCCAGGTGAGCCACGTGCGCGGCTTCCGCGTGCGGCGGTCGGACGACTACATGCTGCTGGATGAGAACACCTGCCGAAACCTTGACCTCGTGCCGGCGCGCGGCCGCGAGACGGCGGCCAGCCTGCTGGGGGTGCTCGACGTCACGCGGACCCCTATGGGCGCGCGCCTGCTGCGCGACTGGCTGCTGCGGCCGCTGATCCGTTGCGACGCGATTCTCGAGCGGCAGGACGCCGTAGGCGCCCTCGTCGCCGATCGCCTGATGCTGGCCGAGTTGCGGGAGGCGCTGGGCGGCGTGCGCGATATGGAGCGGCTGATCGCCCGCATCGGCGCCGGCGCCGGCAACGCCCGCGACATGGTGGGCATGGGGCAGTCCCTCGCCTCGCTTCCGGCGGTTCGGGCGGTGCTGGAGCCCTCGGAGCATCCCGGGCTGCGGACGCTGGCCGGGCAGATTGCGCTGCTGCCGGAGCTGTCCGACCTGATCGGGCGGGCGCTGGTGGAGGATCCGCCGCTCTCGCTCAAGGAAGGCGGCGTGATCCGGGCGGGGTACAATGCCGACCTGGACGCGTTCCGAAGCGCGGCCACGGACGGACGGTCATGGCTGGCGGAGTACCAGGCGTCGGAGCAGCAGCGCACGGGCATCAAGACGCTGAAGGTGCGCCACAACAAGGTGTTCGGGTACTACATCGAGGTGTCGCGCGGGCAACTGGCCCACGTGCCGCCGGAATACGTCCGCCGGCAGACGCTCGTGAACGCGGAGCGCTTCATCACCGACGAGCTCAAGGTGTATGAAAACAAGGTGTTCGGTGCCCATGACAAGGCCGTGGCGATCGAGCAGGATCTGTTCCAGGGCGTGCGCGAGGCGGTGCTGAAGGAGACGGCCGCGATCCAGCAGAGCGCCGCGGCCATCTCGCGGATTGACGCGCTGGCGAGCCTGGCGGACCGCGCGCTGGCGCTGCGCTATGTGCGGCCGGAGATCAACGACAGCGACCGCCTGCACATCCGCGGCGGGCGCCATCCCGTGGTCGAGCAGATGCCGGAGGCCGAGCGGTTCGTGCCGAACGATGCGCTGCTCGACGGCCGGGACAACCAGCTGATCATCATCACGGGCCCGAACATGGCCGGCAAGTCGACGTACATCCGCCAGGTGGGCCTGCTGGTCATCATGGCCCAGACGGGGTCGTATGTGCCGGCGGAGTCGGCCGAGGTGGGCATTGTCGACCGCGTGTTCACGCGGGTGGGCGCCAGCGACGATCTGGCCCGCGGCCGCAGCACGTTCATGGTGGAGATGGAGGAGACCGCAAACATCCTCAACAACGCCACGGCGCGCAGCCTGATCGTGCTGGACGAGATCGGGCGCGGCACGAGCACGTTTGACGGCATCAGCATTGCGTGGGCCGTGGCCGAGTACCTGCACAATTCGCCCCGGGTCAAGGCGCGCACGCTGTTCGCGACCCACTACCACGAACTGACCGACCTCGCGCTGGCCATGAAGGGCGTGAAGAACTACAACGTGCTCGCCCGCGAACAGGGTGACCGCGTGGTGTTTCTGCGCAAGATCGTGCCCGGCGGCGCGGACAAGAGCTACGGCATCCAGGTGGCGAGGCTCGCGGGGCTGCCGGATGAGGTGATCGAGCGGGCGCGGGAAATCCTCGGAAACCTCGAGGAGGGCGAGTTCGGCGAGTCCGGACAGCCCAAGATCGCGCGGCGCCGCCAGCGCCGGGGCGCCGTCCCGCCGTCGCAACTGTCGCTATTTGAGTGAGCGGGTTCAGCTGATTCCTCGGCGCCACGACAGTGCCCTGCCGCGGAAATGGGCGACGGCACGCCGCAATCCGGGTACCCGTGGGTGCGGATCCCTGTATTAGCGAAGTCAAGTGCGGCTTCGCCGCCTGAGATTTGTAACGGTGAAAGTGAACGCTGACGTTCGCAGATGGGATATGACTTGAGCTCAGCATTCATGGAGGTTATATTATCTGCCACGTGAAGTACGAGATCCGGATCAAGAAGAAGGTGGCTCGTGGGTTGACGAAGCTTCCCGGGGACGTGCAGAAGCTCTTCTACCTGCTCGTGGCTGATCTTGAGGCCGATGGCCCGATCCAAAAAGGGTGGCGGAACTTTTCACCGCTGCGCGGAGACCGGTATCATTGTCACTTGAACTATCGGTATGTGGCCTGCTGGACATGGCGGAAGAACGAAATTGTGATTGAGGTGTACTATGTTGGCTCTCGTGAAAAAGCCCCATATTGAGCTTTCGATCCATGGCGAGCATGTCGATGAACTGCTGGCTTGGATCAGGAAGAAGTACGAACTTGCCGTGCTCGCCAGCGAGCCGGACGATGAGCTTGTTTCCATCGAGAGCACCGAGTACTGGCGGGAGATGGAGAAGAACCGCGTCGGGAATCTCCTGGCTGGCGCCCGCTTGAAGGCGGGGCTCACACAGACCCAACTCGCGAACGAGCTGGGTATTCGGCAGAACATGGTGAGCGACTACGAGAACGGCCGTCGTACCTACTCCGACGCGATGGCCAAGCGGCTGAGCACCGTGCTCAAAGTCAAGGAAGAGCGTCTGAAGTGGGGCGGGAAACCTCCCCCGGTTACTCGGTAACCCGTGGCCACTTGTGCAATTCCCGGAAAACCGACGCTGCTATCGTTTCTTACCCCGGCCGCGGGCTGAGCCGGGGCGTTTTCAACGGCCTCACGCGACTTGACACCGGCGAGGCGGTTTTAGGAGCGGGAGTTCGAGGCGTGCGGGAGGCCCGCAGACTATCCATCCAGCGTAGGCAGCGCCTCGGCCCGCAAGGTCTTGCCATCGCCGAGGCAGCGCAGGTCTCCCCAGCGCACGCGGCTGCCGCGTTCCACGCGCTCCGCGGCGCGGATCTCGGGGCGTGTGAGGGCCCGCGTCTGCACCTCGTAGGGATGGACGGCGCCGTCGGCCGCGCAGCCCCAGGTGGTGATGGACCCCTTGCGCACGTGCATGGGCGCCACCAGTCGCGCTGAACGGGCGTCGGGTTCGTACCGCGCCTCCGGAGGCCGCCGGGCAAGGGCCAGAAGAGAGTACTTCACCGTTTCGACCGAGCGATGCAGCCGGCGGTTCAGGTAGGCCACCGTGTCCGGCACGGTCCAGGTGCGGACCTCGTGGCACCACACTTCACCGGCTGCCAGCAGAGGACACGGCGCGCGGTGCAGGCACGGGGCGATGATGTCGAGCTGTCCCGCAGCGGCCACCGCGTCGCGCAGGCGCTCCAGGCGCGTGGAGGTCTCGTTCGATACCGGCTCGGTAATGACGAGCAGCCCGCCGGGCGCCAGAAGGGAGACCGCGGCATCCATCCACTGCGCGACCTCGGTTTCAGGCTCGCCCTCCATGAGTTCGTTGAGCACAAAGCTGGCCAGGATCAGGTCGTAGCCGGCGTCGCCGGCGGCGGCGGGCGAGCGCAGGTCCGCGGTGCGGCAGGTCAGGCCGACATGCGGCCAGCGGGCGCGGGCCGTGGCGTTGAAGACGTCCGTCAGGGCGCAGAGGCCTTCGGATGATGCGTCGACCGCATCGACGTGGGCGGCGAACGGACCGAGCGCGTGTTCCAGCCGGAACAGGGCCGCGAAGGTGGCCGCGCCGGTGCCTGCGCCAATGTCGAGGATGCGCAGGGGGCGGCCCGCGGCGGGAAGCCAGCGCCGGGGCGTGATGCATTCGGCGAGGGCAAAGGCCATGCGGGCATAGGTCTGGGGAAAGAAGAAGAGGCCATACGCGGCCAGCGTGCGGCTGTCGCCCGCATAGTTTCCGAAGCGCGCGTTGCGCCCGGTGGTGAAGACATCGCTGATTCTGGCAATGTCGGGTTGCAGTTCGGCGATGTCGCCATTGGGCCCGCCGCGGATGAAGCGCGAGGCCAGTTGCACCCAGGTGGATTCCAACTCGGAGGGATAGACCCCGGCGGGTTGTCTGACCGTTTGTTCCTCCGCAGCCATACCGCATCCTCGGGGAATCGGCGCTCCCGCGTCAACTCCCGGCGTCACTTCTCGGTCGGGACCACGATGCCGCGGATGATCAGGTTCTGGCAGAACAGGAACATGATCAGGGTGGGCACGGCGGCGACCAGCAGCGACGCGAAGACCACGCCCTGGCCGGCGAAGCTCTGGAGGTTGAAGAGCCACACCATCAGTGTCCACATGCGTTCGTCCTGGCAGAGGATGAAGGCCATCATGAAGTTGGAATAGGCGCTGACGAAGGCGCCCAGCGCCACGACGGCGAGGATCGGCTTGGACAGGGCCATGGTCACGATCCAGAACTTGTGCCACTCCGTGGCCCCGTCGATGTCGGCCGCCTCATAGAGCTCCCGCGGCAGGCCGTCAAAGAACCCCTTGAGCAGGAAGATCGAGTAGCCGTTGGCCATCCCCGGCAGGATCAGGGCCGCAAACGTGTTGAGCAGGTTGAGTTCCTTGAGGATCAGGAAGTTCGGGATCATGGTGACCACCGGTGGAAACGACATGGTCGCGATCAGGAACAGCAGGATCTTGTACTGCCCCCGCAGGTTGTAGCGCGACAGGGCGTAGGCCGCCATGGGGTTGACGCACAGGGCGGCGAGAATGGACAGAAGGCAGTAGATGATCGTGTTGCGGATGCCCCGGCCGTAGAGCAGGACGTAGTCGAGAACCATGGCGAAGTTGCGGCGCAGGAAGTGGAGGCGCAGCGTCCCGCCGTGCTCGCGGCAGTAGGCATAGTCCGCCTCGCCCTGGGGGAGTCGCACCTCGGAAATGTCCACGTAGGGCCGGCCGTGGCTCCGACCCGCGGCGGCGGCGGCGCCATACTTCTCCTGCAGGAACGCCCGCCAGCGGATCTCCGGCGTGTCCACGCGCAAATGCTCGCCGGAGAGAAGCTCACGGTCCTTCAGGTAGCTCATATAGTCGGTCAGCGCGGCGGACGTCCGGGCGCGGTCGGAAGGGAAGGGCACGTCCTCGAAGCGGCTGAACCCGTTCGTCCCCGGAGTCGCCTGGTAGAGCCGGTTCAGGCTCGCGATGCTGCCGTACTGCTTTGCGAGGAACGCTGCATAGCCCGGGCGGGCCGCCTCGTCCGCAGTGATGAACGCCGGGTTGAGCATCTCGCGCACAAACGACTCCCAGTCCGCGGCGGCCCCCGGCCCGGTGGGGCGGCGGGCGGTGAGCGCGAGTTCGGCGAAGGACTTAAGCGCGGTGGCGTTCTGTGTGTTGTAGTCGTCGATGCGGCGGTTGTACTTGCCGGAGAGTTCGACAGACTGGCCGAACGCGCGGTCGCAGGACAGGTAGATCCGGTCCTGGGGCGGGCGGCCTTCCTTGAAGCGGTAGAATTCCTCCATGAACGGGGCTGCGGCGCGCTGGTAGTAGCGGTCGGACAGCATTTCGTAGGGCAAGGTCAGCGAGAGCCATGTTCCAGCGTTCACGTCGTACGTCCTCCGCAGGCGTTCGATGTCGCCTCCGCAGAGCCTCCGCATGTGAGCGCGAAACGCCCGCAGGTTGCCGGGTACGTTCTGTCCGTTTCGGGAAACTGAGCCGCCCAGGGCATAGAAGCCCGACGGCATGGGCAGCGCGTTGAACTGGCGCCAATCGGCGAGCAGGGCAGGCGCGCAGGGCGCGGGCGGCTGGAGGTCTCGGAAGTTGGATGCGACCGCGGCATAGTTGTCGGCGTAGTCGCGGAACTGCTCGTTGCATTTCTCCTCGACGTACTTGCGAAAGAGCATTGTGTCGTCGTGCAGGTAGCGCGGGAAGAGGTCGAAGTCGAAAACGTCCACGCTGCTCTTGGTCGAGCCGGAGACCAGCAGCAGGAACGGGTAGACCATCGACAGGCCGCCGAGCGCGAGAAACGCGTACATGGCGAACACGAGGAGCCGTGTCCGGATGTGCCGCCGCTCCGTTCTCAAAATGATCGGCATGAGTGACGGCCCCTTTTCTAGCGCGCCTCCACGGCCTGGAACGTGAGTCTCGACATCCGAGACATCTGGAACACGGTGAATCCAAGCAGCACAAACGCCAGGATCCAGCCCATCGCGGTAGCCAGGCCGAAATCCAGGTAGACGTACGATTTGAGGAAGATCTCCAGGCCCACCACGTGGGTGGCGCGGTCGGGGCCGCCGCCGGTCATCACCATCACGAAGTCGGCGGACTGGAACGAGGCGATCAGGGCGAAGATGAACTGGATCTGGATGAGCGGGCGGATCGTTGGAAACGTGATGTGGCGGAGCCGGGCCAGAACGCCGGAGCCGTCGATGGCCGCCGCTTCGTACAGGTCGTCCGGCACGGTCTTCAGCGCCGCGAGGTAGATCAGGCACCCCGGGCCCATGCTGGCCCAAGTCATGGGAATCATCATCGACACCATGGCCAGGGACTTGTCCTGAAGCCAGCCCTGGGGGCCGACCGAGAACAGCGCAAGGACGCGGTTGGCGGCGCCGGCGTCCGACGGGTCGAACAGAACCTTCCACAGGAGCAGCGTCACGATGCCGGAGGTCACCGCCGGCAGGTAGAAGATGAAGCGAAACAGGACCTGCCCCACGGGAATCTCGCTCAGCAGCACCGCCAGAACAATCGGCGGGACGAACACCAGCAGCAGGTACCACAGCGTGAATTCGAGCGCGCGGCCCATGGAGAGCCAGAAGAGGCCGTCATAGAGCACGTTGGCAAAGTTGTCGATGCCGACAAACTTCGACGCGCTCATGACGTTGTATTCCTGGAACGCCATGATGGTGCCGCGAAACAGCGGCACGTAGTTGAAGACGAGGATGCCGAATACCGCGGGCGCCAGCAGCAGGTAGGCGATCTTCTGCTTGCGGAAGGCCGATGTGGCCGCCGCCGCCGGTACGTCCTTTGGCGTGAAGAGCCGCCAGACGTAGGTGAACAGCGCCACGAACGCGGCGAAGATGAACGTGGCCAGGACCGTTGCCACGAGGCGGCGCACCCTCATCTCGTCCGCGGGCACGATCCCGATCATCTTGGCGTTCGCCTCGGCCACGGCCTCGGAGTCAATCACGCGGATGCGCCGCAGGCGCGTTTCCGCGTCGGGAATGCGGGCGAGCTTCTCGGTCATGGCCAGGTCGAACGGCCGGGACATGAAGGTGTAGATGTGCTGGCACCCCGGACCATACGGCTCGGGCACGCCGTTCTGGAAGGACGTGTGGTATGCCTCCTCCCAGAGCTTCGGGAAGAACCGGCCGTATTCGGGGAACCCGTACTCCTTCAGCTTCGCCGGCAGCATCAGCCCGGCGAAGCCATTCTCCACATAAACCCGCGCCCGTATGCGGCGGGCCTCCGGGCTGTTGAAAAACCGGATGTACTTCCAGGCGGCGTCGCGCACGCGCTTGTCGCGCGTGCCGGCGAACAGGCCCTGCATCTGGCTGTTGAGCTCCGAGGCCTGAAGTCCGAGCGGGCTCTTCGGCACGGGCGCAAACCCCAGATCGTCCGGGTTCATGGTTCCCGTCCCACCCGCGGTGGAGCCGGTCAGCATCTCGTCGGCCAGGTAGCCGAACTGCATGCCGATCTCGCCGCGGTTCCACTTCATCTGCACTTCCTGGTCGTAGTAGGCGACGCCGTACTCGGTCTTGCCCGTCTTGGGGTTCACCCACGGCCCCTGCAGCAGCTTGGTGTAGAAATCGACCGACTGCGCCATGCCCTCGTCGTCGAACGTGGCCCGCCAGTCGCCGGTGGCCGGATCCTGCTTCATCGCGCGGGTGTTCATGGAGACCATGAAGGTATACGCCACCCAGCTGGCGCCGGGACCCGTGTAGGCCACGCAGCCGTACGTGCCCTTTTCCCGGTCCGTCAGTTTCTGGGCCACGGCGTAAAATTCGTCCCAGGTCTTCGGATAATCCTTCTCCGGGTCGAGCCCGCACTTGCGGAAGAGCGGCTTGTTGAAGATCAGGCAGATCGCGAGGTTGGAGTAGGGTAGGGCATAGATGTGCATCTTACCGTCGGGCCCGCGGCACTGCACGACCTCCCGGACCTGCGGCAGAATCCGCTCCTCAAACTCGTCCTTGTACATGATGTTCTCGTCGAACGCGCCCTGCGCCTTCGCCGCCTCCGCCGTCAGATCCAGCCGGATGTATTCGTCGAGCGGGTAGAGGAACCCGCGCCGGACGAAGTCGCGGGTGCGCTGGAAGTTGACATACAGGATGTCCGGCGCCGTGCCGCCGGCGATGGACATGATCAGCCCTGCGCCGCCCGCGGGCCCGGGCAGCGACAGGCCCGTGTTCTGCTGGAATGCGATGTCCGGGTGCTTCTCCCGAAAGGCCTGGAAGACGGCAAGGTCGGCCCGGGCGGGTATGGACATGTCGTCGGGTCGCGGAAGCTGCCAGGCGCGCACGGTGAGCGGCGACGGCTCGGTGGCGGCCGCGGAAACAACGAGGAGGGGCGTTATGAGCAGGGCGGCGACGGCTTGCCTGAGCCGGCGTGCCGGTCGCCTCGTTGCGCGCCTGCCCTTCATGTGACGCCCCTCCGTGTTGGCTGCCCACGTTACGCAGGCGGGGTTCCGATGTCAATTGACTCCGGGTTTCCCCTGTCGGCATACTTCCCCGCTTATCAGTTGTGGGCTGCAGGCGGAGCAAGGGCTCCGTGGAGACGAGAAGGAGTGTTCACGCCATGCCGATCCATTTCAGCGCCGAGAGGTGGGACAAGATCAAGCACGATGCCGCCCTGTGGTGGGAGGGCAAGCTGGAGCGGCCGCTCATTCACATGCCCTCGGGCAATGTCGATCCCGGCCGCCCGGAGCCGCGGCTGAAGCGCGTGGGCTTTGACACGATGTACGACCTTTCCGTGCCCGCGGAGGACATTGTCGACAAGTGGGATTATGACCTGTCGACGTTGGAGTTCCACGGGGACTCGTTCCCCTACGTGTGGCCGAATTTCGGCCCCGGCGTGATGGCGGCGTGCATTGGCGGCGTGCCGAAACCGATGTCCGACACCGTGTGGTTTCTTCCCAAGGAGGAGAAGGAACTGAGGGATCTCCATCTCGAGTACGATCCGGACAATGTCTGGTTCAAGCGGATCAAGGACCTCTGCCGGGCGGCGATGGACCGGTGGCAGGGACAGGTGCTGATGGGGATGACCGACCTTGGGGGCGGCCTCGACGTCGTGTCCACCTTCCGGCCGGGCGAGGCGCTGCTGACGGACCTCTACGATCATCCGGAGGACGTGAAGCGGGTGACGTGGGATGTCCACCGTTTGTGGTGGCGCTATTACGACGAACTCAACGCCATCCTGAAACCCGCCAACCCGGGCTACTCGGCGTGGGCGCAGATCTACTCCGAAACGCCGTACTACATGCTGCAGTGCGATTTCTGCTACATGATCGGCCCGGACATGTTCGATGAGTTCGCGAGGCCCGAACTGGAAGCCTCGTGCAAACGGCTCGGGAATGCGTTCTACCACCTCGACGGGATCGGCGAGCTTCCGCATCTGGATTCGCTGCTGAAGATCAAGGAGCTCAAGGGAATCCAATGGATTCCGGGAGAGGGCCGGGCGGCGCCGACCCAGTGGCCCGAGGTCTATCGGAAGATCCGGGACGCCGGGAAGCTCGTCCAGATCTGGGGCGACATGCGAACGTTCGACACGCACGTGTCCCAGCTGGGATCGGCCAAGGGCCTGGTCTGCTTTGCCTGGGGCGATCCGCGGAAAGAGTCGGTCGCGCGCGAGTTCCTGCACAAGTACGGCTGTGATTGACCGCGCGCTGCCGCCTCGCTATCAGCGGGCCGCCATCTCCTGGAGCCGCTGCCAGCAGTACCACTGCATGCGGGGCAGATGGAAGAAGCCCTTCCACATGTTGCCCTTCAGCGGGGTTGAAACCGTGCCGTCGCGGTGGAGATAGCCGTACCATTCGCCGTGCTCAGGGTCGGGGAAGTGCGCATAGGCCCAGTCATGCACCTTCCGGTGCCAGCGGCTGTACTTCTCATCCCCCGTCATCTGGTAGGCCAAAAGCGTCCCGATGATGGCTTCGTTGTGGGGCCACCAGAACTTCATGTCATGGTAGTACTCGGTGCAGGGCAGCCCCTTGGCGTCCCGGAAATACAGGATGCCGCCACACTCCCTGTCCCAGCCGATCTCCAGCGACCAGTCGATGATGCGTGTGCCCAGCTCGATCAGGCGCGGGTCGCGGCTTCCGCGCAGGCGCGCCTCCTCAAGGATGAACCAGCCCAGCTCGATCGAATGGCCCGGGTTGACCGTGCGCCCGTCGAACGTGTCGTAAAACTCGCCGTGCGGCCCGACGGTCTCCAGCACGCACGCGAACTCCGGCTTCATAAAATCCCGCGCGACGTCGTCGATGGCGCGGTCGATTACGGCGGTGCACAGAGGGTCGTTCACCGCCTTGCGCAGCTCCTGCGCGGTCACGATCAGGACCATGGGGATCGCCAGGCCCTTCATGGGGCGAACCGACGGATCGGTCTTGGCCGGCAGCAGTCCCGGCGTGTCCAGGTAGTGGAGCACCCGCTTGAAGAGGTCCAGCGCCTGCCGCTTGCAGCGCTCGTCGCCCGCCGCGTTGCCGTAGGCCGCCAGGGCGATGATGGCGAAGATCTCGGAGAAGATGTAGCGGCGCTTGCGCAGCGGCCGGCCTTCGCGTGTGACGGAGAAGAACATCCGGCCATCCGTGTCAAAGCAGTGGGCATTCAGGAAGTCGATGCCGCTCTTCGACCACTCCAGCCACTCGGCGCGCTTCTCGACCGTGTTGTAGAGCGTGGCCAGCATCCAGGCAAAGCGGCCCTGGAACCAGACCGACTTGTCGGTCTGCAGGATGCTGCCGTCGCGACCGAGCGAGGTGATGAACCCGCCGTGCTCGCGGTCCAGCGACCGCGGCAGCCAGAACGGAAGCGTGTCGTTCAGCAAGCCGTCGCGATAGATGGCCAGAAAGTTCGCGAGTTCTTCAGTTTTCATAAGACGAATGGCACATAGAATCGGGTCTCAATCACGTTCGTCTTTCCCCGTTGGTGTGCAGGCAGGTTGGGATAATGCCGGGTTGTGAAGGGGCCTCGCATCACTGTTTCTCCGGTGGTGTTCTCCGACTTCCGTAGGTGGCGCGTCCCTCGCGCAACACTCTGGCGCAATAGGCGTTCAGACTTACACCCTCGCGCAAGGCGTGGATAGCAAGCTCCTGGTGGAGTTCCTTGCCGACGCGGACAACGAACTTCCCGGAATAGTCCCTACCGGCGTTGGGGGGCGGCAACGGAGTGCCGTCCTTCTCATGAATCGCAATCCACTCCTCAACGGTCTGACACAGTGTGGCATAGACCTTGGCCTCGTCATTGCCGTGAACGCCGCCCAGCATCAGCCCGGGGCATATGCCGACATAGCAGCGGTCCTCCTCTGACCACTCGACGATCTTCAGATATCGGTCGCTCGGCTTCATGCCTGGGCCTCCCGCAATGCCTTCTTCACATCGCGTTCCTGGTAGCGCTTGGCGTCATCGCCCGCCTTGCCGCTGACGGTGATGCGGATTCCGCGTGCGTGCAGGTAGTTCCGGTGACTGCCCTTGCCGCCGCGGCTCACGAATCCCGCGCGCTCCAGGTCGTGGAGCAACGCTCTGACTTTTCGTGGCATATAGTACTAGTGTGATACTATGATGTCAATCGGAGAGGGCGGTCATGACTTGAGTATCCGTGACCGCTTGCCCTCCAATCCGTCGAGCACTTCGATCATGCGTGGTTTGCGCGCGTGTTCCGTGCGGAGCGTTACGAGAAGGCGGTCCCATTCGGGCAAGCGACCGGTACGCTGATAGACGGTTTTCATCTTCGTCAGACTCGCCCCGGCCATCTGATAGGCTGCCGGCTTCGTCATCGCGATCTGGGTTTTGACCGTGCGCAGCCAGAGGGCCAGGGCTTCGTCGGGATGAGTCTCCTGAACGGCCTCGGCCACGGTCTCGCCCTGATGGTCATGCCAGTAGCCGCCGCGCGTTCCGGCGCGTTCGTACCACAGGAGAACATCGTCATTTCGCTTTTCCTGGATCGCGATGGCGATCAGCGTCGCCGTGTCGGGAAACGACCGGTAACGGCCTTTCTCGCCATGAACAAGAAGGCCGGTGGATGGCAATGGC
>CAZJBP010000097.1:0-14501 GCA_964544115.1 uncultured Victivallales bacterium | reverse complement strand
GCCCCCATGCGGATCCGGCCCGCCGTGCCGTAGATCTCGAGCAGGCCGCCGCCGAAGGGCATCGTCCAACTCAGCTCCAGCACGCCGGTGGCGCCGTTCTCGAAGCGGAACAGCGCCGTGATGTGGTCGGGCACGTCGATGCCGGCCGTGCGCGTCGCAAGGAAGGAGCAGACCGTCTCGATCGGGCCCACACACCACTGCATCAGGTCGGCCATGTGGACGCCGATGTCGAAGATGAGCCCGCCCTGGGCCTGCTTCGAGACGAACCAGGTCGCCCCGGGGGACCACGCCTTGTCCGGGGTGCTGGGGTGGGCGCGGAGGCAGCGCACATGGAGGGGCGTGCCGATCCGTCCGTCGCGGACGAGCTGCGCAACGGTCGTATGCGCCGCGCTGTACCGGAAGCTCTGGTTGACGTGCACCACGCGTCGGGCCTTGCGCGCGGCGGCCACGATGAGCTTCGCATCCGACAGGGTGCCGGCCATGGGCTTCTCGCACAGCACGTGCAGGCCGGCCTTCAGCGCCGCCAGCGCCATCGGGCAGTGCAGGTAGTTGGGCGTGGCGATGACGACGGCGTCAAGGCCGCCGGCGGCCAGCATCGCGTCATAATCCGAGAACAGCGTGGCCTCGGGTGCATACGCGTCGCGAAACTGCTGTCGCTTGCTTTCCACGAGGTCGCAGAACGCGACCAGGCGAACGCCCGGCAGCCGGCTCAGGGCCGGGGCGTGTTCCACCGTGGCGATCCTTCCGCAACCCACGATACCAATCCGAAGGTCTTTGCTCATCCCGATCCTCCTTCCTCGATGCGTTGTCTGGCGCCGGCTATTGCGCCGGCAGGACCTCAACGTCCCCGGCCCGGCTTTCCGGGGTCACGCTCAGGCGCTCGAGCTTGCCCGCCCGGTAGACGCCCTCCACCACGGTGTTGCCGGGCGCGTGGAGCTTGAACTCGACGTCCCAGCCCCTCGGCCAGGCAGGGAACAGGAGAATCCTGCGGCCCTCAGCCTGCATGAGCATGGCCTGCAGAGCAATCGCGATGTTGCCGCCGTGATCCTGGTCCGGAACCCAGTCATAGTGCTGCGCCCAGAACGCCGGGAAGCGGCTGCCGGGGTCCTTCTCCTTCACGTTGGTGGCGACCATCGCGCGCGCCTCCTCGGCCAGCCCTAGGCAGGCGGCCTGACCCGACGCCTGCTGCCAGCCGCTGATGGCTTTCTCGATGCGCGCGGCAAAGGTGTTGCGCCCGATCTCGAGGTCGGGCTTCCCGACGCCGTGGATCCGGAACGGGAAGACCGAGTACAGCTCCGGGTTCTCGCAGTTGCTGCGCTCGCCGTACGTCGCCGCCGGCAGCACCTGCTTGCGCCCTTCGCTCTCGGCGACGGGAAGGTCCGGGATCGCGCGCTGGAGCCGCTTCCAGCGCTTGCGCAGGTCGGAGCCCACCCGCCTCGGAGGCAGCTCCAGGAGGCGGCCGATTACCGCGTGCAGCCCGGCGATTTCGGGCGTCGGGTTCACCACGCCGTGCTGGTACGTCTCGACGGCCTGCGCGGGGCTGATCATCAGCTTGCCGGCGGCGTCGCGCGCGAAGCGGGTGTCGAAGTACAGCAGCATGGCGTCCGCCCAGGGCAGCAGCTCCTTCTTGAGGAAGGCCGCGTCCTGAGTGTGGTCGTAGTAGTCCAGCATCATCATCGCCAGGTCCAGGCCGCTCGACCAGATCCAGCGCACGAAGGAGTTCACCACGTCGGAGGCGTGCTTGCCCTCGCGCTTCCAGCCGTAGTCGCCGTTGCTGAACATGCCCCAGGAGGACATGGTCTCGGCCATGAAGGCGCCGTCGCAGTTGAACCAGAGGCGATTGCGCGCCTTGGCGAGGTCCAGCGTGTCGAGGTACATCCTGAACATCGGCCGCATGAGGTCGTAGTCGCCCGAGCCCAGCATCGGCCAGTAGGGCAGGCGCGTGTTCTGCCACCAGTAATCGCCGCCCCAGGCGCGGTAGTCGGGGTCCGACTTCACCGTCTCGCCGTCGCGCCATTCGACCGTGAAGATCGAGCCGTTGAACTTGATGGCGTACGGGCCGCGGCCGCCGCAGGCGCTGATCCAGCGCTGCAGCGTATAGGCCGAGGTGACGCTCCGGGCCTCGTCGCTGCCGCCGACCTGCAGCCAGCTGCGGCTCCAGAACTCCTGCCACCACCGCTGGTGCCTGGCGCTTGCCTTGGCCGGCGGCGTGCGGTCCGCGGCCTCGATGCTCCGGTCCAGCTGCTCCATCCAGGCCTCCGCCGTCGGCGTCTGCGCCGTCAGGGGGTAGATGGAGATGCCGTGCGACCGGGAGGCCTTCTCCGACTGGAGCGTGAGCGGATCCTTCTTCAGCAGCCCCTTGCCGCAGATGGCCGCGCCAAAGGTGCGGTTGAGCAGCGGATCCTTCAGCTGCCCCATCACCGATTCCAGCCCCTGGAGCTTCATGCCGATGGGCCACACGGAATATGTGTTGCGGTGATACCAGACGATGCGGCCGTCGACGTCGGCGACCGTGTCGGGGGTCACATAGCACTGTGCTTCGGCCGGCCGGTTGCCGGAATCCAGCCCGCCCATGTTCCAGCAGCTGAACCATTCGTAGTCGAGGAAGGGCCGTTTCTCGGTTCTCCAGAGCTCAAGCCGGACCGTCACGTCGCAGGGCCGCGAGCCTTGCGTCTCGACGCGGATGACCGGCCGGTTGGCGTCCACCCAGATCCGCAGCGTCGTGGCCGCCTTGCCTTCCCCGCCGGAGATCTCGATCATCCCCTGCCGCAGCTTCAGTTCCTGGCGGAACGGCCGGCCCGGAGCGAAGGGGGTGGGGGACAGCGAAATGCGCGCCCGCCCGATCTTCAGGAGCCGGCTGTTCTCGCACCACGCGTCGGTCTTGCTGATCAGGAGCAGCAGGTCGCCGCTCTCCTCGACCCACACGTTCATTCCGATGTCGCCGTTGCCAATGGGCATGGAGCCGGATGAGTTCTTGCTGGGGCTGTCCCACACGACGTTGCAGCGATCGAGATTCGCCGCCATCGCCGGCACGCCGAAGAGTTCGAGCTGGGACAGGGAGAAGCCCGGCGGAAAGTTGAAATCCTCGACGTGCATCGAGTTGGGGTTGAAGCAGGAATACACCGCGATCCGGAACCAGGTATAAGCCCTGGCCGGGCGGGCAAAGTCGGCCGTCTCGATCTTCCTTCCCGCAAGCTTCGCCTTGATCTTCTTCAGGTCCTCGGGGCGGACGGATTCGGCCATGTCGGCCGACGTGAAGGAGGTGAACAGGACCGTCTCGCCCCGGGAGGCCTCCTGGAACGGCGTGCCGCTGCGATCCTGGGCGTTGCAGGTGTAGAGGTCCGTCCAGTCGTCCGTCGCGCCCGTGTTCGATCCCTGGATGGCCCAGGCCATCGGATCCCGGCCCGGCATGTCGGGGCTGGGGGTGACGGTGAAATGGGTGAGGACAAAGGCGTCCTTGAGTTCAACGGCGGCGAAGTAGGGGCGCTCCCGCGCGGGGCCGCCGTAGCCGCCGTCCTTGAACCCGACGTACCACTTCATGTCCTGCGGACGGTTCATGAAGATGGCGCAGGCCGGTGCGCCCTGCCAGCTGTGGTACGGGTGGCGCTGATGGGGGGGGAGGTCCGGGCCGTTGGCCGGTTCACACGTCATCTTCCGCCACGTCGCATTCGGCGGCCGGAGCACCTCCTCCGGCAGGTCGGAGCTCATGTCCTTGTCTGTCGGCACGATCTGGTCCCCGGGGTCCGTCAGATCGCCGCCGAGGAGTCCTTCTCTTCCCGTAGTGATCATCATCGTCTCCGCGAATGGCCTACTTGCTGTTGAGCAGGAACAGCCGGCCTTCGCCGGCCGTCAGTTCCACCTCAAGAACGTTGTCCTTCAGGGGGGCTGCGGCGAGCAGTTCCCCCGTGTCCTGCGAGATTTCCGCTGCGGACGCGGCCTTTCCGTCCAGCGTCAGCGTGAACGTGCGCCGGTCCATCCGGGACCGGTTGACCGGCAGAATGTAGACCTTGCCCGCGGCATTCGTAAAGCATCCGATCACCATGTCTCCGCCCTCGATCTTCTTGACCGGGGCTTCGGGCAGCAGCGGGGTCGTCCCGATCGGCAACGGCTCGGTGTTGTACACGCCCGTCGAGGTCAGCTTGACCAGCGTGGGTCCGAGCTTCGCGATGCGGTGGTTGATCTTCTGCACCTGGAACCACTTGACGTCGCGCTTGAAGTCCTTGGTCAACAGGCCGGGCGCGTCGCCTTCGGTCATGACCGGCACGTGGCAGTAGGTGAAGTACTGGATGCCCCGGGACCCGTAGGCCAGCGAGGTCCACACCTGCCAACGCAGATCCGCCTCCCGGCACTCGCGGTAGCCCATATGCTTCAGCGACACGATGATCTGGTTGAACGGGGTTTTCGCCTTCAGGCACTGCCGCCGCACCATTTCCAGATTCTCCCAGTAGTAGTTCTCGTCGTCGCCCCTCGACAGCTGCCAGTAAGCGTCCCAGCTGAATAGCGCGGGCTTGACCGTCTTCAGGTAGGCCGCGACTTCTCTTTCGTAGCTTCTGGGGTTTCCGGCGGCGTAGCTGGGCAGGTTGTTGTAGTAGGGGAGGTGCGTGGGGTCATTCTTGAGCAGGTACTGGGTGAGCAGCGCAAGCCGCGGGTGCGATCCGTAGCCCATTTCATCCCCGAGAACGAATCCCATTAGCGCCGGGTGTTGGGAATAGTTGGCGATCATGCCATCGAGGTTCTTCTCGATCTTCGGGATATCCGCCGGATTGGTCAGGCCCCAGTCGCCGTCTTTCCAGACATTCCCGTCAAAGATGAACGCCTTGATGCCGGCCTGCTGGCAGAGGTCGAGGAACTTCAGGTTGAACTTCACCTGTTCTTCGCTCGGTGGCTCCCACAGGTCTGGCGCTTGAGCCACCGTGAACCCGCACTCGGCGATCTCCTTGATCCGCTCGAGGTTGGTCTCCTCCTTGGGCGGCCCGCACCAGTAGGAGATGATGAACGGCGCATCCAGCGAGGGCGGTGTGACGGGCTCTTCTTTCACCACCTTGGGTGCTACCTTCTCCTTCTCTCCCTTGACGCCGAAGAACTCGACCTGGCCCAGCGACAGGCCGCCGCTGGCATTTTTGTAGATCCAATTGCATGCGGTGGGGTTGAAGCAGGAATAGATGACGATCCGGAACCACGTGTAGGCCTTTGCGGGCCGGGCGAAATCCGCCTTTTCGACCTTCTTGTCCTTGAGTCGGGCTTCGAGCTTCCTGGCGTCCTCCGGCGTGACGGCTTTGGCCATGCCGTCTGAATCGAACGACGTGAACAGGAGGGTCTCGTTCCGGGATCCCTCTTGAAAAGCCGTTCCGTTCCGGTTTGTCGCATCGCAGACGTAGAGGTCGGTCCAGTCGTCGTCTTCGCCCGTGTTAGAGCCCTGGATCGCCCACTCCTTCGGATCCTGCTCCGGTGAGTCCGGGCTCTGGGTGATCGTGAAATGCGTCAGCACAAACGCATCCTTGAGTTCGATGGCGGCGAAGTAGGGATCGTTACGGGTGGGCCCGCCGAAGCCGCCTTTCAGGAAGCTCACGGACCACTTCATCTGCTCGGGCTTGTTCATGAAGATGGCGCAGGCCGGCGTTCCGGCCAGGCTCTGGTAGGGGTGGCGCTGGCGCGGAGTCGCGTAGGGCCCCGTGACCGGATAGCAGGCCATCCTGAGCCACGCGGCGTTCTTTGGGATCATCTCCGCTTCGGGCAACGCCTGGGCCGGGTCCGCAGACAGCACAACGGTGTCCGTCGGGTCGGTCAGGTCACCGCCGAGCAGGCTGGCGTTGCCCTTGCCCAGGGACTGCGCCGCCGCGGCCGGTTGGGGCAGCGACAGCACAAAGCCGGTGAACGCAAACAGCGCAAGTGCGAGGATTCTGTCCGTGGCCATAGTGTCCTTTTGGTGTGAACGACCTCAATCTGAGGGCCTCGTATAGTCATCGACAAGATGGCCGAAGTCAAGGGATGCAGAACTTCTGCGGATGTTCACTGCTTGCCCCCAACGATGCAAATAGGGTATCCGCTTGTTCTTGCCATGGGGGCGGTGCCTTCATGGCGGCGATGATTCTGGCGAATGCGTTCCGGCGGGACGGGATCGTCCGGCCGCCCGGACGGGGCGCAGCCCTTCTCTGAGGAGGTCATCTCGTGAAGAGAACGATGGGGTCGAAAGAACGGTTTATGACCATGCTGGCCCGGCAGGAGCCGGATCGTGTGCCGGTGGGTTACAGCTCGAACGGCGGCATCGAGGAGCGGTTGGCCCGGCACTTCGGAATCGCCAACAAGTGGGTCGGCGAGGTGCTTGGCGTCGACTATCGCGGCGTAGGCACCGAGTACAAGGGCCCGGCGCTGCACGCCGGGCGCCCCGACCGGAATGTGGACTGCCTTTGGGGCTGGGTCACCCGGCTGGTCGACCACGGAACCGGCACCTACTGGGACTACTGCGACTTTCCCCTGCAGGGCGCGGATGAGGAGGCCGTCGCCAGGTGGCCGATGCCGAACCCGGATCATTTTGACTATTCGCGCATGGTGGCGGACTGTGAGGCGCGAAAGGAGTTCGCCATCAACATCGGCGGCGCTGGCCTGGCGTGCATCATGAATACGGCCGGATTCCTGCGCGGCATGGAGCAGATGTTTTTCGATCTGGCGACCGACGACCCCGCCGGCCTGCTCCTGATCGACCGGATGCTCGCCATTCAGCTGGAGCAGTCCCGGCGGCAGCTCGAGGCGGCAAAGGGCCGCGTGGATTTCATGTGGATCGGCGAGGACCTGGGGTCGATCCGCGGGCCGCTGATCAGCCGGGAGATGTTCCACAAGCACATCAAGCCGCGCCACAAGCCCTTCTTCGACCTTGCCAAGGCGTACGACATTCCGGTGATGATGCACACCTGCGGCTCGAGCAGCTGGGCATACGACGAATACATCGAGATGGGTCTGTCGGCCGTGGACACCCTGCAGCCTGAGGCCGCCGACATGTCGCCGGCCTATCTGAAGAAGCGCTTCGGTGACCGGCTCGCCTTCCACGGTTGTATCAGCACGGCCGGGCCGGTGGCCTTCGGGACCGTGGACGAGACGATCGCGTACTGCCGGGAGACGCTTGAGATCATGAAACCCGGCGGCGGGTACTGCTTCTCGCCCACGCATGCGTTGCAGGACAATTCGCCCACGGAAAACGTTCTGGCTATGTACGAAACCGTCCGCAAGTACGGTCAGTACTAGACCAAAGT
The DNA here is from genome assembly GCA_964544115.1 of uncultured Victivallales bacterium. Lineage (GTDB taxonomy): Bacteria > Verrucomicrobiota > Kiritimatiellia > UBA8416 > JADHWI01 > CAZJBP01. The sequence goes on along the minus strand of CAZJBP010000097.1, from coordinate 7,254 downwards.
CAAGGGAGGCGGGCGCACTTGTGTTCGCGGCGCCTTTCTGACACCGTTCCCCGGGACAGCGCTTCTTCAGGCCGATCTCAACGGGTGGATGCCCGGGCGGCAAGAGGAGCGCATTTCTGTCAGGGGGGGTGCAAGCGTGAACCGTATCGCATGGACGTGTCTTCTGATGGTGGTCTTCGTGGCTGCCGCCTGTGGGTTGTCCCCTGCGTCGGAGCGGCTGGTCGAGGGCGATCGCATCGTGTTCCTCGGCGATTCCATTACCGAGCTGGGCGTCTTCCCCGGCGGGTATGTGCGGGTGACGGAGGAGACGTTGAACGCGACGTACCCGGACTTGCGCCTCACCGTCATCGGCGCCGGTGTGTCGGGACACAAGGTGCCCGACTGCCAGAACCGCCTGCAGCGGGACGTTCTCGACAAGAAGCCCACGATCGTCGTGATCTACATCGGCATCAACGACGTCTGGCACTCGTCAAGCGGCAACGGCACGCCCAAGGACGCGTTCAAGGCAGGCCTCGAGAGCATGATTCGTGAGATCAAGGGCGTCGGCGCTCGGGTCATCCTCTGCACGCCGACCGTCATCGGCGAGATGACCGGTGGCGCGAACCCCTTCGACAAGATGCTCGACGAATACTCGGACATCAGTCGTGGCGTTGCCCAGGAGACCGGATCGCAGCTCCTGGACCTTCGCAAGCAGTTCACGGCCTACCTGCTGGAGCACAACAAGGAGAACAAGGACCGGGGCATCCTGACGTACGACTCCGTCCACCTCAGCGCTCTCGGCAACAAGTACCTGGCCAGCCTCATGCTGGAGGCGCTGGGCGTGCCGCCCAGGATCGCCTCGTCCGTGTGGTATGCTTCCCCGACGTTCGACTGGACGGCCGCCACGGCGTTCACCAGGAAGACCGAATGCCGGATCCTCCAAGGAGCGGAGGCGGGAGCGATTCACTACACGCTGGACGGCACGGAGCCGACCCAGAAGAGCCCGAAATACACCCGGCCGATCCCCATCGACAAGACAACGGTGGTCAAGGCGCGGTTCTACGACGACCGCGGCGAGAGCCGGATCGCCAGCCAGAACTACACCAAGGTCGAGCCGGTTGAGTGGCGGGGTCTGCCGGTCGAGCCGGGGCTGGAGTGCAAGTATTTCGAAGGCACTTGGGCGAACGTGCCGGACTTTGCCGCCATCCAAGCCGTCAGCTCGGGAATCGTGTCCAGGGTCTCCCTTGCCCCCCGAAAGCGCGATGACAATTTCGGCCTCGAATTTTCCGGCTATGTCAGGCTCCCGCAGTCCGGGCAGTACACGTTCTTCACGGCCTCCGACGACGGCAGCGCCCTCTTCATCGACGGACAGACGGTGGTCGACAACGACGGCCTTCACGGCGAGGTGGAGGAGAGCGGGGCCCTTCAGCTGGAGGCCGGACTGCACGCCATTCGCGTGGTTTACTCCGAAGTGGGCGGCGGCGAGGCTCTGAGCGCTCGCTATGAAGGCCCCGGAATCGCTAAACAGGACATCCCGGATACCGCCCTGTTCCATTCGGCAGGGAAGGGAAACTGAAAGGACGTTGCCGCCATGACCACGCCAACGGGTTCTGCAGGGGAGACAGATGTGAAGCCGCAGGAGGTCCACCAGCGCTTGTCGCTCGACAAGCTGCGTGCGTTCGAAGCCCTCGGATACGGCATGTTCATCCACTACGGCATGAGCACGTTCCTGGCGAATGAACTGCCCGGCGGCAAAGAGCCCGCCACCGACTATGCCCCGACGAGGCTCGACGTGGGCCAGTGGATTGCGGTGGCGCGGGACGCCGGGATGAAATACGCGATCCTGACGACCAAGCATGTGGCAGGGCATTGCCTCTGGCCGAGCCAGCTGACCGACTACACCGTGGCCCACAGCACGGACAAGACCGATGTCGTCGGGGAGTTCGTCACCGCCTGCCGCGAAAAGGGCGTCTTGCCGGGCTTCTATTACTGCTCATGGGACAACCACAATCGGTTCGGCAGCAAGACGCCATCGGATCCGGATGACCACGGCGCCGGCCCGACAGCGAGGTACCAGACCTTCCAGACGGCCCAGCTGACGGAACTGCTGACGCAATACGGGCCCATTGCGGAGACGTGGATCGACATCCCCGGTATTCTCGGCCGAGGCTACCGGACGTTTCTGTACGGGTATCTGGCCGGCCTCCAGCCGGACACGGTCATCATGATGAACAGCGGGATCTCGACGCAGGAAAGCTACAACGTCGATTACGCCTGGCCGTCGGACATCATCGCCATCGAACGGAGCCTGCCGGCGGATGCGGGATACAACAAAGTGCGCACGATCGAGGGCAAGAAGTACTACATGCCCGGCGAGGTGTGCGACCCGATTGGCAAGGATTGGTTCTTCGTCCCCGGCGATTTGCCGCGCGACGACAAGATCCTTGCGGATCAGTTCCGGGCGTGCCGTGCCAGTGGCGTCAACTTTCTTCTCGACGTTCCCCCGGACACGACCGGACAGATTCCCAAGGAATCGGTCCAAGCTCTCCTTCGCTTGCGCAAGAACGTCGGGATCTGACGGCCGAAACAGGGGAGGGGGGTGCCCATGTCCAACTGGGCGCTCTCGCTTCACCCGGCCAAGGGGTGCCGCAGGGCTGGCCTTACTTGCGGATGATCAGCCGGTCTGTTCCAAGGGCCGTCCATTCTCCGGCCACCATGACCTCGAAGACCAGATCCACGTATTCGCCATAGGGCTGGCCGGAGTTGAGGAACACGTACGCTACCAGCTCTGCCCGGGTCCTCTACTTGCGCCTGAGCTTCTCCGCGAGAAGCAGGAAGACGCTCGACGTCCACGTGTAGGCGGGATCACGCAGGGGTGCGCCGGTGAGGGCGTTGAAGTTCTCGGCAAACCCTGATTTTGCGCAGAGCCGGCAGTAGCGCTCCGCGATGGTCAGCGCCAGTTCCGCCCGCCCGGCGCGTTCGAGGCCGCGGACGACGAGGTAGGTGGACGGGCCCCAAATCGGACCGCGCCAGTAGCCGTCCGCGGTGTATTTCGGGCTCGTGGGCTGCTCCGTGGCGGGGCCGTACTCGGTCAGGGACTCCTCGATGCGCCGCGCCAGGGCGTCGATCACGGGCGCGGGCAGGCGCTCGCCCAGCAGGATCGGCATGCAGGGAATCAGGCTCCGGCTTTCAACCGCCTGACCGGTGCGGGCGAGGCGGGCGACAAAGTGATCGCCCTGCCAGAGCTCGGTCATCAGCGCCTTGAGCATGGCGGCCGCGCGTCTGCGCCAGCGGGCGGCGTCGGCCGGCCTCTTCAGCCGCGAAGCGATGTCGGCCAGGGCTTCCATCTGGAGGACCAGCATCGCCGCAAGGTCCGGCCCCTTGAGCGGCACGCCCTGGTCGAACATCGTGCTGTTGTCCCATCCGCTGTCGTTGCCGTGCAGGTAATAGGGAAGCGTTTGGCCCGGGAAGCGCCGATAGGTCAGCCACCAGTGCGTCCACCGCTCCAGCGACGCATACATCGCCCGCAGCCGGGGTGCGGTTCCGGCCCCGGGGTTGCGTCGCAGAACTTCGGTCGTTGCCCAGCCATGAACCGGGGGCTTGCTGTAATTGTACGTGATGTACATGTCGTTGATCGCGTCCGGGTATGCGCCGAACTCGTCCTGGTGGTCGGCCATCAGCAGCAACTGATCCCAGGCCAGGTCCGCCCGGCCCGCCGCTAGGGCAATGGCGTTGAAGCAGTGGTCCCAGCTCCACACGTTGCACATCCAGTTCTTGGACATCAGCATGTAGGGGCGCCGCATGAATCCGCCCGGCTCCACCACGCAGGACCAGTTGAGATAGGCGGCGTTCCTGCGGGTGTTGGCCAGGCGCTCCGGGGCGGGCGGGGCATCGGCCAGCCACCGCTCGAAGTGCTTGCGGCTGGCCGCCACGCAGTCTCTGAAGCTCGCCCGCTTCCGCGGCGTCCACGTGCTCCAGTATTCGTCGATCGCGATTTCCCAGCCGGACCTGCCCTTGGCGCCGGCGCCGATCGCGTCCACGATCATCTTCCCCGAGGGGTTCATGCCTGTCCAGAGACCGTCGGCCTTAAACGCGCCGGCCAGCCGCTCAATCTGGTACCGGCGTAGAATGTTGATGGTCATGGTCACCAGGCGGTCGCTGGTCGCGAACATGGGGCCCCACGTGAAGTGCTCCAGTCGCAGGCCCAGTCCTCCGCGGCCACGGACGCGCAGCGTCCGCGTGCCGTCAAAACAGCAATCGATGGATCCCCCCTTTGTGTCCGACAGGTGCAGCAGCGCATAATCGCGTCGAAGGGTCGCGGCAACCGGTTTGCCGTTGCGAATCGGGGTCATGCGGATGGCCGGCTGCCGTCCCCCGTGGTAGGACTGCAGGTAGAGCCCCTCCTTACCGTCAGGCGCCTTGTCGCCGCACAGCATGGCGATGGCGAAAGGCGATCCGAACGCGCTGAAAGGCATTTCTTCAATCGGCGGGGCCCGCATGGTGCTATCCTTTTCCTTGCTCACCGGCGCGCCCAAGAGGCCCAGCACCCCTGATGGCCGCACGCCGTTGGCTGAGGGACGAGAGACTTTACTGCGTATGGACCCGGCTGGAAAACACCAAAACGGCTGGGGGCGCTTTGTGCTGGCCGTGCGACCGGCGCCGTGATGTAAGATCCCCGGGAAATGGGAACGCTGCGATTTCTCCTTGCGGTGAGCATCATCGTGGCCCATGCCGGGCCGGTGTTCGGCGTATCGCTGGTGGACGCCCGCCTGGCGGTGCAGATGTTCTACCTGCTCTCCGGCTTCTCCATGGCGTATGTCTGGCAGGGGAAGTATTCGGCCAGCCGGTCGCCGCTGCGGACGTTTTTCGTCGGTCGGGCGCTGCGTATCTACCCGCAGTACGTCATGGTGCTGGTCCCCACGATCCTGCTTTCGATCTACGCCTGGCTGGCGTTTGACCGGCACCCGATCGCCACGGCCCTGCAGCATCCGGTGCGCGGGATCGGCGGCCTCTGGATTTACCTGCAGCAGGTGGTGCTGGTCGGCATGGAGTCGCAGTTTTTCCTGCAGCGCGCGGCGGACGGCACGCTGGCCTTCTGCCGGAACTTCCACCAGGGAACCCAGCCGCCGCTCCACTACTACATGTTTGTGCCACAGGCGTGGATGCTGAGCCTGCAGCTGGTGTTCTACCTGCTGGTGCCGCTGCTGGTGCCGCGGCCCCGACTGTGCGCGGCGGTGCTGGTGCTGTCGTTCGCAGCTCGCCTGGCGGGCTGGTGGGGGTTGCGGCTGAACGCTGATCCGTGGACCCACCGGTTTGTGCTGTTCGAGGTCGGCGTGTTTCTATTGGGCGTCTTCTCTCACGCCCTCTATCGCCGGTTGCAGGCCCGCCGACCGGACCTGCTGGGCCGGTCGCAACGGGGGTGGGGCGGGTTGGTCGCGCTGTCCCTTTTGGCGCTGGCGCTCCCGGCGATGCAGCCGGCGCTGGGCGAAGGGGCGTATTGGCTGGTGCTGCTGGCAACGGTGCCGGTCCTGCCCGCGGTGTTCCACGCGACCATGAACGTGCGCTGGGACCGCCGCCTGGGCGATCTCTCGTACCCCATCTACATTTCCCACCTGCTGGTGATGTGGATCGGGGAGTTTCTGTTCGGCATCCCGCTGCGCGGGCTGGTCTACTTTGCGCTCCCCGCGGCCCTGCCGGCGGCCGTGCTGTTGAACCGGCTTCAGCGGGCGTTCGACGACTATCGCCACGCGCTCGTGAAGGCGGGGCCGGGCCGGTGATTCAGCGGCGGTCTGGGCTGTATGCCCCGCCAAGCAAACGGCCCCTTCCAGGAACCTCGCCCTGGAAGGGGCCGACATCCACTACGGAAGCCTTGGGACGGCCTCAGCGGCTGCTTACGGTTGCGGCGGCCGTGAAGTCACGCACGCTGCGAACCGGGGGTTCGTTCCCCTTGACCAGGGCGGCCTCGAGTTCATAGTCGCCGGCGTCGGGAATCTTCAGAGTGAAGTCCAGCCTCGTCGCGCCCAGCGCCTCCACCTTGCACGGCTGCGTCTTCTCGACGACGGTCTTGCCGTCCTTCACGATCCGCAGCCGCACCGATCCCACCCAGGGCTGGTGCAGGTCGTTGATGACCGAGATCGGGAATGCCTGCTCGGCGCCGATCACATAGGCCGGATCGTAGGCGTCGATCATGATTCCGACCGGGGCGAACGCGTCGCGCACGTAGGTGTAGAAGTCCGGGTCCCACGTGAGCTTCTCGATGTCGGCCCAGTGGTCGCTGGTCTGCCCGTCGCCGCGGGAATAGCTCAGCGCGCAGAACTCATGGACCGCGGCCACTTCGCGCCCGTGCCGCCAGAATTCGGTCTCGGCGGCCAGCAGTTTGGCGTAGATGCGCAGCCGCTCCTTGTTCGAGACGCCGGGGCTCATCGCCCCGTACAGCTCACGGGTCAGCGTGGTCGGGCTGCCGTCACGGTTGAGCCACAGCCAGCCGTACTCGTTGAGGACGACGGGGTTCTTCTCCTTGTTGCCCTTGGGCGCCTTCGGCACCCGCCCGAGGTACCCGATGCGGAACAGCGAATCCTTGAAGTGGTACTCGTGGGCCTCAAACGTGTCGCCAGGCCTCGCCGGAGTCTGCCAGCCGTTGTCCCAGGGCCGGTCGGAGAAGTCCAGCCCGCGAACCTTGCGGGTCGCCTCGGCGGTGCAGGTCGCGGGCGTCTCGTTGTTGGCATCCCAGACCACGACGCAGGGGTGATTCCACCGCTCCTGCATCCACTCGGTGTATTCGAGGACCAGGCCGTCGGTGGTGAACTCCGAGCCGTCCGGGAACATCTTCCAGATCGGGTACTCGTCCTGCACGAGGAAGCCCATCTCGTCGGCCAGTTCGTACCATCTCGTGGGCGGCTGGCAGATGGAGAACCGGAACGAGTTCCAGTACATGTCCTTGAACTGCGTGTACATCTTGCGGATCCAGGCCTCGTCCCACGGCTTGTTGCCGCGCAGGGGATCCTCGAAGAACCGGAAGAGGCAGATGTTCGAGCCGCGCATGAAGTAGGTCTTGCCGTTGAGCAGGGCGAAGCCGGTCTCAGCGTCGAAGCTGAAGCTCCGCATGCCGAACTTCGTCTTGATGACATCGGCCTCGCCGCGCACTTCCACCTCGTAGAGGAACGGATCCTCCGGCGACCACAGGCGGCAGCCGTCCACCTTCAGCGTCGCCACGCCGGTGCGCTCGGCCTCGGCGCCGGCCTTGATCACGCAGTCGTTCTCGCCCACCACCTTCTG
>CAZJBP010000096.1:0-14632 GCA_964544115.1 uncultured Victivallales bacterium | reverse complement strand
GGCTTGTCCGCTTTTGCTCGCTCCAGCTGTCCGCTTTTGCTTTTCCCCCGGCAGAACAACCAGTAAGGTTTGTGATCGGTTTGAGCGCCGAGGCGGCGTCCTCTACCCTCGCAAACGAGCAGGCGGTTCTTTGCGGAACCCTGTGTGCACCCATCGGGCCTTTCGGCTGACTTCTTGTCACTTTCTCAAGAACGCCAAGAGTCGCACATCTCGCTCGCCCTTCACGCGGGGGGGTAGCGAGGTGCTGGTATGGGACGTGCTATCCACGAACGCATCGATGTCCACACGACCTAGATTGAGGGCGGATCAGGGCGTGCGCGGGGCTGATTCCGGTGTTCAGACGGCCAGAAAGAATTCAAAGAATGACAGCCGTTCCTGCGTGAGAAGCTTGACTCTTGGTCGTTTTTGTATTTGCCTGTTACCCATGGTAGTGAGGTCATGTACGAGGCGGGGTGCTGAATGGAATCGGTAGGGGCCCTTCTCAAGCGTTTCCGACCCAATCCGTCCGATGTGGTGGGCGTTGATGTCGGCACATCCGCGGTCAAAGTGGTCCGGATGCGCCGGAACGCGGAAGGCCTTCCCACGCTTCTGGGTGCGGCCATTCTTCCCAATGAGGGGCAGGAGAGCGGCGGCACGGGCGACGCAGGCAAGGTCTCGATTCCGCAGAAACTCCGTGCGCGCTATGCCTGCGTCGCCGTCACCGGACGGGGTGCCATCATCAAGTTGCTCAGTCTTCCGGGGCGGTTCGAGGCTGGCTCCGAGGGCAAGATTCTCGAGAATCTTGGCATCCGGAATGCCGACCTGTTCAGGATTTCATACCGGGTGCTGCGCGAGGGGCATGGCCGGTCCGAGTCGCGCGTGCTCGCGGTGGCCCTGCCCGAGGAAGAGGCGCAGAGAGCTATGGGGCCTTTTGCCTCGGGTCTTCCCGCTCCGCTTTCGCTGGAAATTGCTGGCTTGGCGACGCTCACTGCCTTCGCGTCCGGCCCGCTGGGCAAGATCGAGAACCTGGCCACGGGATTGGTCGAGTTCGGGGCCACATCCACCTTCGTATCGTTCTTCCGTGGGGACACGCTCCTGCTGGTGCGGCAGTTTGAGGTTGGTGCAAACGAGGTGGTCGCCAGGGTTCAGAAGACCCTCGGCACCGACGTCGAGACGGCGCGAGGGATCATCAATGGCGGCGCATTCGATGTCTCGCAGCCGGTCATGGAGGTGTTCGGCCCCCTCATCAAGCAACTCGCCGTCTCCCGCGACTTCGTGGAGCGGCGGGAAGACTGCCGCGTGGGATCCGTCTTCGTATCGGGAGGCATGACGGCTGCGCCGGCGGTTGTCAGCGAATTGCGATCCTCGCTTGAAGTGGACGTCGAGCATTGGAATCCGATCGCAGAGTTCCCCGCGGCGGCCGGAGCAGTCCCTGCCGAGTTGGCCGGACACGAATGGCGGCTGTCGGGCGCAGTGGGCGCCTGCCTCGCAACACTGGAGGCCCCATGAACCTGCGCATCGACCTTATTCATCCCGGCGAACGGCGCAGCGCGAGTCCGATCAGCCTGAAGCTGCTGGGGCGTCTCGCGTTCATCGTCCTCCTCGCCGGCGTGGGCGCCTACGTCGTTCTGAATCTTCTGGCCATCCACACCCTCAACCGCCCGCTGCGTACCGCCCGCGCAGAATGGGAGAAGACCCAGCCGCAGCGGGCAGGGGCCGCCACGCTCATCCAGGAGGTCAAGGAGAACCTCGCCATCGACGAGGAGATTAAAGGATGGGGAACCTCGCGCGTTCCGTGGTCAACACAACTGCTCGCCGTCGCCCGCCTGGTTGCGCCAGAAATGCAGGTCACATCGCTGAACGTACAGCACGATTTTCAGATCGAGGGCGGCAAGACCACGGCCCGCGCTTTCAACCTCACGCTGGACGGCCGCTGCAGCGGACGCGGGTCGGAGACGCTGGTGCAGGCCCTGCAAGAAGCGCTGCAACAGGATTCGGCGACGGGCCCGTTGATCGAACTCGTGGAAATCCCCAGGTTCATTGAGGACCCGAAGAACGAGCAGGACCGTATTTTCCAGATCACGGCCAAGTATCGGCTGCGGAGCATGCAATGAAACTGCCGGCGGATCGCAAAGAAAGAACAAAAGTCCTCGTGCTGATCGGCTTGGGAGTTCTGGCCATCGCCTCCGTGACGACACAGGGGATGGTGGCCCTCACGGCTCACAAGAGGACGATTGCCGTCGAGATGGAGGATCTGAAATTCCAGACGCAGACCGCCCGGCGCGACGTCCTGCAGGCCGAAGGGCTGCGACCTCGGAACGCCGAAGCCATCGCCAGGGTCATGGAAGCCTCCAACAGCTACGTGCTTCACCCCATCCTCGGCAACTACCGGCTGGGGGCGACCGAGTTCCTCCAGCGCCATGCGGCGGAGAGCGGCGTCGAATTGACCGGCCTTCAGGAGGTCGGCATCATGGATCTTCCGCGGGCCGGGGAGGGCAAGGGAAAGAGCGCGTTCAAGGCCTATACCGCCAGGGCCAGCATCGAATGCGACTACTTCACGCTGCTGGCCTTTCTGCACCGCCTGGAGCGAGCCAACCCGCTCCTGTGCCTCGCCACGCTCAGCGTGGCCAGCCAGGGCGAAAAAGTCCCGGATAAGCACCGCGTGACCCTCGGCGTCCAATGGCCGATCTGGGCCGACGAGGCCATGGTGGAGACCATGCGGACGCGCGCCTCGGACGCGGGCCTCAGCCAAGGAGGATCGTGATGACCGCCGCTCGCCATACCCTGACGTGGTTGCGCATGGTGGTCGCAGTGGTGTCGGTTCAAGCGTTGGCCCAGGACGCGCCCACGCCACCGGCGGCGCCGCCCCTCGAGCCCAGCGCCCAACAAGCCCCCCCTCCCGTCGAAGGATCCGCACAACCGCCGAAGCCTGCCCCGCTTGCCGCCCTCACGAATGTCGTTACGCGCGATCCGTTCTTGCCCGTGGGCTACGTGCCTCCGTCGCCCAGCCCGATTCCGACGACGCCCTCCCTCTTGTCGGGCGCACCCGTTTCCGCCGCCCCGCAGGCACCCAGAACCATCATCGAATGGCCGACACTGAAGGTGCGCGGCGTCACGCGGGGATCGGGCGGGCGGCAGATCGCCCTGATCGACGGCGTCGGATTGGCGGAAACGGGCAGCGTCATCCACATGCCGGTCCGGGGCGTGACATACAGCTGGCGGGTGGTGCGAATTGAGGGCACTGAGGTCCAGTTCGAGCGCCTGGCGGCCGAGCCCACGGTGAGGCAGGACGGCGGGCGGTGACACGGCGCGCGGCAAGGGATCAGCGTTCTGGCTCGCCGGTTGCCGGTGTAGCGATAGCGGGGACAAGGTAGCGAACACGGAGGATTGTCGTGAAAATGAATGTGACACGATCGGCATTGCTGGCGGCTCTCATCGTGGGCGGGTTCGTATCTCAGCGAACAGCGGCTCAGGTACCCCCCCCTCCAGCGTCGCCTGAGCCCGTGGCCATGGAGCCGGCACCCATTGTGACGGCCGACACCCCGATCGCGGACGAGCAGCCCGCCGCGCCGGTTGGTGTCGAGCCTGCGGCCATTCAGGCCGCAACGGATCCGGTCGCTGTCGAGCCTGCGGCGCCTACGGAGGCGGGCGAGCAGTCCGTGGAACCCGTCACGGACGTGTCCCATGTGGAGCCGCCGGCGGAGGGTGTGGATGCGTCCGTACGCACCAGCGAAGCGGGAACCCAGCTGATCAGCATCTCCCTCGAAGACGTCGCGCTGGAAGACGTCGTCCGGATGTTCACGCGGATCTCCGGCGCAAACATCATCGCCTCCGGAACCAACCTGGAAGGCACCGTGACCGTCAACCTCATCGACGTGGAGTGGAAGCCGGCCCTGTCCTCCATCCTCGACATGCACAGCCTGGCTCTCGTCGAGAAGATCCCCGGCTCGGGCGTCTACAGCATCGTCCCCAAACAGGCGAACGTCCCGGAGCCGATGATCGTCGAAACCGTGTTCCTGAACTACACGACCGTCGATGAAGTCCAGCCGGTCATCAAGAACATGCTGGCGCAGGGCGGACTCATCTCACCCTTCAACTCGCGCAACGCCATGGTCATCCGCACAACGTCCGGCAACCTGGGGGAGATCAAGCAGGTTCTGAAACTGATCGATATACCCGGCCAGCAGGTTTGCATCGAGACGCAGTTCATGGAACTCAGCGATACGGCCAGCAAGCAGTTGGGAGTTGATTGGCAGGGGCTCGAGAGCTTCGGAGCCAAGCTGGACCTTGGCCCGTTCTCCTACGACCGGACGGCGACGACCAAGAACTCCGACGATGATTCCTACAAGCGCACCACGGACAACTCCACGTCGGACAAGCTGAGCGAAACCTACGACGCAAACGGCATCCAGTACGACACGGGCAGCGACGCGGCTGCACGCACGATCACCGATACGATTTCATCGGGCGAGTCGGGTTCCACGGAAACGCTCAACAACTTCACGGAGTTGATCGTCGAAAAGCAGAGCGCGATCCTCGAAATGGACAGCTTCAACGTCGTCCTCAGCGCACTTAAGAAGACCGAAGGAGTCAGCATCGTCTCCAACCCGAAACTGATCGTGGCGAACGGCGAGACCGCTGCGTTCTTCAGCGTGGGCTCACGCGAGCCGATCATCAAGTCGGAGATCACCCGCGCCACCGTCGACGGCCAGAAAGACACGGTCACCTCTGAATTGGATACGAATATCAACACGGACTACATCAAGCAGGGCTACCTGGAAACGGGCATCACGCTGAAGGTCGTTCCGGTCATCAAGAGCGAGGGCCTGATCGAGGCGCTCATCGAGCCCTCCCTCCGGCGCAAGACCGGCGACAAAACGGTCGATCAGAATTCCTGGCCCATTATTGACGTCAAGGAGATCAAGACCCGTTTCACGCTGAGGGACAAGCAGACGGTTGCCATCGGCGGCCTGACCGCCTCCAAGGACAGCCAGAAGACGAGTAAGATCCCGCTGCTGGGCGACATTCCGCTCATCGGCAAGTATCTGTTCTCGCACACCAGTGACTCCAAGGACCAGGTGGAAACCATCATCTTCGTCACCCTTTCGCTGGCCCAACCTGAGCGCCTGGGCATCGAGGAGGCCATACCAAAGGACGGTGAACTCGTTTACAAGCGCATGCTGAAGGAGGAACTCCGCCGCAAGGAATTCCAAGACGACATGGCGCGGATGAGGCAGGCTGCCGCCGAGGAACTGGGCACGCCGGCACCGGCGCCCGTTGCGCCTGAGGCGACGGCGCCCACGCCGGGAACCAACACCACCACCGCGGCTCCGGCCGTAAACTGAGCAGCGGGCCGGCTGTCGGAGTCGCTATGCGGAAGATTCTGCCTCGCGAGGCGTGGCACTATGCCGCCCTCCTGATTTTGTTGCTCTGTATCGCCGGCATCGCCGTTGGCGCATTCATTCAGTTTCTCTCGGATCATCTGCCGGACGAGTCCTTCCGGTTGGCCGCCGTTCTCACGGGGTCATTAACGCTCGGATTTATGTTCATCGCAGGCGCCTTCGGCCTGTGGGCAATTCGCTTCTCTTCAGAGGCCGAGAGCCGGCGCCGCATCGGGCACCTGGTCGACGCCATGCACTACATCGGCGACGGGGTGGTTGCCGTCGACCGGCGCGGACGGGTCTCAGGATCGAATCCGGCTGCCCAGACGATGGCGCAGCCGGGCGAGGGTTCAACGCCGGAGCTCGCCTCGCAGTTTCCTTGCCTGACTCCGGCCGACGTGCAACTGCTGGCTGAATCACAGGTAGCGGTCGAGGTCGAGCGGTCGTTCTCCGGTCCGGAGGGGCGCCGGGAACTTCGCTTCCGGTCTCAGCCAGCCGAGGGCTTGACGTTGATTCTGATCAGCGATGTCACCTCTATGTCTGCCGAGCGGTCGCGTCGTCGCCAAAGCGCTCGCCTTCAGCTCATCGGAGAACTGGCGAGGGCCGTAGCCCAGGACGTCGACAACCTGCTCTGCGGCATCGCGGGCCACGCCTCACTGATCGAGCGGCTTGTTCCGCCGTCGCACGACGCGGCCAAGTCGCTCCGCGCCATCCAGGCCGCGGCCCAGCGCGGGGTTGCGGCCTCGGGGCAGCTGCTGAAGCTGGCCCGCTCTTCAGGTCTTCCTTCGTCGACCAACGCCGTGGGCGAGCACCTTCACGCGGCAGCGGACAACCTGCGCCTGCTGCTGCGCGAGGGGTGGACCTTCGGCCTGGAGATCGCCGATGACATCGGCCCGGCCGCGATCTCTGGAACCCAGTTGGAGCAGATCGTGCTCAACCTGGGGCTGATCGTCGCCGACAGGACCGGGGCGCCGTCCCGCATGGTGGTCACCTGTGCGGCCGGCCAGACAGCCGCTCCCCTGTCGGGGCAACTGCCGCCGCCGGAGATCGTGGTATACATCGGCGCTCCGTCCGACGCCGGCCAGTTTGCCCCGGATTCAGCCTGCAATCCCGTCGCAGATCTTGGCCTGCTCGGATCGGTGATCCGCAACCTGGTGGAGGGCAACGGGGGCTCTCTGGATTTCCTCGCTTCGCCCGCCGGCCAGAACTGGTTCCGGCTGTCGATCCCCCGTGCCCGCGTCGAGGCCGTTGTGGATACAGGGACGGTTCCCGAGGAGATCCGCACCTACATTGCACGCTGGCGCGTGCTCTGCGCCGGCGGGCGCCGCGGGGCGGGAGGGCTCGACGTTCAGCTGCGCAGGTTGGTCGACTCTGCGGAGCGCGCGGACGACATCTCTGCCGTACTCACCTACCTTGACAAGAATCCTCAGACCGACGCCCTTGTTATTCACGACCGCATCCTCGGCCATGAGCCGGCCGGCATGCTCCGGGCTCTGATCAAACTGCGCCCCGAATGCGCGGTGGTGATCCTGGCCGAGGAGGCCGACCAGAAGTGGGACAACACGGCAGGGACCGCCGTACTGCTGCCGATTCACGCCTCACTACAGAGCATCGTGCTGGCGCTGGTCGATGCTCGGGGAATGGCGGTCCGCAGAGCCCGTTGATCGCACCCCGCTGCGGACAACAGCGCGTCCCGGGCGCAGGACCGCGTTGTCGATCAAACGCGTCCGCCCAATCCGCACCGCCAGAGCCACGAGTGCTGTCCTGTCCATCCGCGCGAGCGGTTCGAGCGTCTCGGCATCCACAATCGCGATGTAATCTACCGCAGCGTGTGGAGCACGCGCGATCACGGCGGCCATGCTCCGCCTCAACAGGGCCGTCGAGGTGCCGCCGAGACGCACCATGCGGCGAGCCGCCTTCAGGGCCCGCGAGAGGCACAGGGCTTCCCGCCGCTCCGAGGCGCTGAGATAGGCGTTGCGGGAGCTCATGGCCAGACCGTCAGATTCGCGGACGGTTGGAGCCACGTCCACCCTGACGGGGAAGTTCAGGTCCCGGACCATTCGGCGGACAACAAGCACCTGCTGGGCATCCTTCTGGCCGAACACCGCCACGTCCGGAAGAACGATGTTGAAGAGCTTCGCGACCACGGTGGTCACTCCCCGGAAATGCCCGGGGCGGGACTGGCCGCACAACGACGTCGACAGGCGGGTCTCCTCAACGTGGACGCTGGAGGCGGCCGACGGATACATCTCCCCGTGCGAGGGACAAAACACCACGTCCGCCCCGGCCGCTCGCAGCAGGCGGAGGTCGCGCTGCAGGTCCCTAGGGTAGGCGTCAAAGTCTTCCCCGGCCCCGAACTGCAGTCGGTTGACGAAGATGCTGACCACCACCACATCGGCCTGGGCCTTCGCCCGGCGGACCAGGTGCAGGTGCCCCTCGTGCAGGCAGCCCATCGTGGGCACAAATCCGATGCGTCGGCCCTGGCGACGGAGGCGCAGGCTGAGGGCCTGCATACGGACGGCAGAGGTGACCTTCCTCATAGCGTCAACCGCGCCTTCACGGCATCCACCAGTTCGCGCGCGCTAACGGGCTTCGGCAGCAGCACATGCCGCTGGTCCGTCGACACGATTTCCCGGATCGTGCGGGGGGGGGCATAGCCGGTGCAAAAGACCACGGCCGGCATCTGCCGGCTTTCGCGGCGGGCCAGCTCCCGCATGTCCATGAACGCGCTGTACCCGTCCTTGATGGGCATGTAGAGATCCATGACGACCACGGCGGGCCAGCCCTCTCCGAACATCGCCAGCGCCTCTTCGCCGTTCGCCGCCAGGTCCACGAGCACCCCGGGCAGGGCCGATTTCAGCAGCATGGAGAAGGACTCGCGAATCGACGACTCATCGTCCACCACCAGAATCCGCCCGAAATCCGCTGACCGGCGAACTTCCGGCGACGCGGCAGCTGGCGAGAGCCGTGTCGCAGCGCTCGTCGGCGCGGTCGCCGCGTCGCTCAGAGGAAAGAGCATGCGGACGCCGGTTCCTTCACCGAGTTTTGAATCGAGATCAACATACCCACCGTGGGCCTGCGTAATCGCGTGGACATACGTCAAGCCCAGCCCGGCGCCCCTCTTCCGGCGGTCACGGCGCGTGGTGAAGAACGGAATAAACACCGACGGCAACACGGCCGGGTCGATCCCGCTTCCCGTGTCACGCACCTCGATAACGCCATAGGCTCCAGCCGGCGCCTCGCCTCCCCCGGGGGTTCGCAGCGGAGACGCGGACTCCATGCGCGCCACGGAAACGGTCACCTCGCCGCCGGCCGGCATGGACTCAACCGCATTGGCCCAAAGACGGCGCAGGCACCGCCCCAGTTTCTCATGGCTCCCACTGATGGTCAGGCCTTCATCCTTGACCTCCACATGAGCACGGATCCCGGCGGGGAGTGACTTGGCGAGTTCGCTGCTGACCATTCTCGCCATATCCCCGAGTTCAACCGGCTGCCGCTCGAACTCGCCGCAGGCGGAGAAATCCAGCATCTGTCGCGCGACCCCGACAATGTCCTGCGCGGTCTGCTCCATGGCGTCGATCAACTCGCCGCTCTTCGACCCGACCGGCATATCCATCCTCAGCAGGGGCGGATAGGCGACCAAAGGGGTCACGAGGTTGCTCAGGTCGTGGCCGACCCGCCCCAGGACAGCCCTGAGCGTGGCCAACTGGTCAGCCGTCGGCAACGAGTAGCTGTCACCGTCACGCGGTCGCATCGCGCCCCCCCGTCACCGTTGCTGGCCTCAGTGTCACCGGCTTGCCCCTTCCAGCCGTAGCCTAACCTCACCGGCCCAAAGGTCAAGACCGATTGGCCGACAGCAGCGCGCTCAGATTGACAGCTTCTGCGCCACTCTGGCAACATGCCCCTCATGCGGCCGAACAAGACTATCATCTTCCTGGGTGACGGAATGGCTGATGAAGCCGTGCCGGCGCTGGGAGGGCGAACGCCCCTGCAGGCCGCGCGCACACCGGCCATGGACTCCCTGGCCCGGGACGGCCGCTGCGGAACCCTCCTTACCCTCCCTCCGGGTTTCCCGACCAGCAGCGAAGTCGCGAACATGTCGGTCCTGGGGTGCGACCTCGCCGCAGAGTACTGCGGCCGAGGGCCGCTCGAAGCCGCCGGACGCGGGCTGAAACTCGGGGCCGACGAGATTGCGTTCCGGATGAACCTGGTCACGGTCGAAGAGGGTGTTCTTCTCGACTACTCCGGGGGGCATATCGACCCGGCCGATGCCAACGTCCTCGTCGAAGAGATGAACCGCCACTTCGGTTCGTCCACAGTGCGATTCCATCCCGGGGTGAGCTACCGCAGCCTGCTCGTGCTCAAGGGCCCGGAGTACTCGGCCGATGTGGCGACCGAAAAGCCCGACGACAACCAGGGCAACCGCGTCGAAGACCACCTGCCCCGCGCACGCACACCCGAGGCCGAGGCCACCGCCGCCCTGCTGTGCAGGCTCATGCGGGAGGCCCCCGCCGTCCTGACCCGCGCCCCAGTCAACCTCCGCCGCGCACACGAAGGCAAGCGTCCGGCCAACGGCGTGTGGCCGTGGAACGGCGGACGCGGCGGGAGCATGCGGACGCTTCAGGACCGCTACGGCATCACGTCTGCCGTCATCTCAGCCGTGGACGTCATCGTCGGGCTCGGCCGGGCGCTGGGCATGGACGCCCTCGTCGTGCCCGGGGCAACGGGATACATCGACACCAATTACGAGGGCAAGGCCCAGGCGGCCATCGAGGCCATCAAGACCCATGATTTTGTCTATCTGCACCTCGAGGCCATCGACGAGGTATCGCACGAGCAGAATCTGGAGCTGAAACTGAAGACCATCGAGGAGTTCGACCGGCGCATCGTCGGGTGCGTGCTGGACGCCATCGGTCCGGACGTCAACGCGGCGGTCCTTCCCGATCACCCCGTCCCGATCGCACTGGGCAAGCACACGCGCACGCCAGTGCCGGTGGCGGTGCGCATGCGGGGCGTGGCGCCGGACACCGTCCGGGTCTTCGATGAGTTCTCGTGCCCCGGCGGCAGCCTGGGAGCCATGAAGGGCTCGGACCTGATGGATCTGCTGTTCGGCCCCCAACGCCTCAGTTGCCGGCCTTGATTTCGTCCCAGACGCGCGTGTACTTCGCGTTGTCGGCGCCCAGGTCGCGAATCATCTCACCCTTGGCGCGCACCTCCGGGGGCGGAAAGATGGCGGGGTTCTGACGGGCGGCCTCGCTCATCTTCCCGTAGGCCGCCGCGTTGGGGCAGAGGTACTGGATAAATTCCATGTTCTCCGCCGCCACGTCCGGGTCGTGAAGAAAATTGATGAAGGCGTGGGCCAGGTCCACCTGCTTCGCGTCCTTCGGGATGACCAGGTCGTCGCAGGACACGGAGAACCCCTCCTTCGGAAGCATGAACGCGATGTCGTCGTTCTCCGACTGAACCTGGAGGATATCCCCGCTGTAGCCGTGCACCAGCAGGAACTCCCCGGAAGCGAGCCCCGTCTTGTACTGCTCGTTCTCAAACTTCGCGAGGTTCTGTTTCCACCGCAACACCACGTCGCGCGCCTTGGCCAGCTCTTCGGTATTGGTTGTGTTCAGGCTGTAACCGAGGAATTTCAGCCCGGCCCCGATGGTTTCGCGCATGTCGTTGAGCATGGTGGTCCGGGACTTGACGTCGGGCCGATCCAGAACAGACCAGCTCGGATCGACGTCCTTCACCCGGCTCTTCAGATAGGCCAGGCCCGTGTACGTGACCATGTAGGGGACGCTGTATTCCATCGTCGGATCGAGGGCGATCTTCAGATATTCGGGGTCCACGTTGCGCCGGTTGGGCAGCTTCGCGCCCTGGAGCGGCTGAAGCATGCCCTGCCCGACCATCAGCTTCACCATGTAGCTGGAGGGGGTCAGCAGATCGTAGCCGGTTGCCCCGGCCTTGAGCTTCGCGTACATGGCCTCATTGGAGTCGAAGGTGTCGATGACCACCTTGCAGCCTTGGGCCTTCTCAAACTGCGCGACGAGCTCCGGCTTGATGTAGTCGGCCCACGTGTACACATGCAGCGAGGGCGGCGACTTGAGACATCCGGTTCCCGCCGCCACCCACACTCCCAACAGCAACCATCCCATGCGCCTCATGATCCAGTCCCTCCCCTGCGCGTCAGACGTTGGCTCAGCCCGACGGCCACGAATGTAACCAGCAACAACAGGGATGACAACGCGTTAATCAGCGGCGGCGAGCCATGCTTGATCATGCTGTAGATGCGGATCGGCAGGGTCGTCGCTCCCGGGCCGGCAACGAAGAACGAGACGACAAAATCGTCGATGGAGAGCGTAAAGGCGAGCAGGGATCCAGCCGCGATGCCCGGCGCCAGCAGCGGCAGCAGGACTCGCCGCGTCGCCGTCCAGGAGTCCGCCCCCAGATCACGGGCCGCCTCCATCACCGAGAAATCGAAGTCCTGCAGCCGGGCCAGCACCACCATGGCCACGTAGCTGATGCAGAACGTCACGTGCGCCAGGAAGATCGTCCCCAGCCCCAGGTCCACACCGAGGGCCACGAAGAACAGCAGCAGGCTGATGCCCATCAGGATCTCCGGCACGACCAATGGCGTGTAGATCAGGCTGTAGTGCACGCGCTGCAGGCGGCCGGAGTAGCGGTGGAGCGCAAAGGCCGCGGTCGTTCCAAGCACCGCAGAGACCCCCGTGGCCCCCACGGCGATCAGCAGCGTGTTCTGAAGGGCGTGCCAGATATCCCCCTGGCGGAAGAGCTTGGCATACCACTGCAGCGAGAAGCCGCCCCATCCGCCGCCGAAGCGCGAGGCGTTGAACGAATGCGCCACGAGGACCAGGATCGGCAGGTACAGAAAGGCCAGCACGGCCAGGGTCACCACGAGGGGAAAACGGCTGTGCTTCACGAAGGCTCCTTCACGGCCGGCGCGCCGCGACTGCGCTGCAGCCCCCACATGGCCGCCAGCGGCAGGAGAACCGCCACCATCAGCAACGCCGAGAGGGCGCTGGCATGAGGCAGGTTGCGGTCAACAAACGTCCGCTGCGCAATCTTGTTTCCCAGCATCTCGCTGTCGGGTCCGCCGACCAGGTCGGGAATGACGTATGAACCCAGGGCGGGGATCAGCACCATCAGAAGCGCGGTCAGCAGGCCGCGACGGACGCCGGGAACAAACACCCGGAGAAACGCCTGGATCGGTCGGGCGCCGAGGTCGCGGGCGGCCTCCACCAGCGCGAAGTCGAACTTCTCCGCAGCCGCGTAGATCGGAAGGATGGCGAACGGCAGGAACGTGTAGACCATGACCAGGAGCACGGCGCCGGGACAGTACAGGAGGGGCGTCCCGCGCTCGGCCAGACCCAGCCACTCGACCGCGTGCTTGACCGCGCCGTCGGGGTGCAGGATGACCTTCCACGCAAACACGCGGATCAGGAAACTCGTCCAGAACGGAACGATCACCAGAAGCAGCAGCCGCTGTCGCCAGCGCGGGGGCGCCTTCGCCATGCAGTAGGCCACGGGCGTGGCGAGGGCCACGCACGCGACGGTCGTCAGGACGCTCAGCCACAGCGTGCGCCAGATGATCCCGGGATAGCTGGGGTTACCGAGGCCGCGCAGTGTCGCCAGCGTCCATCCGGCGCCGATGCCGCCGTAGGGATCGGAGGGCCTGAACGCCACCGCGAAGACGATGGCCGTCGGCACGACGAACAGGATCGTCAGCCAGGCCAGCGAGGGCAGCGTAATGGCCCACTCCGCCCGCTGACGCCGTCGGTTCCTGTTCATCGACCCTCCGCCATGCCGTCGCCCCCGGCTCCCGGCGGGGCATCGACCGGTTCGATCATCCGTTCGTCCGCCTCGCGGTACCGTTCGAGCATGTAGCCGTCGTCCGCGTGCCAGGAGAGCCAGACGTCGTCCTGCCAGCGGATGGGACGCTGGTCCAGCAGGAACCGGCTGTGCTGCTGGTCAACGGCCAGGCGATACTCCCCCACCCTCACCCAGTACTTGGTGTGCGCCCCGAGATAGATGACGTCCTCGACGCGCCCGCGGAACACGTTGTGCAGTGGCTTGTCCGCCGGCGGCTCGCGATGGATGGAGAACTTCTCCGGGCGCACGCTCACGAAGACCGGGTTGCCGGGCTGGATCTTGTTGTCGTTGAAGCAGACCACGTCGGCAAACCCCTCGATATGCAGCCGAATGCGGTCGCCCGGCAGTTCCTCCCCCGCCACCCCTTCAAAGAAGTTCGTATCGCCGATGAACGCGGCCACGAAGCTGCTGGTCGGCGCCTCGTACACCTGCCCCGGCGTGCCCACCTGCTCGATGCGGCCGCGATCCATGACGGCGATGCGGTCGCTGAGGCTCATCGCCTCCCCCTGGTCGTGCGTGACGTAGACAAAGGTGATGCCCACGTCGTCGTGAATCTGGTCCAGCTCGATCAACATGCGCTGGCGCAGCTTGAGATCCAGCGCGGCCAGCGGCTCGTCGAGGAGCAGGACGCGCGGCTTGAGCACGAGCGCGCGGGCGATGGCCACGCGCTGCTTCTGCCCGCCGCTGATCTGGTGCGGCTTCTTGTGCGCCTGGTCCTGCATCTGGATCAGCGCCAGCATCCGGTCCACCTCGTCGTCCACCGCCTTGCGCGGCAGGCGGGCAATCTGCAGGCCGAAGGCGATGTTATCCCGGACCGTCAGGTGCGGAAACAGCGCGTAGTTCTGAAAGATCGTGTTGACCTTGCGCTGGTTGGGCGGAAGCCCGGTGATATCCACGCCGTCCAGAAAGACCCGCCCGGCATCCGGCTCCTCGAACCCGGCCAGGATGCGAAGCAGCGTGGTCTTGCCGCACCCGCTGGGCCCCAGCAGCGAAAAGATCTCGCCGCGCTCGACGGTCAGCGACACGTTGTCCACCGCCGTCACCGACCCGAAGCGCTTGACCACGTTCTCGAAGACCAGAAACGATGACATCGCCCCTCCACCCGCGGGAGAGAAGCGCACTCAACCCCGCGCGGGGACGAATCCTAGGACCGGTCGGCGGCGCGTGTCGAGAACCGTCTGGCGAGATGACGGCACGCCCAGGCAGCGGCCAGGCCCGCGACGAGAAGAGCGGTTGGCGGCGCCGACGCTTTCGGGACGTCAAGCGCGTCCGCGTTCTTTAGTTTCTGCCTCTCCTTCTGCTCCAGCATTCGCCACTGGGCGGAGTTCTCGACCACGATGAAGGCCGTCAACGGCGTCAAGACGTTCGCCACGCGGCACGCCTCCACGATA
>CAZJBP010000095.1:4902-14709 GCA_964544115.1 uncultured Victivallales bacterium | reverse complement strand
CCGAATTCGCCGCCCCGGGCGGCGTGAACGGTCACGCGCAGGGACATCGGGTTCTCCGCGCTCAGCGGCGAGTCCGCGACCACCTTCGCCTCGCCGCTGGCGTCGCCCCGGCAGAGCAGCGACCAGCCTTCCAGGCTGTCGGGCATGTAAGCCTGCCGCCAGCCCTTGGGGTTCACCACCTCGCTGCCCTCCATGCGGCAGCCTTCCGGCGTGCGCCCGGCTTCGAACCCGCGGTTGCGCACCATCTCGGCATACAGGCCGCTGTCGCCCGCGTGGTTGATGTCTTCGCAGAACAGCCCGTACAGCTGCGGGCTGGTCCTGATTCCCCGAGCCCGGGTGTCCACGCGGAGGGTTGCGGTGTCGATTCCCGGTTCAGTCTGCGGCGAGTTCGAGGATCTCATTTGCCTCCTCCAGCGATGGCGCCCACATGTTGAGCATGATGTTTTTGAACTGGCGGCCAAACTCCTTCTTCAGGGCCAGCATCTCCTCCTTGCTGGCGCCCAGGATGAGCTTCTTGCCGGCGTCCAGCGTCTTGTGGTGCATCCGCCACCACTTCGGGTGCGACGGGCCGGGCTGGCCCTCCCCGGGCGTCCACTGAAGCATCGTCAGCCTGGGCAGGGAGAGCAGGTGGTCGTGATGCTGAAGGGCGTTCACACCGTCCCAGTGGTACATGCAGTAGTCCAGCCGGGCCGTCATGTCCCGGAGAACCGGCACCATGTACTCGCCGAACATCGCAGAAGAGATCATGGCCGAGAAGTCGCACTGCAGCTTGGCCATGCGGCCGGGCGCCCAGGCCCAGAACCATGTGCCTCCCCGTTCATCCTTGAAGGCGTCGTACATCTCGTCGTACACCTCAAAGTAACAGCGGGTGATCTGGCGCAGGCTCTCGTGGACCCAGTCGGGCCGTTCGATCAGGTCCAGCAGCAGCGGCTCGGTGCCGCGCATGGCCGCCAGCGTGTCGAGCCCCTCTATCAGATCCGGATAGCAGACCAGAAACTTCCCCTTGCACCGCTTGAGCGTCTCCCGCGCCAGCCGCCAGCAGAAGTCGAAGTAGAAATTGTCGCGCCGGACGCGAAACTCAGCGTGGGCCGGATCGTCGATGCACGGTTCGCACCAGACGGTGCCGGGCATTTCGACGCCTCGACAGCCCAGGAACAGCGCCAGCGTGTTGGGGGCCAGGTCCGGCGAGACGACGGGCACGGCCTCCGCAAGGAACTTGCCGCCGGAACAGCCGGTCAGGCAGTTGTGAAGGCGGAAAGCGAAATCGGACGTGGAGTAGTCTGTCACCCAGCCCTCCGGCCGTTGCATGACCGGCACAGCCTCACACGGCTTCTGACGGGGGATGGACAGCTGGATGGGTGGCCGGCCGATATCGCCGCCGTCCCACCAGGTCTTCAGCCGATCGCGCGCTGCATCTAAGTCCTCTTTATACAGAAGTGCGGCCATCGCCAACTTCCTTCCCTTCCACCTCCAGCACAACAATCGTATCGGGGGCCTGCCGGTCTTTCGGCGGGACGCGGATGCGTACTCCATCCTTGCCGACGTTGACATCGGCGGAACGGCAGGTCAGAGCGTGACTGGCCCTGATCTTCCGCTTGATCGGTGGCAGAAGAATCTCGTCCTCCGTCCAGTCAAGGACGTGCACGTAGATGCGATTCCCGCGATGCGTGGTTCCGCCCCAGGGCTGCGGAGCGACCGGCCCGCCGCGCGTGCCATAGACGCTTTCGCCATATCGCTCCAGCCACTGGCCCACGTCCCGAAGCCGCCGGACCTGTCGCGGTTCGATCTCGCCGTCGGCCGTGGGGCCCGTGTTGAGGAGAAGGTTTCCGTCCCGCGTCGCGCAATTCACGAGCATGTGAATGCAGTTGCGCAGGGATCGCATGGTGCTGCCCCGACAGTAGCCCCACGCCCCGGCCAGCGTGTCGCAGGTCTCCCATGGGCGGGTGGTGTTGAATTCGCCGATCCGTCCCTCCGGCGTTCCGAAATCGCCGCCCCAGTCAACGCCAAGGCTCCCGGCGCGATCGTTCATCACGATCTTCGGCTGCAACGTGCGGATCATGCCGTACAGCTTCTCGGGTTCCCAGAGCGGCGCGCCCTTGAAGTGCTCCGTCTGGGGCCATTTCGAGTCGCGGCCGTGCCAGCCCGGCTGGGAGCCGCCCCACTCAATGCCCCCGAAGCCGAGCCAGTCGTCGCCGCCGCCGTCAAACCACAGGATGTCGATCTTGCCGTAGTTCGTGAGCAATTCGCGCACCTGGTCATACGTCTGCTGCTTCATGGCTTCCGCGCTCTCGCGGTACAGGTTCGGGAAGAAGTAGCCCGGAAACCGCCAATCCAGGGGCGAGTAGTAGAATCCCACCTTGAGGCCGGCCTTGCGGCAGGCCGTGACATACTCCGCGATGAAGTCGCGCTTCGCGGCCGTCTTCACGCTGGTGAAATCGCTGACCTGGCTGTCAAACAGGCAGAAGCCGTCGTGGTGGCGGGTCGTCAGGACCATGTACTTCATCCCGGCATCCCGCGCACAGGCGGCCCACGCATCCGCATCGAACTTCTGCGGATTGAACTGGTCCGCCAGCTTGCGGTAGTCGCGGAACGGGATCTGGTCGCTCCACATCACCCATTCGCCCTTGGCGGGAATCGCATACACGCCCCAGTGGATGAACAGGCCGAAGCGCGCCTCCCGCCACCATTGCATGTCCTTTGGAGGCAAGCTGAAGTTCGTCCCGGTCCCCGGCTGCTTCTTCGGTGTCATGGCATCGTTCATTTCTGCGGCCCCTCGTTGACATGGAGAATCAGGAGATCGCCCGCCGAGTCTGCTCCGCCCCGGCCCTTGAGGCTGGCGCGCAGCACAACCGCCGCCCCGGGGGTTACGGCCGGCAGCGCCAGGCGGTACGTGATGTTCGCCTTGTCATATCCGCTGAACCCCGGGTGCGTGTCCCTCGCCACTTCCTTCCCGTTCTCAATGAGCGCGACCCATTCGATCTCGAGCCCGTGCCATCCGCGCCGGTAGACGAATGTGGCCGCGTAGGTCCCGGGCGTTTTCACAGCCGCCGTGATGTCCCATTCGAGGGGCGCGAAGTCCGTGGCGATCCGGGCCGGTTCCCAGTGGCCCACCGTCTTCCCCCACGAGACGTCTTTGGCGGCGGCACGGTACTTGACGCCCAGGAGATCGAGCCGTTTGTACTGCGAGATCATGCGCCCGGCAAACCCCTCCCAATCCCGGGCCTCCAGCGGGGACCACCCCACCTCGGCCAGCGCGCACAGGCGGGGGAAGCCCTGATCGTCCAGCCGGTTCGCGTCAGGGATGCGTTCGCTCCACAGATTGCCTTCGAGGCCCAGGATGTGGCGCCGGAACTCCGGCTTCAGCTCGGAGGGAATGGGGTCAAAGTAGTAGATCTGCGGCAGCGAGATGGAGTCGTAGCCGTAGTCCAAATAGCAGTCGCTGGTGGGCGACATGACCACATCATGGCCGTCGCCTGCGGCCCGGACGCCGCCGTCCATGCCGCGCCACGACTGGACCACCGCGCCTTCGGCCAGGCCGCCGTCGAGAATCTCATCCCACCCGATCAGGCGGCGTTGATGCTTCTGCAGAAACCCGTCGAAATGCTTGATGAACCAGCTCTGGAGTTCGTGTTCGTTCTTCAGCCCGTTCGTTGCCATGCGGGCCTGGCACTTCGGGCACTTCTGCCAGCGATCCTTCGGAACCTCGTCGCCGCCGACGTGAATGTACGGCCCCGGGAACAGGTCCATCACTTCCGTGAGCACGCTTTCAAGGAAAGGGAAGACTTCGTCATTGCCGGGACAATACACGTCAGCGTAGACACCCCAGTTTGTCCCGACGGCGTACCCTCCGCCGAGGCAGCCGAGTTGAGGGTAGGAGGCCAGCGCCGCCAGCGCATGGCCGGGCATCTCGATTTCGGGCACGATCACCACGTGCCGGCTTTGCGCGTAGGCCACGATCTCGCGGATGTCCGCCTGGGTGTAGAACCCTCCGTAGGGAGGCGACCCGCGCCAGGCGCCCACCTCGGTGAGCTTCGGGTGCTTCTTGATCTCGATGCGCCAGCCCTGGTCGTCGGTCAGATGCCAGTGCAGGCGGTTGAGCTTATAGAAGGCGAGGAGGTCGATCTGCCGCTTGATGACGTCCTTGCCCAGGAAGTGCCGGGCGTCGTCGATCAGGCAGCCGCGCCAGCCGAACCGGGGCTGGTCCTCAATCCGGACGCACGGCACCGTCCATTCCGCGGTCCATTCTCCGCCGGACACATCGCGCGGGCTTTCGATCTGGGGCGGGAGGAGCTGACGGAGCGTCTGGCAGCCGTAGAAGACGCCGGCGGGGCCGCCGCCGCGGATGCTGACCCGGTCCGTCGTCACGATCAGCTCGTAGCCCTCCTCCCCAAGGGTTGAGGAGGGCGAGACGGCCAGCGAGATGGTGTTGCTCGCGCCGGCCTCACCCTCGCGGGTGGCCACGACCACGCCGGTGGCCGGGTGCAGTCGGGCCGCCAGCCATTCCGCGGTCTCCCGGGACGCGCGGTCATATACAATGGCTGTGCCGGCTTTGAGGGTGAACCGCCCCGGCTCGAGCAGAACCTTCCGGGGTTCGGGAACAACCGAGATTCCGGAGTGGCCGCTCTCGGCCGAGGCGGCCATAGCCCCCGCCACGGTGAATGCGACCAGGCATGAGGTGAAGATCGACCGGTGCCTGCGCATGATTACTTGCTCTCCTGAAGAAACAACATTCCGGTCACCATAGCGCGGCCCGCAGGCGTCGGGAAGTGGATTCATCCACCTGCCGCCCCGCGGCGCTCGCGGGGCGCCGTCCCTGCGGCCCATCAGAGCTGCACGTGGCCGACGGAGCCGCCATCGACATACCAGTTGGCGCCGGCGACAAAACTCGCCGCAGGGCTGGAGACAAAGGCCACGACGCGAGCGATCTCCTCGGGGCCGGCGAGCCGCTTCATCGGGTTGCGCTCCACGGCGGCTGCGTAGGCGCCCGGGTTCTGAAGGCGCAACGAGTCCCAGACGCCCCCTTCGAAGAGCGTGTCGCCGGGGGAGACCACGTTGACGCGCACGGTCGGGAGCAGGCGCAGGGAGAGCGACTTCATGTAGTAGGCCATGGCCGCCTTGGCCGCCCCGTAGGCGCCCGCTCCGGCCAGGGAGCTGGCCTTGGACCCGATATAGGTGATCGCCCCGTGCTCCGAGCGCAGGAGGACGGGCACGACGGCTTCGGTGGTGCGGGCGGTGGCGCGGATGTCGGTTTCGAACGCCGCGTTCCACTCGCCGCTCAGGGCGCTGACATTGGGGATGAAGATGTCGATCGCGCCGAGCGTGCCCAGCCAGTCCTCGAACCGTTCCTGATCGGTGATGTCCAGGGCGCGCGCCCGGACCGCGCCGGGCAGCGATTCAACGGAGCGGAGCACGGCGTCGATCCGCTCCTGATGCCGGGCGCAGAACGCCACGTTGCAGCCCTCCGCGGCAAGGGTTCGGACGATGGCCGCGCCGATGCCGGCTGATCCTCCGGTGACGACGGCATTCAGACCTGCGAGCTGAAGGTCCATGGACTCCTCCCGGTTAACGGATGGGCCGGCTGGTGAGCAGGCCGATGCCGCGCCCGCGGTTGCCGCAGGCGCAGTAGTAGAGATACCACGTGTCGTTCTTCGGCTGGTAGACGAGAGAAATCTTGTGCGCGTATTGGGAGTCGAGCCCGCCGGGGTGTCCGCCAGCCTTGTAGAGCGGTTCGGGATGCGCCCGCCAGTTCAGCAGGTCGCGCGAAAAGGCGGCCATGATGTGGGCCCCGCCTTTGCCCACGCCGAAGTAGAACATCACCCAGTGGTCGCCATCGCGGAAGACCTTGGCGTCGGAGCAGAACTTCTCGTCGTAGCCTCCGGGGCGGACGCGGACGACGGGATTGCCCGCGTGCCGCTTCCAGTTCAGCAGGTCTTTCGAGGTCGCCAAACCCATCTGCTCGACCCAATCGGGCATGTGCTTTGCATTGTAAAAGTTGTAGAAACGCCCCCGGTCCTCCACGAGCCAGGGCTGATAGATGCAGTCCTTCTCCCAGTCGCCGGTGTCGGAATCATGGACCGACAGGATGAAGCGGTCCTGCGCCCGCTTCCAGCTCAGGCCGTCCTCGCTGACGGCGACGCCTTCGTAGCCGGGGTCGATCTCGTAAGCGCCCTGCTTCGGGTAGCACCCGTAGAGCGTCCAGAACTTCCCGTCCCGCCTCTTCAACAGGCGCGGGGCGTTGATGTCGTAGGACTCATACAGATACGCGCCGATGACGCAGCCCCCGAAGTCGAACTCGCCCTCCGGGCCAAACCCCATGGCCTGGCGCATGTGGCGCCACTGGAGCAGGTCATCGCTCTCGGCGACAAAGCTGTTGTAGCCCCGGCCGTCAAAGGCGATGAAGCTCATGAACCACGTGTTTCCGCGGCCGGGCAGCTGGTACACGCACGGCACGTCGGTGTTCTTGAACGCCTCATGGCCGGGAACATTCGGCTCGGACGAGATGACGTGCTCCGGCCAGTAGTGCCAATGGCGGTACGGGGCCGACCACGCGTCCAGTGTGGCGTCGTCGACCTCGCGGCTACTCTGGGTCATGGTCACGCCTCCTCCCTCACCTTCGCCGGCCGTATTCCAGGGCCGTGCGGTACATCGTCAGGACATTCTGCGGCGGCGTGCCGGCCTGGATGATGTGGCTGGGCGAGAGCACGTATCCGCCCCCGGGCGCCAGCGCGTCGATGTGCCGCTTGACCTCCCGCTCGACATCCTCCCGGGTGCCGCGCGGCAGGAGGTGAATCACGTCGATCCCGCCCCAGAACACCAAATCCCGCCCGAACTCGCGCTTCAGCTCGAACGGGTCCATGCCGACCGCACTGGTCTGTGTGGGGTTGAACACATCTACGCCGATCTCGATCAGGTCCGGCAGGATGGCCTTGCAGGCTCCGCAGCAGTGAAAGATGATCTTGGCTTGGGTCCGGGCCTTGATGAAGCGGATGATCTCGGCGTGGCGGGGCTTGACGTACCGACGGTAATGTTCGGGTGACATCCACAGGGCGGCCTGGCAGGCGACGTCGTCGCCGATCCCGAAAACCATGTCCGGCAGATTGCCGACCGCTCCATAGAATGACTCGGCGTCGGCAAACCTTTGCGCCAGGAAACGATCCATCAACTCGCAGAGCAGGTTGGGCTCTGTGGCCAGCGCCATGCACCAGCCGGAGGGGTCGAGGATGCCCATGCTCGTCCCCGTCACGGGCATGAGGATGTGTTCGCACTGCACGGCGAGGCCGCGCCGATGAACCTCGGCGATGGCGGCCGCCGTCCCCTCGCGGTTGGCCCAATCCGTAGCGGCCGGCGCGGGGAACAGGCGATCGATGTCAGCGCGGGTGAAGTCCTCGGTGATCGCCGGCCGGTAGAGCTGGATGTCCCACTCCCCGGCCGCGCGGCGGCAGACCATTCCCGATGCGTGGGTCCATTGGACCGTCCCGTCGGGCAGGATCTCTTCTTTTGGCCCCGGCGGCTGCGGCCCCGTCGGCGGGTTGTTGACGGTGTGAACCAGGCGAACATCCGCCCCGAGCGCCTCCAGCATGCGCTCGTCCGGAGTGACGAACGTGTTGCGGTTGGGCGCGTGCGCGGCGTTCACCGGCTCCAGGCCGAGGAGGCGGGCCAGCCCCTCGTACACCTCGCGCGCCAGGGTCGTGTCGCACGTGCCGAGGTCGACCGGCACGCGGTCCGACTCCTGATGGTTTAGGGCTGCCAGCACGCGTTCTCGTGGTGTCATAGCGACCTCTTCCGATGCAACGGCATAAACACCCTCACCAGCCGGCCCGCGCGCATTCCTCGCGCGCCAGCTGCACCCAGCGGGCGGGGCGGAGCTTGTCTCCGGCGAGGGTGTGGATGTCCTTCATGACGATCTCGACGTTGCAGCCCCTGGCGGTCTCGAGCGTCTTCCGGACATCGGCGCGGATGGCGTCCTCGTCGACGTGCGGCGTGCTGATCATGGCGGGGTTGGGCTTGCGGCAGTACAGCACATCCCGCCCGCAGGCTTCGGCCATAACGGCCTCGTCGGCCCAGGGGGAGACGGAGACGGCGCGCAGGTTGGGCAGCCGCTTGAGCACGTGCCAGCGGTTGTTGACCGGCTCGCAGCAGCCGTAGTAGCAGAGGCCGAACTCCTTCGCGATCGCGAGCTGGTACGGGAAGATGAACTCCTCGAACATGTCGGGCGAGACCAGAAGGGTCTCCTGGCTCTCGGAGAGCACCCACAGGTCCTTCAGCCGCGCGGGCGTGCCGGGCACGTAGCCGGGGGCGGGCAACTCCTCCGTGAAGCCCAGCGAGCCGGATCCGATGTAGTGGTCGGTGTTGTTGACCGTCAGGAGCCCTTCCTTCTCGACCCAGCGGGCAAAGGCCAGGTGGTCATCCCGCAGGAACGCCATGATGCGGTGGAGCCCTTCGGGCTGGTCGACCATGGCGTACATCATGTTCTCCAGGCCGATCAGCTGGATGAGCGTGCCGGTCAGGCCCATGGTCCACCAGGGGCACCCCGCGCCCAGGTCGATGGTCAGGATGTCGCCGAACAGATCGTCGAGGAACGCCTTGCTCTGGAACGCCGGCTCGCGGTTGACGCTGAAGGTTCGCGGCTTGAGCTTGGGGAAGTCGGCCTCCAGGTCCTTGATCGGCGCGTCCCAGCGGCTGGAGCCGCGTCCGGCGTCGTTGCCCTGCCCGTGCTGGTAATTGACGTCGACGCCGTAGTTGCTGGTGCTCACGTTCCATCCGACGTTGATCGTGGGCAGGACCACGTGGTCGTCGCGGACCTGGTTCCACATGTACTGCTCCACGAGCAGGTAGCTCTCCAGCGGCCGGGCCTGCTCGCTGGTGCAGGAGCCGCCCGAGCCGGCGTCGACCAGGCCGGCGATCTCCCAGGTTTCGACGAGGAGCAGCGGGCGGCCGGGCTCGCGGCGGCGGTGGCGGTACCACTCGCGCTTGCGCTCGAGGTTGACCGGGTCGTTGGCGATCTCCACCTTCTGCTTGGCCAGTTCGCGGAGGCGATGGCGGTCGGCAGCGGGCATGACGGAGGTGCTCTCGGCGGACATGACGGTGTTCTCCAAACCCCTACGGTTGCGCGGGAAATGACGTCGGGCGACGGACCCCTACGAGTTCTGCCGGCGCCAGGGAGCCGCCCTGACGACCAGCGTAAAGAAGCCGGTTCACGGGCGGGAAGGGTGTCAAAGCGCCGCAAGAACCGCAAGCGCGACATTCATTCAGGCGGAACGGCGGCCCGTGGCGGCTCCGTGCCTGCCGGTCGGCGAAGCCCGGATGGCGGGCTACGGCTCCAAGTTCCTCAAGCCCCCGGCATCGGTGACGTCCGTGAAGCCGGCAGCCGCGAGAATCGCGGCCGCTCTGGCACTCCTCATGCCGGAGGCACAATAGACCACGATGGCCATGCTCTTGTCGCCCATTTCGGTCAGGCGGCTTTGCAGTTCCTGTAAGGGAATGTTCGTGGCGCCTTTGTAATGCCCGGCCTCGTATTCTGCCGGGGTGCGGACATCCACCACCGCGGCTCCCTGTTTGATCTTCTCGTTTGCGGCAGCACGGTCCGACGTCGATGCTCCCAGCGTGAATCTTGCAACGATCACGAGGACGAACAGAGCCGCAAGGCCAATCCAAATAGCGTTCATTTCGGCATAACTCCCTGCTCCCATTACGGGCTGCGAGGTGCGGTGCTCAGCGTTTCGACTTTCGAATAACGGGCTTGCCGCTGTAATAGAAATGCTTAGGCAGTGTGTTGGTGTCGGCTACGATGATTTCAACGATGGGATT
>CAZJBP010000095.1:0-4802 GCA_964544115.1 uncultured Victivallales bacterium | reverse complement strand
CCCTGCGGACGGCAGCGTGAAGCACAGAATCATCGGTCGCCTCATTTCAAGCTTCATTCCGACATGGTGAAGTACATCACCGTGCACGCTGACAGAGCATAGGCCACGAGGACTGCGAACGACAGAAGGATGGTGATTGCACCGACAATCCTGTTGGTTCTCACGCACCACCGCTGCCGACCCCGTGCCAGAACAAGCGCAACGGCAACTCCAGCGGGAAGCGTCCACCACCAGTGAATCATGGAGACCACCTTTAGGCGTAGAGGCAGTGGGTCGATGCCGCACTCATGGTATATCTTCGTGAACACCGGAGCGGACAGACCGACCAGAAGAAGGGCAAGAATGCAGATTGTCCCCGCCACGAGAGGCATGACCGACAATCTGGCGTCTGGCTCATTACGGTTCAGGGCTCTCGACTGACAGGCTTTCCTTGCCAGACTGTTCACGACGACAACGTATATCAGCGTGGGGACGACGGGAATAAGTGACAGTCCACAGTATACGATAGAAGGACTCGGCATCCCTTCGTACAGTTCGCCACTCCCAAGCACCTTCACGCAAGCCCACCACGTGCCTCCGAAGCACATCAGCCCGAAAAGGGGGACGTTGACACGCAGGTTCGGGTTCCAGACGCCGAATACCGCTGCCACCACGCACAACAGAGCCCAGAACATGAAGAGCAGCTTCATCAATTCCGCCCAGAGGTCAAGCTGGAGAGCCTGTCGTGGGCCGCAGAGAATCCAGAGCACCATGAAGGCAAGACACACAGCCCCTTGGACTATCATTGCGGCAGGGCGTGCTGGTTTGCGTTCACTCATGGCTGGTTGAGGATGACTCCGGTCTCGCCTGTTTCATTCTCTTAGCCTGTGCTGTCGGGTCTCCGTCGTCTTGAACAGCCGGTATCGAATCGTGGACGCATGGGTCTGACCCAGCGAGCACACAGGGTCCACGCCGACGGGGTTGTAGGTGTACTGCCCTCCCTGTGGACACGACACCCCGCCTCCCTTGATGTACTGGCTCACCTCCGCCCGTGCATACGCCGTGTCGCATGGAGTCCCGTTGGTCCATCCATGAGCCAGAGCAGCCTGTTCCTTTCCTGCGTCAATGATACGCAGGCTGTTAATGCAGACGGGCGTTGATGAGGTGGTGCGTCTCGGAAGCAACCCACACGATGCACTCAGAAACACCACGACGGGCGTCATCAATAGCAGGCATATTGTCCGGCTACGGTTCGTTCTCATAGTCTGAACCCTACTGAGTGCTTGTAGGTCTCCTTCTTTCGTGGGTTGAAAAGGCTGCATGACGGCTCGTTTGTGACTGTGCCGTACTTGTAGGTTCCGCCATTCGGGCAAATCGGCGTGGCGTTGTTCTTGATGTACTGGTTCACCGCCGCCTTGTTGCTCGGGTCGTCGCAGTCGGCGTCAGGCGGGAGCTCCTTGTTGTTGACCGCCTGTTCTTTTGCTGCGTCAATGATGCGGAGATTGTTGATGCAGGCGTGGCTACCTGATGTGCTCCGGGCCTTGATGAAGGAGGGCAGAAGAATGCCAGCAGCGACTGCCACTGCCAGGACCGCCACGCCACCCCAAATCCATGCCCTGCCCATCTTCATCTCTGTCACCGAACTCGTACGGCCCTACTTGACCTCGATTTCCCTCAGCGTCACCGTGGTTCCGTCTGGATTGAGATACTCCACGAGGTACGTTGCTTTCTTCACCTTGCCGAGGTCAACGCCCTTTGTGGCCGACGTGTGCTTGTTGTCCACAACGCAGGTCACGACCTGAATCTGAATCTTGTCCGTCCTGTGCTTGACGGCAATCTTCCTCACGACAAGGGCGGAGTTGAGCATCGTCGGCTTTACGGTGATGGTCTCGAACCCGCTGACATTGCAGATGACAGGGAGGAAGACTGTCCCGTTGGCCTGTGTGACCGGATTGTCCACCCGAAGGCCGCCGACGGATTGAACCATTTCCCATGGCTGCCCGTGTGACGTTATCAGCGACACGCACGAGGTACATCCCACCAGCAGAGGGACGAGGGCGAGCACTATCAGGTCTCTTTTCATCTCCTTCGCCTTGCAGCTAATCACTCGCACTCCCTCGTTTGAATGCCCGTTCATGGAGGTTCGTGGGCGATAGTGTGCGTCCTACGCCTGCCCACGCATGACAATGAACTCCTGCTCTCGAACGGCGGATTCGGCAATCTGGACTGCTCCGTCAGCGTCTTCACTATACCGTTGGAGGCCGGTCATCAGGTCTTTGGGGCACATGTCCCGTCTTCGCATGGGCGGCTCCGATTGCCGTCCTTCCCATGTGACAAACATTTCCACCGCGTCAGAAGTCGTGAGGGCTTGCTCAAGGATGGCAACGAGCGAACGAACGCTGGACTGGGACGCCTCGTATGCCCGCATCATCTCAGCGTCGTCCGTGAAGACGAGACCGTTGTGGAAGAAGCCGCAACCGCATTGAAGATGCGACCCGACGTAGTAGATATGGGGCTTGGTGAACCACGCCCTCACGGGTTCATCCTTCTCGCTCGGGGCCGCAACGTAGACCGCCTTCGTGTCTTCGTTCCAGCCTGACGTGTGGAGCGGTTCACTGGTTCCAAGGTATACGGCATAGCACATCACTCGGCTCCTTCGTCGCCCTTCAGTAGGATGTCGAGCATCTGGCGGTGATTGCCCAGAAACTGACGGGCCACCGTGTAGTGCTCCGTCTCGGTGTAGGCAGTCTTTCTGAGTCCCTTATCCGTGAGCAGAACAATGTCCGCATCGGGATATGCCATGATGATGGGCGAGTGCGTGGCGATGATGAACTGTGCCCCCTTCTTCACAAGCTGGTGCATACGGGAGAGTGCAGCCATCTGACGGCTGGGGGACAGAGCGGCTTCAGGCTCATCCAGTATGTACAACCCCTTGCCCCCGAATCGTGTTGTGAGAAGAGTGAAGAAGGATTCGCCGTGAGACTGCTCGTGCAACGACCTCCCTCCAAAGAAGCTGATGATGGGTTTGCCATAACCTCCGGCCTCCTCCGCCGCCCTGTCGAGCTGCTCAATGTTCGTGGCGAGGTTGAAGAAACTCTCGGCCCGCAGGAAGAATCCATCACGGGGCCGATAGAGTCCTCTTTTCAGGTTCAGGAACTCATGCAACTGCGAGTGGGACAACCGTGACTGGAACTGGAAATTCTGCGACCCCCCTTCTGGGTTGAAGCCCCACGCAACGGCGATGGCCTCCAGCAACGTGGACTTCCCTGTGCCGTTCTCGCCCACAATGAACGTCACCGAGGGGTGCAGTGTGAGGGTCTTCAGATTCGCAATCGCAGGGAGGCAGAACGGATACTGCTCGAACGAAGGCACATCATCCCGCCTTAACGTCACCTCAAGAAGGTAGTGCTTGGTGTCAATGGACTTCATCGGTCATGTGCCCGCCCGCATGGATTCTCTTCATCACTTTCTGTTCCACGCCGTCCACTAGCTCTCGAATTCATGCTCGAACCTGTAGATGCCGGTTGCTGGGTCGTAGGCGATGCTCATGTGGGCAACGCCATGACAGTATATTCCCACACTGTTCGTCTCGCTGCGGTATTCATAGTCGCTGAAGTCCTTTGTCATGGAAGAGTTGAGCTCCCACACCTGTTTCAACCACTCTGCGGGCGGCTTCGTATCTGGAAGTCGAAACTCAATGTAGAAATCGCCTGCCCAATCTCCTTTCTCAACCTTCGTCACTTGTGTCTCAGCGGGAAGGTGCATCAACTTGCGAGCGTCTTCGAACGGTGCTGGTCCTCCGCTCATGGCTGACAGTGCCATCCCACCCAGAATGCCGAGCGAGACCACGGCTACGGATAGCACAACCCACATCGAAAGCATTATCAGCGTCTTCTTGAAGCCACTGAATCGTCGTTCTTTCGGGGTCTTTCGGATGTGGTGGACGAGCGGAATGCAGCCAAACGCGACAACCGCAGAGATTACAAGGCTGACACACACAACCGCACCGACGAACAACATGAAGAGGATTGCTATACCCATTCCTGTCATGGCGCGCCCCGCTCGCAGGCTCTCTTGGTTCCCCAGAATGCGGCAGCAAGCCCACATCCAGCGGCAAGCCATGCCATCCCAAGAGGCAAGAGATACCGGTCTCTGATTCGATAGACGTAGTTCCCGCTGAAGCCCTTGACGCACGAGTACCACGGCTCGTCGTCCAACTCCAATCCCTGCTGTGCCTTGCAGAGCCGGATAAGCGTCATGGTGCTCTCGTCGAGGTGTCTCTTCGTCTCCAGATACGCTGAGCACCAGATGACCGGCAGAACGAGCCAGCCGACCACGCCCATTATCATCAGCATCTTCTTCATCTGTGCTTCCATCCGCCTCAGAACCCGCAGGAATACGAGAACTTCACTCCCGCCTTATCGGAACCCGCAGGAATACGAGAACTTCACCCCAGCCTCCTCGCACATGTTCACGAAGTCCATCATCGGAATGTCGTTCGTGCCCACCGGAACATACTGGTAGAGGTAACAGCCGCTGTACCATTGAAGCTCGGTTCCGGCTGGCAGAGCCTTGATGCGTGCGTGCAGTTCCTCAACCGTGCTGATGGCGTTCGTGTTCTCGCCAATAAACACCTTGCGAGGCTCTCCCTTGGGGTCGAACCGGACTGGGCGCACCGTCATTTGCACGCCCTGCCTCCATGTCCACGATGTCAGTTCATGCTTCCCGTCCAGCTTCCGCCAGACCCCCGCTACCGCCTCCCTGACCTTCCCGTCCACCTTCACCTTGAGCCGCAGCCGGTAGTTCATCCCCGCCACGACCTG
>CAZJBP010000094.1:0-14850 GCA_964544115.1 uncultured Victivallales bacterium | reverse complement strand
TCGGTCTGGTTGAGCCCGTAGGCAGCCTGCTGCCACTCGGACGAGCCGATGCCCTGGCAGGCGCTCATCAGTTCATCGCTGTAGGCCCACGAGCGGCTGACCCAGATGTTGGCGCTGACGCCCTCGCGCGTGTAGTGCTCCTGGGCCAGCGCCCCGGTGCGGGGGCCGTAGACGATTTCCGGGGCCACCACCACGCGCACCGGTGTGCCGTCGGGGAGAAACACGTTCTGGGTGATCAGGTCGTACACCCGCTCGACCATGCGCCAGGTGCCCTCGACATTCCCCTCGTAAGCGCCCGTGCGCCCGTCGGCCACCGGCGTGATGGCAATCGTCGGCACGTGGCCGACCAGCTGGCGTGCAGAAGGCTGAAACTTGCGGGCCTTGATCTTTGCGGCCATCGAGCCGGGAACCTTCGTGTTCTTGGCGGTGGTCTTGGATGTCATCATGATCGATCTCCTCGGGTGCGGTGGCGGCGGGTCGCATCAATGCGTTCCGCACGCGTTGGGGCGAAGATAGACAGGCGCCGCAGGCGGTTCAAGCCAGCATTTGGCCGCGGGCGGTAACAGGTTCACAGGACAATAAATGTTCCGGCCGGAACATCCATTGTCGCGTGCCGACCAGGCACGGGTCAGGCCAGGCGGTGCAACCGGCCGGGATCGTCGCCAGCGCGCAGGGGGGTCAACCGGTACGCGAGCCGGTGCGTGCCCGTGCGGATCCTATACCGCTCCAGCGTGTCCGGTCCGCAGCTGGCGGTGCCGAGGCCGCGCATCGCCGCCTCCAGGTGCAGTGTCGTCCGCGGGTCGAAGACGAGGTCGGTCGTGTGGCGGGCTGCGGTCTGGCAGGCGTCGCTCACCTGCGTGGCCTTGCCCTCCATCCTGCTGTGCGCGCCGGCCAGCAGGCCGGCTCCGTCCCCGCGGCGCAGGGCCAGCCAGCGCAGGCCGGCGATGTTGCCGTGCTCCTGCGGCATGATGTAGGGCACATAGCGGTCGCGCACGCCGCATGCGTAGCGTCCGACCGGCGCGCCGCGGAGACGGTCGCAGTAGCTTTCGTGCGGGCCATGGCCGAACCATTCCATGCGGTCGAGGCCGTCCCCGCATCCGAACGCGACGCCCAGGCGCGGCAGGTCGTCCAGGGCGGCCGGCACGGAGAAGCGGTGCCGGGCGGCGATGCTGCCGCGGCCATCGATGACCAGAACGCGCTCCTCGACCACCGCGGCGCGCTCATCGGCGCCCCACGCGCGCAGCTCGGCCGAAAGGCGAACCGAACCGTCGGGCTGTCGTCGCACGGCAATGCGGTCGCAGGCGTGATGGAGCCGATCCAGTCCGGCCTCACACCAGCGGCTGAGACTGTTCCGGTAGCCCCGGTCCATCCACGCGCGGATGCCGTCGTTTTCGATCGGCGCCCGCCACAGGGTGACCCGCGGCCCCGAGACCAGCAGGTCCCGGCCCCCGACGCGCCACGCGCACAGCTCGCACGTCGAGCGGTCGACGGACAGTTCGACGTCGTCGCCACGGACGATGAACTGTTCGCCGTCTTCGGACAGCACCAACCCCGCCGCCCGGTGCCTGGCCGGGATGATCGGGCGCGCCGCCGCCATGGCCGGTAGTGCCAACTGTACCCATGCGGCCTCGAACCCGCTTCCGAGGAGCGGCAGGTTCCGGCGGTCTCGCCAGCGCAGCATCAGGTGGACCTCCTGGCCGCGCTGCACGCGGGGGATGCGGCAGGGCACGGTGACGACGCGCGCCTCGCCGGGCGCCAGGTCGAGGCGCGGCAGGCGCCCCCGCTGCACCACGCGACCGTCGACCGTCAGCTCGAAGCGGCCGTCGAGATGGACGGTGCTGATGAAGTCATACTTCGATCGCACGCGCACCCGCACGCCGTGCCCTTCAACGCGCACGGCATCGATGGGCTGAAACAGCCGCTTGCACTCCTGCAGGGCGGGGTGGGGGGCGCGATCGGGCCACACGAGCCCGTCGCAGACGAAGTCCGCGTCGTTCGGGTGGTCGCCGAAATCGCCGCCGTAGGCGTAGAACTCGCGTCCGTCGTCGGTGCGCTTGAGGAGGCCGTGGTCGAGCCACTCCCAGATGAAGCCGCCCTGCAGGCCGGGCGTGGACTCGATGGCGTCCCAGTAGTCCGCCAGCGAGCCGTTGGAGTTGCCCATGGCGTGGGAATACTCGCACATGATCAGCGGACGCGGGTCCTTCGTCGTGCGCGCCCACGCCACGATGTCGGCGATCTGCGGGTACATGGGGCAGACCACGTCCGTGGCGGCGTGGCCGCGGTCCCAGTCGCTGTTGGCCCTGCAGATCGCCCCCTCGCAGTGCAGCGGGCGCGTCGGGTCGGCGTGCCGGATCCAGCCGGCCATGGCGTCGTGGTTGGGGCCGTAGCCGGACTCGTTGCCGAGGGACCACAGGATGACGCAGGGGTGGTTGCGGTCGCGCAGGACCATGCGCATGGCCCGGTCCAGAAATGCGAAGGCGTAGCGCGGGTCGTGGGCGGTGCGGGCGTAGGTGTGGTGGCACTCGAGGTCCGTCTCGTCGATCACGAGCAGCCCGACCTCGTCGCAGAGATCCAGAAACATCGGGTCGTTGGGGTAGTGCGAGGTGCGGACGGCGTTGATGTGGTGCGCCTTCATGGTGCGCAGGTCGGCCCGCATCGTCTCGCGGTCGATGACCTTGCCGGTCACCGGGTGGTGGTCGTGGCGGTTGACGCCGCGGATGTAGACCTTGCGGCCGTTGAGGCGCAGTTCGCGCTCGCGGATCTCCACCGTGCGGAAGCCGACGCGCGAGCGGGTGGCTTCCACGCCGCCGCCGGCGGGGTCGAGCAGTTCGGCGGTGACGGTGTACAGGGCCGGGGTCTCGTGCGACCACGGTGCCACGCGGCGGATGTCAGCGACGGCTACGCCGATGGGCTCGCGCGCGCCGTTGTGACCTTCGATCCCCCACGGGATAGGCGCCGTGGCGGGAGTCTTCAGCACGGTCTTGCCGCGCGCATCGTGCAGTTGGACGCGGAACGACCAGCCCGGTCCGCCGGCGCCGCCGAGGCGCAGGTCGCACTGGAGGCGGCCGGCGCCGGTCCCGGGAACGTAGGCGGCTCTGCAGAACAGGTCCTCGATGAAAGCGGGTGGCGTGGCATAGGCGTAGACCGAGCGGTGAATCCCGTACTGCCGCCAGTGGTCCTGGTCCTCGATATATGTGGTGTCGGCCCACTTGATGCACTGCACGGCGAGGACGTTGGCCCCGGGCCGGATGACGGCGGACAGGTCAAACTCGCTGGGCAGGCGCGAGTCCTTGCCCATGCCCACGGGCCGGCCGTTGACCCAAACGCTGTAGCACCCGGCCTCCACGCCACCGAAGCCGAGCACGACCCGCAGGCCCTGCCACGCCGCCGGCAGCGTGAAGGTCGTGCGATACAGCCCGGTCGGGTTCTCCTCGGGCACGCGGGGGCTGTCCACGGGAGTGAACGGCAGTCGCCAGTTGGTGTAGTGCGGCCGGTCGTACCCGTGCATCGTCCAGCAGGCCGGCACGGGGAGCTCGGCCCACGCCGCGTCGTTGAAGTCGGGATCGGCAAAGTCGGCGGGAGTGGCGTCGACGCGGTCGACCAGCGTAAAGCGCCAGCGGCCGTCGAGTGAGACCCGGCGCGCGTTCGCCTGTGAGAGGGCGTCGGCGGCCGTGGGGTGGGGGACGAGGGTCGCCCGCCCGGGAAGTCGGTTGATGCCGGTCAGTTCCGGGGTTTGCCAGGGGATCAGGGCGTGTGAGATGGGGTCGCAGGTCTGAGTCATGAGCCGGTCCTCTCCCCGGCGGGGCGGCGTCCCGCCACCCGTCGGAATCCGCCTTTTGGCCCGAATGCCGGACGGAATCAAGCCGAATGCGCGGCCACACACGACGTTCGTCGTCGCTCTGCGCCCTCGGCTCGCCGCTTTCGGGTTGAATTGGCGGGGGGCATGGGGGATAGTCCGCGCTCCGGGCCGCGACAGCTGGCGCGGCGGCGGCCTTGGCGCGACGGGATGCGCCTTCTGGAGGCCGTCGTCCCCCGAGCGGTGTGGATCGAGCCTTTCAGGTCGGGATAGGGAGGATGACGACGTGGGATTTGAGAGCGGAGCGATCGGGTTTCGGATGTACTACCTGCCGTCGGGGTTGCCTCGCGACCATGTGGCGCGCTTTGCGCGGCACGCCTTGCCGCCGCTGGATACGCTGGGCCGGGAGCCGCTCACCGGCTGGGTGACCGGCCGGCACCTGCTGGACCGCCGCGTGGTCGAGGAATCCTGCCGGCCGGCCGGCTACCTGCGCCTGACGCTTGCCCGGGCGGAGCGCAAGATTCCCGAGGCCCTGCTGCGGGCGGAGTGCGCCATGGAGGAGCTGGCCGAGCTGCAGGCCTCCGGCCTCGATATCGTGCCGCGCGCCCGCCGCACCGAGATCCGGCGGTCGCTGGTTGAGCGCCTGCTGCCGACGATGCCGCCCACGCTGAGCGGCATCCCGTGGGTGTTCGACGAGGAGGGCGGAGTGCTGTATGCCGGCGCCACCTCGGACAAGCAGTCCGATGCCTTCGTCATCGCCTTCCGCCACACCGCGGGGGTGGCTCCGGTGCCCGTGACGCCCGAGGTCGCCGCGCTCAAGCGCAGCCAGCTCAATGCGCGCGACCTCTCGCCGACGAGCTTCAGCGACGAACTCGATGACAAGCTGGCCGGCGACAATCTCGGCATGGATTTCCTGACCTGGCTGTGGTTCTACTCCGAGGCGCGCGGCGGCACGCTGGCCAGCGACCAAGGGGAGTTCGCCGTGGCCGTTGAGGGGCCGCTCATGTTCGTGATGGAAGGCGAGGGGGCGCACGTGGCCCTTCTGCGCAAGGGGGCGCCGCAACTCAGCGCCGAGGCCAGGACCTCGCTGGTGTCCGGAAAGAAGCTCGCGCGGGCCCGCATCACCCTGGCCCGGGGCGAGATGTCCTGGTCGTTCAACCTCGACGCGCCCTCCCTGGTGCTCCGCGGCGTGAAACTGCCCAAGGAGGACGGCCTGGATGCCATCAGCCGCTTCCACGGGCGCATGCTCATGCTGGCGGCGCTGCGGGACGCGCTGTTCGCGTTCTTCGATGCGTTTAACGCCGAGCGGTTCAGCGCCAAGGTGTGGCCCAGGACCCGCGACGACATGCGGCGCTGGGCCCGCGACCGGGCTGGCAAGATCTAGGCGCTCACAGCCCGGCGGCCGAAACGCCCGCCGGCATCTGACGAGGCGCACATGCATGCGACGGGTATTCTCTTCGGACTGCTGGCGGCCGTGCTGCAGTCCGGCGCGTATGTCTTCTCGCGCCTGTTCGTCCTCCGGCGCGAGGACGGGGTGATCCGCCTGCTGATCACCGCGCACATCCTGATGGGTGCGGCCTCGCTGGCGATCCTGCCGCTGGCCTGGCGCCCGGGCGTGGCCGCGCCCTCGGCCTGGGCCTGGCAGGCCCTTGGGGTAAGCGGGTTCTACCTGCTGGGACAGGCGGGCCTTCTCCGGGTCATGCGGACCACGGAGGCCTCCCGCGTAGCCCCGCTGCTGGGCTTCAAGATCGTCGTGCTGGCCGTGATCACCGTGGGTTTCATGCACCGGCCGCTGGCTGCGGAGCAGTGGCTGGCCGTCGGGCTGTGCGTGACGGCGGCCGTGTCCCTGAACTTCTCCGGCGTGAGCCTGTCTCCGCACGGAGTGGCGTGGCTGCTGTTCACGTGCATCAACTACTCGCTGTCGGACCTGTGTATCGAGCAGCTCTTTGGCGCGCTGGGTCTGCCCAGCCGGTTCGAGGCCAGCGTGCTCGGGACGTCCATCTCGTATGTCCTGTGCGGCGCGGTGGCGCTGGTGGCCCTGCCGCTGGCGCGGCGGCGGATCGGGCGGGTGGACTGGGTGCAGGCCCTGCCGTTTGCGTGTTGCTGGCTCATGGCCATGGTGTGCCTGTTCATCTGTTTCGGGTCGGTCGGCGCCGTATACGGCAATATCCTGCAGTCCACACGCGGACTGTTTTCGATCCTGGCCGGCATGTGGCTGGCGTCGATGGGCTGGTTTCACCTGGAGCAGCGAGCGCCGGGATGGGTGCGGGTCCGGAGGTGTGCCGCCGCCGTGCTGATGGTGGCGGCGATCTGGCTGTTCGGCCACGGGCGCGCGCGCTGAGACCGCCCGCCGGGACGTCGTTCAGTCGCCGATGGCCGATTGCACAACATCCATCAGCCGGGATCCCGTGTAGGGTTTCTGGATGAATCCCGACAGCCCCAGGCCCGCAAAGCGAGGGGCGATGTCATGTTCGTCGTAGCCGCTGGAGACGATGACCGGCACGTCGCGTGAAAGGGCCCGTATGTGGTTGAACGCCTCTTCGCCACCCATGACCGGCATGGTAAGGTCCAGAATCACGCAGAGGATGCTGCCCCTTGCCGATTCGAACAGGTGAACAGCTTCCTCGCCGTTGGCGGCGGTCATGACCGTGAACCCG
Organism: uncultured Victivallales bacterium; assembly: GCA_964544115.1. GTDB lineage: Bacteria > Verrucomicrobiota > Kiritimatiellia > UBA8416 > JADHWI01 > CAZJBP01. Next base: position 8,397 of record CAZJBP010000094.1, on the reverse strand, counting down.
GCTCGCTCGAGCATGCTGCGGCTGACCATGCGCACCACATCCTCGTCGTCGGCGAGCAGGACGGTGCCCTTGCGCGGCCCCGAAAGGCGGGCGTGTCCGCCGGTTTCATCCGCCCGTGGCACCAGCGGCTGACGGGAGATGGGAAGGAGAATCAGGAACGCGCTGCCCTTTCCGACTTCCGACGAGATACGGATGGTGCCGCGGTGGCCTCTCAGGATGCCCAGTACGGCGGCCATGCCCAGGCCGCGGCCGGCGAACTTGGTCGTGAAGAAGGGATCGAAGATCCGCTCCCGCACCTCGGGGGTCAGGCCGCAGCCGGTGTCTCGCACTTCGATGAAGGCGTACGGCCCCGGAGGCAACTCGTCTGGGATCTCCGTCTGCTGGAGGTCGGTCCGGGCGCACTCGCGGACCCCTGTGGCGATGGTGATGACGCCCGCGGCCGGGCTGATCGCCTCGGAGGCGTTGATGACCAGGTTCATGACAATCTGCCGCAGTTGCGTGGCGTCTCCGGAGACGAGGGGGATGTCAGGCTGGAGGTTCAGGACCAGGTGCGCCGTCTTGGCGACCGAAAGGTCCAGCATGTTGCGCATGTCCTCGACCATGTGGGTCAGATGGATTGGTTCGATCACGAACTTGCCCCGGCCGGAGTAGGCGAGCATCTGGCGGCATAGTTCCGCGGCGCGCTTGGACGCCTTGACGATCTCGTCCAGCTCTGCGCGGAGCGTGTCGTTCGGAGCCAGTCGGTTCAGCGCGAGGTCGGCGCTGCCGAGGATGCCCATCAGCAGGTTGTTGAAATCGTGGGCAATGCCGCCGGTGAGCACGCCGAGGCTCTCGAGCTTCTGTGCGTGCTGCATCTGGCGCTCCAGTCGCAGGCGCTCCTCTTCGGCCTGCTTGCGCCAGGTGATGTCGGTGAACAGGACCGCAAACCGCATGTGCTGCGGGCTGTAGGCCGTCACGTAGACGTCCTTGCCGATCTCCCGGCTGTGGTGTTCGAATGTCTCCGGCTGGCCGGACAGCGCCACGCGCCCGTAGGTCTCGACCCAGAACGGATCCAGCGCATCGCCGTAGACGTCGATGGCCGTGCGGCCGACGGCGTCCGCAGCGCGCAGCCCGGTGAGAGCCTCGAACGCGGGGTTGAGATCGAGGAACCGGTAGTCGCGCGGCCGGCCGTCGCTGTCGACCAGCAGTTCGTGCAGCGCGAAGCCGGTCGACATGGAGCTGAACAGGAGTCGGTATTCGCGCTCGCGCGCGGCGAGAGCTTCCCGGCTCTTCTTTTCCTCCGAAATGTCGGCAATCACAGCGATCAGGAAACGCGGATGGCCCGCGCCGTCGCGGATGGCGGAGAGGCTCACCCGGGCCCACAGCAGGGAGCCGTCCTTGCACACGTAGCGCTTCTCTCGCGCGACCGTGCTGCTCTGCCGGTCGACCAGCGCGCGGAGGTTCTCCTTCTCGGTCTCCCAGTCGGCGGGGTAGGTGATGTCTTTGACCGTCAGCCGGCAGAGATCCTCCGCATCGTACCGCAGCATGCGCTGGATGGCGGGGTTGGCGTCCAGGATGTGGCCGGCGTCGTCGGTGCGGAGCAACCCGACCGCGCTGGCCATGAACACCGCCCGAAACTCGCCCTCGCGCTGCAGGAGGCTCTCGGTGCGCTCCGCGACCTGCCGGTCCAGCTCCCGGATCTGCAGCTGCAAACGGTTTCGCATGGTGTCGATGTCTGTCGACAGATCCGCCAGTTCGTCGGGTGCGGCCACGGTGGCCGAGACCGACAGGTTGCCGGCGGCGATGGCGCGGGCGCGGCGGCGAAGGTCGGTGATCGGCTCTGAAAAACGCCGGGCCATCATGTAGCCCGCCGCCGAAGTCACCAGCAGCGTCAGGCCGATGGCGATGCAGAAACTGCGCACGAAGTGGCTGATGTTGAGGCGGAAGCGGGCGACGCGCTGGTCGGCGTTCTCCAGCCGAATCGCGAACCGGCTCTCCAGTTCCCGGAACTGCCGGCTCTGGGGTTCATTGGCGGCGGCCGAAATGGCATCGCTCAGGCCGCGGTACTCCGCGCGGCACGCTGAAATCTCGTTCCAGGTGGTGACGGCGTCGTCATAGTTCCGGTTCATCCCGCGGATGGCGATGTAGGCCACGCTGAGCATGGCCACCAGCACCAGCGGGAGGAACGTGAACCAGATTCGCGCCCGAATGACCATGACCACCCGCTTGCAGTGAGAACCGGCTTGAGGAGTACCCGCGTGCAGCCGGAACGTACGTGCTCGTCAGGGCGGATGTCGAGTCGAAAGGCGGCAGACGAGCCGCGCCTTTCAGCCGGTGAGCTTGACGCGGCGAGTTGCCTGCCCCTATGGTAGCTCCCATGTCCGGAGGATCGATACTGAGGCTGTCCGTGGCGAACCTGCCGAACGCGCTGAGCCTGTTCCGGGTGTTGGCGGCTCCGGTCCTCCTTGGCCTGGCGTGGGCGGGGAACTCCCTTGGCTTCATGGTGTTATACGCCATGACGTTGGCATCGGACTGCGCCGACGGGTTCTTGGCGCGCCGGCTTCACCAGGAGTCGGTGCTGGGCGCCAGACTCGACAGCTACGGCGATCTGGCGCTGGTCATCGCCATGCCGCTGGGGGTGTTGACGCTCTGGCCGGACATCGTTGTGCGCGAGGCCGGCTTCATCGTCGCCGGGTTGCTGAGCTACTTCGTTCCCACGCTGCTGGGGGTGATCAAGTACGGTCGCCCGACCTCTTACCATACGTGGGGCGCCAAGCTTTCGGCGGTCCTGGTGGGAATGTCCCTCCTCCTGCTGTTTCTCGGCGTCTCTCCCTGGCCGTTCCGCCTGAGCATTCCCTTCGCGGTGCTGGAGGGAGTGGAGGAGGTCGCGATGACTCTCATGTTGAGTGAATGGCGGGCCAATGTGCCCACGTCCTGGCACGCCTGGCGGCTGCGCCAGGGGGAACGGAGGCAGTCTTGATGAGGTCCAAGGCAGGCACAGTGGCCCTGGTGGGGCGCGCGAACGTCGGCAAATCCACGCTTCTGAACAGCATCCTGGGCGAGAAGGTCAGTATTACCAGCTCGGTGGCCCAGACGACGCGTTTGCTCGTGCGGGGCGTTCTGACCGAGGCGCGAGGTCAGGCGGTGTTTGTGGACTCGCCGGGCATCCATAAAGCCCCGAGCGATCTCGGCCGCGCCCTGAATCGGCTGGCGCGGATGGCGATGGAGGACGTGGAGGCGGTACTGCTGGTGGTGGACGGCGGGGAGCCGCCGCGAGACGAGGACGAGGGGTGGATGCTGAAGCTGGCGCGCCAGGGCGCGCCGTGGCTGGTGGCGGTGAACAAGTCGGATGTCGAGGGGCCCCGTTCCCAGGCTTACCAGGAGCTGTGGCTGAGGGTGGCCGCCACCGTCGGCGAGGCGGCCCGGGCTCCCGAGGGCTGGATCGATGTCTCCGCCCGCACAGGTGCCGGCTGTGAAGAGCTGGTGGGCCGCGTCTTCGACCTGCTGCCCGAGGGTGAGCCGCTGTTCCCGCCGGACGTTCTGACCGATCTGCCGAGGAACCTGGCCATCGCGGACATCGTTCGCGAGAAGTTCTATGAGAACCTCACGGACGAACTACCGCATGCGATGGCGGTGCAGGTTGATCAGGTGACCGAGAAGGAAGGGGCGTGGGACGTGGACGCCCTGATTTACGTCGATAAGCCGTCTCAGAAGGGCATTGTCATCGGCGATAAGGGCCGCTTGATCCGACGCGTCACCCGGGCCGCCGAGCGGGAGATCGGGAACATCTACGAATGCCGGGTCACGCTGCGGCTCTGGGTGAAGGTCGAGCGCAACTGGGCCGGCAACATCTGGATTCTGAAGCAGTTGGGTTACGTCTGAGGGGCCCTGATTGGGGGTTTGACATGGGGTTCACGGTAACCTATAGTCCCACCCGCTTCTCTTTCTTTCAGGAGGTATGACTGTTGAACGTTGAACTGCTCGAGAAAGCCAAGGAACGCATCCCCTGCATTCCGGTTCTGATCAACGCTGTTTCCAAGCGTGTCCGGCAGCTCAATGCCGGGTTCCGCCCGTACGTCAAGCCGAGCGGACCCAATGAAGAGAGGGTGGACATCGCGCTGAGGGAGATCGCCGAGGGTAAACTGGTGGCGGAGATCGAGTTCGCCCCGGTTGATGGCGCGAACTGACCTGTGCGCCCCACGGGTCCGCGGCGGACCTCTCTCCGCGCGGGGAGACGGACGCATGCCCAGCCAAGATGACGCCTTCCGGCGGCTGATCAGCCACCGTAAAGCGCTTCACGATTACCAGGTGCTTGACCGCATCGAGGCCGGCTTGGAGCTCGTCGGCACCGAAGTCAAATCCCTCCGCCAGGCCCAGGGCAGCCTGGTCGGCGCCTATTGCCAGATCGAGCGCGGCGAGGCCTTCGTGCTGGGGATGGAGATTCCCGCCTACGAGTGCGGCAACCGCTTCAACCACGCACCGAAGCGCCGCCGCCGCCTGCTGCTTCACAAGCGCGAGATCCTTCGGCTGGCGGCCCACAGCGAGCAGCAGGGCCACACGCTGATCCCGCTCTCGGTGTATATCAAGAAGGGGCGGGTCAAACTCGAAGTCGGCGTCTGCCGCGGGAAACGTCAAACGGACAAGCGCGAAACGCTCAAGCGTCAGACGGCCCAGCGTGAGGCCGATCGCGCCATCGCCGACCACCGCCGCCAGCGCGCCTAGCCATGCGCCCGTGCGTTCCGGTGCCCGCCTTTTCCCTTGTCAGGCCCCCCGCGTCGGTGGGATGATCGCGTGCAGTAAGGAGTTGCCATGCTTGCGATTTCTCCTCCCGGGCCGTTTGAACTGATTCTCATCCTTGTGGTTGTGCTTCTCCTCTTCGGCGCGAGGCGCCTTCCGGATCTGGCCCGGTCGCTAGGGCGCAGCCTCAGCGAGTTTAAGAAGGGGCGTGAGGAAGGGCTGCGCGGCGAGAACGAGTCGGACAAGAAGAAGGACGCGTCAAAGGACAATTGACCGCGTCTCGTTGAAACGCTGACGCGCAGAGTCCCGGCGTTCGTTCCCCGGTGCAGGCTTGCAGCGCAGGCGAGGACCTGTGCGGGTCAGGGCGTCGGCGGCTTGGCGGTGAGGTCGATCACGTTCGTCGAGACGCTCTGGGACGCGGCGTCAAGGTTCAGGGGTGTCGCGGCCGACGCGGCCGCCGCCGGTCCCCTGCGGATCGCCCGGTTCACACGCTTCAGCCACTCCTGCACGCGCTGGGTTCCCGGGGTCCCGGCGTTGGCCGCGATGTAGTCTTCGCAGGCCGTCCGCGCCTCCTCGGCCCGACCCAGTTGCAGCAGGCAACGCGACTTCCCTACCACGGCCTCCACGTATAGGAAGTGCTTCGGGTGAGACGCCATGAACGCCTCGAAGGCCTTGAGACCCTCCTCGGTCATCCCCGCTGCGTCGAGGCTATGGGCAAGGCCCATCTCAGCCATGGGGGCAAATTCGTGCGTAGGATGCTGGCGGAGGAATTCCTGGTAAATCTCCTTGGCGCGCCCGTAGCTACCCGCCGAGTACTGTGCCGCCGCCAGGCGCAGCTGGCCAATGGGGGCCGCATCGGACTTGGGATAGCGCTCGACCCAGCTTTGGCGCTCGCTCAGGGTGCTGGCCTTGAACAGCTCCCCCCTGGCCTCCTCGGCCTGGACGCGCGAACGGTGGCGATAGAAGCGGAACCCGCCGGCGACGACTGCCACGATGATCAGCGCCGTCAGGGTCTGTCGCCCGTATTGGGCCGCAAAATCCCGCCAGACCTGGATCTCAGCCAAGCCGTCAGCCGATTGCGAGACGGGCTTCTCCGCAGCGTGCGCGCCTTCGTCCGCCTGTGTTACTTCGACGTCCTCGGTGGCGGACGCGGTCTTCTTGGCTTCATCGTTCATCGGTTGGGTCCTCAGCTGGTCCTAAGGTCAATGAGGCGCGCATTTTGCGGGCCGTTGGGCTGTAAAAGCAAGGCGAATCTGGGATGCGAGGCGGTCGCCCCGGAACGGTCCCTTCTCAATCTGTCGCCCTGGTCGTTGCCAGCGGCGACTTGCGGATGGCGGTGAACTCCCGCACCAGTGCGAAGCTGACGGACAGCAGGACCGGCCCCAGAAAGAGCCCGATGAACCCGAAGCCGATCACCCCGCCGATGGCGCCCAGCAGGACGATGATAAACGGAAGTTCGGTGCCACGGCTGATGAGGTACGGACGGATGAAGTTGTCTACGCCGCTGATGACGAGCCCCCCCCAGACGGCCAGGAAGACGCCCCAGCCCACGTGCCCGGCAAAGAACAATCCGATCGTCGCCGGCACCCAGACGAACGGCGGACCCGCCGGGACCAGCGCCAGCAGGAACGTCAGCAACCCCAGCAGGAAGGGTGAGGGCACGCCGGCCACCCAGAACCCGAGGGTCGCCGCAATTGCCTGCGCCAGTGCCGTGCCGATGGTTCCGTACACCACGGCGCGGACGGTGTTGCCGGCGACCGACAGCAGGTGCTGCGACACGTCGCCCGCAATGCGCTGGGCCCCGGCGGAAATCCGGGCCGCCACGCGCTCGCCGTCACGGTAGAACACGAATGCAATCACCACGCTGAGCACGAGTTGCAGAACGCCCATGCCGAAATCGATGCTGTGTGTCAGCAGCCACTTTCCAGCGCCCATGCCCGCGGTCTTCAGAGTGTCCGGCAGCCAGCCGGTGTCCTGTGTGAACTGCGGCCAGATGCGCTCGATGGCCGGACCGATCAAGGGCCGTTCCCGCAGCCATGCGGGCGCTTCCGGCGGCAATCCGCCGTGCAGGAACCGAAACAGGTCTTCCAGTCGCGATACGTTCTCCGTCAGCTTGATCCCGGCGACCACGAAGGGCAGGACCATGACCAGTGCGAGCAGGGCTGTCATCGTGAAGGCAGCCAGAGACCGCCGGCCCCGCATCCAGCCCTGCAGGCGCAACATCATCGGCCACGTGGTGTAGGTCAGGACCGTGGCCCACAGGATCGCCGACACGAACGGGCGCAACACCACGAGGCAACCCGCGGCCAGCAGTGCCACGGCCACGACGGCCGCCACCGTTTCGATCCGGTTTATGTTCTTGAGCATGTCCACTCCCGCCGCCCTTCTGCCGGGTGGACGGTCGTTGTTATCACGACCGATTCCGGCCCACCGTCACAGGCCGTCCGATCCGACGGGCCGCGCATCCAGGTGGCGCACCACGGTTTCTGAAAGCCGGTTTCGCCGTATCTTCCGCACCAGGATGGACACTCCGCCCATCTCGATCGTGTCGCCGCTGCGGGGAGAGAGCTCCCGCGTTCGCTCCACCCATTCGGCCAGCGTCTGCTTGCCGTCCACGCCCGCCAGGGCGGCCCCGCCCATCACCTTCGCCAACTCCCCGATCGACACCCCTCCCCCGACCAACCACCCTTCGCCAATCGGGCTCAGATGCGCCGGCAGGCGGTCGTATTCGTCGTGAATATCGCCGACCAGCTCCTCAACGATGTCCTCCATGGTGATCAGCCCCCGTACGGCCATCCCCTCCGTCGCCAGCGCGATGTGGACCTTGTCGCGGATCATGTCGCCCAGCGTCTGGGCCAGGGTCGTCTGGACGGGAATCCGCCGGATGGGTCGAAGGATGCCGTGGAGTCCATTTCCGCCCGGGGCCACCCGCAGCGAGGTGACGATGTCCTTGAACGTCACGTACCCCGTGATGCTCTGCGGGTTCCCGGGTTCTGTGCAGACTGGGTATCTCGTGTGCATGTGCAAGTGCGCTTCGATCAGCGCCTCCGCCAGGGATGCCGTGACCGGAATGGTAGCCACGTCGCGCCCGGGAACCATGGCCTGCGCCACCGTCCGCGTGGACAACTGTGCGGCTGACACGACGATGCGCTCTTCCAGCGGACCGATGATGCGCATGGCCCGCGCCAGGGACGCCGCCACCCGCAGCTCCAGCAGTCCGGTGCGATCGTCCGCCACCCTCGTCTCGCTCCCCCAGCTGCCGTGACCCAGCCGCATGACCTTCTTGACGGCCGTCTCGAACACGAACACCACTGGCCTGAAGATCCCCGAGACGATCTTCATGGCGGGCGAAAGCGCGAGGACCACCGACTCCTTGTTGTTGATTCCGATCATCTTGGGAACCAACTCCGCCAGGACGATGGCCATTGCGCTGAGGGGCATGACAAACAGGACGAGCGCGAGAAATCCCGCCGCTCCCTCCGAGATCCCAAACGAGGCCACCAGCCGCGGCGCCAGCCAGTTGTGCGTCGCCGCTCCGCCGGTTGCTGCCGCGATTGCCCCCGCCAGCGTGATGCCCAGCTGGATCACCGCCAGGCTCCCCTCCAGCCGATCCTTCATGAACACGGCGCAGTGCGCTCCCCGCCGCTTGGCCTGGAGCAGGACCTCCAGGCGCGCGCGCGA
>CAZJBP010000093.1:13211-14927 GCA_964544115.1 uncultured Victivallales bacterium | reverse complement strand
CGGGCCTCATAGGGACAGGTTAATAGTCCACCCTCGACCGGAATTCAAACGCAGTGGCAGCCATGCGCCGGGCGAGAATCAAGCCGGCCCTCGGAAAAGGGCACCCTACGGATGCGCGACCCGGCCTCAGCGCGTTCGGAGCCCGCGCTGTACCCCTCTCGGGCGCGGCCACGTACCCGTACGCAGCGAAGCGGCACACGTTCACGCTCCCGTGGCACTGTCGTGAACGTGCACGTTTACGTGTACGAGGCGGGGCTCCCGAGAAGCTCCGTTGGCCGATGACGTAGGCCCGGTCGCTCCGAGGCCGAGGCCAGTGGCCATCGGACTATTAGCCCGGTCCTGGTCGTTGTGCTCGGGCTACCCACCGGGAGAAGCCCTGAACGAGGCAGCCAAGAAGCTACATCTTCTCCTGCTTTTCGGCCATGATCAGCGCCTTGAGATCGTGGGACGTGGAACACCTGCCCGCTCGCAGATCCGCCATGGTGTCGTGCTCGAGACGCTCGCGCAGTCTCCACTCCTTATCGAGTTCCGGCTCGTACTCAAGATTGCGCAACCCGTAAGGATTCACCCAGGCCTCATAGCTTACGATGCAGGCCGTCTTATCGGCGCCGATCTGAACATCCACACGCGAGTAGATCGGTGGCCTTCTGCTCTTGAGGCAGAACGACAGGGGCTTGCGGGCCCCCCTGAGACCCACCGACTCACGGTGTTCCCCGCCGTATCCCTCTGCAGGTGCCTCGTAGAGGACACGTTCGGTAACAAGCATGCCACCATCATCCACACTTGACGAAATGGTGATATCCCATCTTTGGTCATCTTCGGAAAACGTCGCCTCTATTCTCAAGTCGGAAGGCCCAGAACCGTCCTGGCCAGGATCGCCTCTGCCCCCAAGGGCCTTCCTCTCCACAATGTCGACTTTCTGAACTCCTCCAGGTCGGAAGAAGTTAACCCGTCCATCCTTGTGGATAAGAAACGTGGACTCGCCCTTCTTTCGCATGGTCAACACCAACGGGGATTCCTTGCTCGTGTGTCTTATCAACTGTTCTCTATCCGGCGCCGCAAAATACGCGGACCCACGCCGGTCGAACTCATAGCCGTCCTTCTCCAGACAGCCCACCGACGCTCTGCCTGGCCTCTTGATCGTCACCGTCCATTCCCCAGCCGCATCCGCGTCAATCCATGCTGATTGTCCCGGATCTGGCAGAATGCTCACTTCCGTCCATGTCACGCACACCCGCGCCCCGGCTACAGGATCCCCGTGCTGATCAACCACCCTTCCGTAGATGTGCAATGGCGCAAGCGTGGCCATGGCCTCCATGATCTGCGCCTTGCCACTCCCCGGGTCATCCTGCGCCAGAATTGCTGACGGCATAGGGGGCAGCATGCAAAGCAGCAAGATACATCTCCACACTCCCATCATCTGGCACCTCCTCCCATTCACATCCTAATACGGGCAGGTTAATAGTTCACCTTCGGCCGTAATTCAAGGTCGGCGGCTGCTTTGGCGGGTGTCGCGTGGGTGAGCCCCTCACGAGGAGGCAGCCATGCGCCGGGCGAGGATCAGGCCGGCGGAGGTCAGAGATGCTCCGTTGGCTGATGAAGTAGGCCCGGCCTCTCCGAGGCCGAGGCCTGTGGTCGTGACAGGGCAGGCCTTCGGAGAAGGCCGCCCCACGGATGCACGCCCCGGCCTCAGCGCGTTCGTAGCCCGCGCTGTAC
>CAZJBP010000093.1:10834-13111 GCA_964544115.1 uncultured Victivallales bacterium | reverse complement strand
TAGCCCGCGCTGTACCCCTCAGGTCCGCGGCTCCGTACCCGTACGCAGCGAAGCGGTGCACGTTCACGCTCCCGTGACAAAAGGAAAGCGCCCGGCTGCACTTCCATTCGCCGGGCGCTTCCCAAAATCGACCATCACCCATCTTCAATCGCCAATCTTCACCGTCAGCGGGGCGGCCCACTGTTTGTGCTCGTCGGTGTAGTACAGGTACGCGCGGCTGGCCGGGGCGGTGTAGGTTCCGGGAATTGCGGCGACGAGGCTGATCGGGATCTCTACCTTCTCCGCCGCCTTGAGCGACCGCCAGTAGAGCACGACCTCGCGGCCCAGCACTTCATAGGCAGCGATGCGGCCGGCCTTGACCAGCTCCTTGAGCTGGTCGTGCCGGACTTCCAGCCCGCCGGGAATGCCGATGATGGCGATGGGCGTCGGCACCACTTCGTCCTCCTGGCGGTTGGTCACCGTCACGCGCGCCTCGGTCACCGCGCCCTCGGCCACCTTGGCGTCGGCCAGGGTGACGGCGATGGCTACCTTGCACGCGGCGCTGTTGTCGGGCTTGTCGTTCGCGTAGGTCACGGCCACGGAGCACGGCATGGCCGAGCCGCCGGTCATGCGGATTTCCACCGCGTGTTCGCCGGGCTCGAGCAGCTCGGCAATGTCCGTCAGCTTGATCGCGCCCTGGGTGTCCTTGTCGAACGCCACCGCGCTGCCGGCGTTGCGGCCATCGACCACGAGCTGCAGCGTGCCGGGCGCCTTGGGCGTGGAGCGCGCCGCGTCGTAGGCCAGGATGGCGCGCAGGGCGAGGACCGTCGACTGCGTCGACCCGAAGCGGCCGGCCTTGCACACGTCCGCGAGCCACTGCATGCCCGTCTCGACGTTTCCGGCGCAGGCGGGCGCCGGCAGCCAGGCGAGGATCGCCAGGGCCGTGGTCTCGATCTGCAGCGCTTCGCCGCCGCTGCCGACGATCGAGGTGGTGGCGCCGTCGACATGGCCGTCCTTGACCTGCAGGGCGGCCAGCTTCGCGCACAGCGCATCGGCCGCCGCCGCGTCGCCGGTCATGCGCGCCACGTTGGCGCCGAGGGCCATGACGTAGCTGTTCTTGCTGGCCGCGGCGGCGGCCTTGACGGTCTCGATCTCCCTGGCCAGGGACTCGGGCTTCTCGCCGGCGGTCAGCAGCGCCCACGTGATGTAGGCGTTGGAGCAATCCCTGTCCTCGATCCACGTGTGCAGCGCGCGCCGCTCGCGCTTGAAGCCGCCCTTCCCGTCGCGAGCCGCCAGCAGCCAGTCCCGCGTACGCTCGAGCATCTTCGGGTCGACCTGCTGCACCTTGGCCATGTCGATGAACTCCAGCAGCCCGTACGCGGTCAGCGCCTCGTGGCCCGGGTCGGCCGCGAACCATTCGTAGCCGCGCTCCTTGCACTCGAACCCGATCAGCCGGTCGTAGCCCCGGGCCAGCAGCTCGCGGCTGCGCTCGACCAGCTTGGGATCCACGCCCTGGTGCGACGTGAAGTACTGCTGGGCCATGACCAGCGGGTAGGTCGTGGAGGAGGTCTGCTCGAAGCAGCCGGACGGCTCCTGGATCAGGCGCTCCAGCGCCTCGGTGAGGTTGGCCAGCGGGGTGGGGTAGACGGTGACCGCGGCCTTGACGCTGCCCGGCACGCGCGTGGCGGGGATGCGCAGGGCGACGCGCACGGTGCCGTCGGGCGCGAGCATGCCGCCCTGGCCGATCTCGACCGGGAAGCCGCGCGGGACGACGCGCAGCGTGCGGGTGACCGTGTCGGCGTAGCCTCCGGCCGAGGCCGTCAGCGCGAACGGCAGGTCGCCGAGGACGTCGCCGATGCCGAGGGCCACGAGGCGGCGGACGCGGGCGTCGCGGCCGATGTCGAACGCGTCGAGGGCGGCAATGTCCATGCCTTTGATCGGCGTGATGGCCATGCGGGCCCCCGTCAGCGCGCCGTCGGTGCCGTTGACCGCGGCGATGGGCAGCAGGATGCGGTCGCCCATGGTGACTTCCAGCGGCAGCTTCGGTTCGATGTAGAACGGCTGGACCGACTCGACCACGGCCTGGCCGCTGCCGAGAGCGCCGCTCTGCGCGAAGGCGTCGGCGAACACGCGGAAGCTCGTCACGGAATCGTTGAGGTCGAACGCGACCTCCGCCTTGCCGGTCTTCGCATCGGTCCGGACGCCCGCGTGCCAGTACAGCGTTTCGGTGAAGTCCCGCCGGTCGCCCGGCTGGCGGTCAGGGCGCGCGGCGTGGTGGTATTCGCGCACGAGGATGTA
>CAZJBP010000093.1:0-10734 GCA_964544115.1 uncultured Victivallales bacterium | reverse complement strand
CGCCCGGCTGGCGGTCAGGGCGCGCGGCGTGGTGGTATTCGCGCACGAGGATGTATCGCTCCTGCCGGGCAGAAGACTTCATCGCCCCGGCCGCCACCGGTTGGGCGGCTGCGATCTGGCGGTTGCGCCGTTCTTTTTCCTCTCCCTCTCTCAGCGCGTCCACCGGAAGTGCTACGACCGGCTGCGGGCCGGCGGCGGACGCCGGCTTGTTGTCCGGTGCGTCGGCGCGGTCAGCCGGGGGCTCCTCCACGACCCCTTCCGCCAGGACAACCTCGTCGCCGGCCGCCATACGCTTCTCGAGCCCCAGGGCTGCACCCGCATCGCCCTTAAACCTCATCAGCTTGCTCTCTTCCTGCTCTTGCGGGCTGGCCAGTCGCAGGGCCAGGACGCGGCGGGCGCTGTCGGCATCCTCGCGGATGAAATCGCTGACGCGCACGAACGCGAAGCGCCGCCAGCCCTGGGTGCCGAGGAGCAGATCGACGTCCGCCGGCGCCTTGGGGTTCTCGGGGTCGAGGTACACGTGGGCGTCGGCCAGTTCGCGCACGTCGTTCTCCAGCAGGACCATCACCGGCAGGCGCGGCGCCTGCTCGCGCTTCTCGATCAGCTCCAGCACGCTGTCGTCGGTGACCGTCAGGCCCACCACCGCCTCGACCGGCTCGCCGCGGTCGTCAGTGGCGGTGACCGTCAGCGCCGCCTTCCCGCCGGGGACGTAGCGCTTGCGGTCGGCCTCGACGCGCACGACCAGGCGGCGCGCCGGCTCGCGGTAGATCAGGCGCTCGGCCACGGGCACGCGGTCGGCGTTCCACACGGTGGCGATCAGCACGCCGTCGGCCGACGCCGGCGGGGTGAAGGTGATGCTGGCCAAGGCGGTCTGGCCCGTGCCGTCGGCGCCGGAGATCGTGAGAGAGGACAGTTGCTGCTCGCGCTTGGCGAGCGTGACCGTCAGGGGTCCCTTCTCCGAGGTGTTGACGCGCACGACGACCGGCTGGCCCGCTCGGTAGATCGGTTCGGCGGCGGTGATGACGGTCCCCGTGGGCTGAACTTCCGGCAGGGGGAAGGTCTTGCGGATGCCCGAGGGCTCCAGGATCTTCAGGCTGTAGCGCTGACCCGCGCGCGGCTCGAATGTGAAGAGGCCGCGGCCCTCGTGCTCGGTGCGGAACGACCCGACCTGGGCGCCGTCGCCATCGACCACGATGCCCGCGATGTCCGCCGGCTTGCGGAACGGCGTCCGCGCCTCGACGTAGACGCGGCAGGGCAGGCCCGCCACCAGGTCGCCGCCCTCGGGCGAGATCGCCAGGTCAACCGTCTGCAGCAGGATCGGGATCGTCTTGCTGGCCGATTCGGTCACGCCGCCGTCCTCGATGGCAAAGGTCAGCGTGCCGTCGCCGCGCTCGATTTCGGCCGGCAGGGCGAACAGGGCCGTCGCGCGGCCGCGGGAGTCGATCGTCGTGGTCGAGTGGTTGACCTCCGTGCCGTCGATGCGGGCGGTGACGGTGACGCGGGCGGCGGAGGGGGCGCCGCCCTCGGCGCGCGTGGCCTCGATGGCGGCGGAGACGGTGTCGCCCGGCCCGTAGCCGTCGCGGAAGAACGTAATCTGCGTCTTCAGGCGCGGGGCGCGGTAGGCGCGGACGTCGAAGCGGCGCTCCGCCGGCGGCACGCCCAGCTCAGGATAGCTCACGCGCACGGTGTATTCGCCGCCGGGCTGCCCGTCGGGGATGTCCCAGGCGAAGCCGGTCACGCTGTCCTCGGTCTGGGCGCGGCCGGCGGAGACCGTGTTGCCCTTGGGGCCGAGGATCTCCACCAGCGCCGGGGCGGCCTGCGCGAGCGGGATGTGGTCGGCGGCGTTGAGGATCACGCTGCGCACGTAGACCTTTTCGCGCGGCCGGTAGATGGGCTTATCGGTGCTGACGTGCGCCAGGTAGCGGTCGCGGCCGCCCAGCGCCGCGCTGGTGGCGGGCTCGGCGGGCGGGCGACGGTCGGCCGTGGCGGCGCTCAGGGCCGTCAACGACGCGGCGAGGAGGAATAGGAACGCGGGCCGGCTTCGGAGCAGGGACGACGGTTTCATAGCGTTTCTCCTTCGGGCGTGTTCTCGCCCGCATCCTTCAGACGTCCCTCGCGGCAGGGACCTTCAGGAAAAGATGGATCTCGCAAAGACGCAGAGGTCGCCAAGGCGTGGACGGTCCAACTTGGCGTCCTTGGCGGCTTGGCGAGACGCCCGGGAAGCTGGGATCACACCAGAGAGCAGGGAAAGATGGGTCTGGCAAAGATGCAAAGGTCGCCAAGGTGTGGACGGTCCAGCTTGGCGGCTTGGCGAGACATATCGTCAATCCATTGAACTCCGGCCCGGGTTCCGGTAGTGTTCCAGCGAACGCACGCAAGCGGCATTGACGCACGGGAAACGGCACCATGACAGTTCGCACACGCATCGCTCCATCGCCGACGGGGGCTCCGCACATCGGCACGGCCTACATCGCCCTGTTCAACTATGCCTTCGCGAAGAGCCAGGGCGGGCAGTTCATCCTGCGGATTGAGGACACGGACCGGGTCCGCTCGACGCGCTCGTCCGAGCAGGCGATCCTCGACGCGCTGGCGTGGGTCGGCATCCCGTGGGACGAGGGTCCTGACCGCGGCGGGCCGCACGCGCCGTACCGCCAGAGCGAGCGCCTGCCGCTGTACCGCGAGCACGTCGACCGGCTCTTCGCGACCGGCCATGCCTACCCGTGCTTCTGCACCTCCGAGCGGCTGGACGCCGTGCGGCGCGCGCAGAACGAGGCCAAGAGCGAGTTCATGGGCTACGACGGCGCCTGCGCCGCGCTGGCCCCGTCGGAGGCGCGCCGTCGCATCGACGCGGGCGAGCCGCACGTGTTCCGCATGCGCACGCCGAAGGAGGGCGAGTGCGTGCTACAGGACCGGCTGCGCGGCGAGGTCCGCATCCCCTGGGGCATGATCGACGACCAGGTGCTGCTCAAGACCGACGGCTTCCCGACGTACCACCTGGCCTGCGTGGTGGACGACCACCTGATGGAGATCACGCACGTGATCCGCGGCGAGGAG
Organism: uncultured Victivallales bacterium; assembly: GCA_964544115.1. Lineage (GTDB taxonomy): Bacteria > Verrucomicrobiota > Kiritimatiellia > UBA8416 > JADHWI01 > CAZJBP01. Next base: position 7,680 of record CAZJBP010000093.1, on the reverse strand, counting down.
TGGATCAGCTCGACGCCCAAACACGTGCGGCTCTACGAGTCGTTCGGCTGGACGCCGCCGGCGTTCGCGCACCTGCCGCTGCTGCGCAACCCCGACAAGTCCAAGCTCTCCAAGCGCAAGAACCCGACCAGCATCCTCTACTACCGGCAGGCGGGCTTCCTGCCCGAGGCGCTGCTGAACTTCCTCGGCCTGATGGCCTACAGCATGCCCGACGGCCGGGAGCGGTTCACGCGCGACGAGATGGCGGCGACGTTCGACCTCGGGCGCGTCAGCCTCGGCGGCCCGATCTTCGACCTCGCCAAGCTGCGGCACTTCAACGGCCTCTACCTCCGGGCCCTGACCCCCGAGGCGCTGTACGAGCGCGCCCGCGAGTGGATGCTGAACGACGCGGCGTGGCTGCGCATCGTTCCGATGGCCCAGCCGCGGCTGGAGCAGCTGACCGACCTGGTGCCGATGTCGGCGTTCCTCTTTGCCGACCGCGTGGGGGTGGACGCCGCCGCTCTCGTGCAGCACGCCGGCTCGGGCGAGCGCGCCTGCCAGCTACTGCGCCTGGTGCAGTGGGAGATCGAGAAGACCGATGCCTGGGACGCCGATGCGATCAAGGGCGTGTTCGGGCGGGTCGCGGAGAAAGAGGACCTCAAGCTCAAGAAGCTCATGCCGTTCTTCTTCCTGACCTTCGCCGGCTCCGAGGTGTCCCTGCCCGTCTACGACGCGATGCTGACCGTCGGCCGCGACATGTGTCTGCGCCGCATCCAGTACGCGCTGGAGGCGCTGCAGGCAGCCGGCCACGCGCTGGCCGGCAAAGGCTTGAAGGAGTTCACCGCGGCGTACGAGCGCAATTACGGCGCGAAGGCGTGAAGGAGAGTGGATCATGACAACGGCCGAGAACAGTTCCACCGGCGGAGATTTCATCCGCGACATTATTGCCGATGACCTGAAGAGCGGGCGGCACACGCAGATCGTGACGCGCTTTCCGCCCGAGCCCAACGGCTACCTGCACATCGGGCACGCCAAGGCGGTGTGCCTCGACTTCGGCGCCGCCGCCGAGTTCGGCGGGCGCTGCCACCTGCGGATGGACGACACGAACCCCACCAAGGAGAGCATGGAGTACGTGGAGTCCATCAAGCGGGACATCCGCTGGCTGGGCTTCGACTGGGGCGAGCACTTCTACTTCTCCGCGGACTATTTCGAGCGCATGTACGAGTGCGCCGAGCGGCTGATTCGCATGGGCAAGGCCTACGTCTGCGACCTGTCGCAGGAAGAGTGGAAGAGCTACCGCGGCGTGCCGACCTCGCCGGGGCGCGAGAGCCCCGGGCGCAACCGCGCCGCGGACGAGAACCTCGGCCTGTTTGCCCGCATGCGCGCCGGCGAGTTCGCCGACGGCACGTTCTGCCTGCGCGCGAAGATCGACATGGCGTCGCCGAACATCCCCCTGCGGGATCCGGTGATCTACCGCATCATGCGCGTGGCGCACTACCTGACGGGCACGAAGTGGTGCCTCTACCCGACCTACGATTACGCCCATCCGCTGGAGGACGCGTTCGAGGGCATCACGCACTCGCTGTGCACGCTGGAGTTCGAAGTGCACCGGCCGCTGTATGACTGGGTGGTCGAGACGCTGGGCTTCAGCCCGCGGCCGCGCCAGATCGAGTTTGCGCGGCTGAGCGTGTCGTACACGGTGATGAGCAAGCGGCGCCTGCTGGAGCTGGTGCAGGGCGGCTACGTCAGCGGATGGGACGACCCGCGCCTGCCGACGCTGGCCGGGCTGCGCCGCCGCGGCTTCACGCCGCAATCGATCCGCGAGTTCTGCCAGCGGGTGGGCATCACCAAGTTCGACAGCCTGACCGACGTGGCGCTGCTGGAGTACTGCGTGCGCGATGAGCTGAACCGCACCGCGCCGCGCGCGATGGCCGTGCTGGACCCGGTGAAGCTGGTCATCACCAACTACCCCGAGGGGCAGGTGGAGGAGCTGGACGCGATCAACAACCCGGAAGACCCCGCCGCCGGTTCGCGCAAGGTGCCGTTCTCGCGCGAGCTCTACATCGAGCGCGAGGACTTCATGGAAGACGCGCCGAAGAAGTTCTTCCGGCTGGCTCCGGGCCGCGAGGTGCGGCTGCGGTACGCGTACCTGGTCACCTGCACGGGGGTGGTGAAGGATCCCCGGACCGGCGCCGTTCAGGAGATCCAGTGCACCTACGATCCCGCCACGCGCGGCGGCGATGCGCCCGACGGGCGCAAGGTCAAGGGCACGATCCACTGGGTGTCCGCGCCGCACGCGGCCGAGGCGGAGATCCGCCTGTACGACCGGCTGTTCACCGCCGAGCGGCCGGACGACGTTGCGGAGGGTCACGACTTCAAGGAGAACCTCAACCCGAACTCGCTGACGGTGGTAAAGGCCCGGGTGGAGCCCTCCCTGGCCGCGGCCGAGCCGGGCACGCGGTTCCAGTTCGAGCGCAAGGGCTACTTCTTCGCCGAACCGGTCGACATGCGCGCCGGTGCGCCGGTGTACAACCGCATCGTTCCGCTGAAGGACACATGGTCCAAGGTCCAGGGGAACGTTCAAGGCTGAGCGTTATGCCCGGTCCGCGGACAGCCGGCCGAACAGCGTGACTTCGCGGCGGTCGTGGTACAGGTGCCGCACGCGGAAGGCGATGCCGGGGATCGTGCGCAGGTAGTCCTCCAGCGGCCTCAGCGAAGGGTAAAGCTCGACCTGGGGCAGCTTGACGTTCACCACGAAGCGCCGCATCCAGCGGCCTTCGAACCAGCGCCGCAGCATGCCGATGTTCTTCCCGGTCGAGACCAGCATGTCGCTCACGAGCCAATCGACGGGCACGGTGCGGGGCAGGGGCGTAAAGACGACGCCATCCTCCCGCACATGGGTCAGGGTGCCCCCGCCGCGCTCGGGGTCGCGGATCAGCATCGGGCCGTTGTCGACCGCCGTCACGCGGCAGCCGCGCTTCAGGAACGCGTAGCTCCATCCGCCCGGCGAAGCTCCCAGGTCGACCACGCTCTGCCCGCTCGCCGGCTTCTCGCCCAGCAGGTCGAACGCCTCCTCGACCTTCATGTACGAGCGCGCCGGCGCGGCCGGGTCGAACGCCATGCGGTGGATGCCGCCCGGGCGCGGGTCGGTCAGCGCCGCCGCCGGCATGACGCTTCCCCACGTGCCCTGGGCGGTGACGGCGAGGCTGAGCACCAGCGCCGGCGAATCCGGCCAGGCCACCTGCTCCGGCGCCACGTACCGGCGCGCGACGCGGGTGAACCGCTCGCGGCAGAATTCCTGCAGGACGCGTTCGAGGCTGCGCGCGCGGCCCGACGCGGACTCGGCGCCGGTGGGGTCCACCGCGAAGACATGCGCGGTCCAGGGCCCTTCCGACTGCACCACGGGCGGCATGAGCCGCCTGAAGATCTCGCGGGCCAGCGGCTTGAGCGCTTCGGATTCCAGTCGGACAGCCCCGCAGAGGCGCTGGCGCTCGAACACCAGCGGCTCGGACAGCGCCGCGGGCAGCCCGGCTGCGCCGGGGTAGGGCAGCGCCAGCAGGCCGTCCGCGATGCGCACGATGCGCTCCGCGTCCATGCCGGTGCGGCAGCAGATCTCCTCCGCCAGCCCCTCGGTGAATTCCGCCTTGGTGACCAGCAGCAGCGCGGGCGTCTTCACGGTCGGTGCGGGCTCTCGAGGCTCGGGGCGAGTCGTGGGGGCATCGGTCATAGCTCCTCTAACCGTACGGGCACGCCCCCGCGGCGTCAACACCCCAGCGGCCGCAGATATGTACCGCAGTTACAATCTATGTATAGATATAGCGGCCGCTGTATCTATAGATAGATCATGCTCGACCCAGACCCATGCGCTGGCGCGTCAGAGGGGCATGGGGCAGAAGGCTGGCGCGGGGGGAGAACGAGGCGTAGGATGGGCTCCGGCGCGCGGGTTATGCAGGGAGGGTTCAATGAAATCGGCGTTTGCGGTGTGTGCGGCTTTGCTCCTGGGGTTGGTGCTGGGTTCCTGGGCGTTGCGTTCGGATCTGCGTGAGGCGCGGCGGCAGGCTGACGAGCTACGGCGGGAACTGGACCGGCGCGGTCGGAGCACTCAAGGACTGGACGGCATCGCCACGATGCTGCGTATTCCCGACGCCGGTGCCGCCGGGCGCCGGGCGGGTTCCCTCACCGGGACAGGGATGGTGGCGGCCGCCACGGGCCGGGTGGATTCTGCGTCGGGCCCGACCGGAAAGACGGCCGTGGCCTTGGGCGATGCCCGCCGGTTCCAGCGGCCACCGCCCGAGCAGTTTCGCGAGCGACTCGAAACCGCGGCGGCGGCGTGGAAGACGCGGTCGGACCTGGCCCGCTCCGCGTTTGTCTCCAACGTGGCCCCGTCCGATGAGGCTGCCGCCCGCTTCGACGTCATCATCGCCGCAATGAACATGCGCCTCAGTAACAGCGTGCAGAGCTGGGTGCAGTCCATCCGGCAGAACGAGCAGGCTGCCGCGCCCGAAACCGGCGTCCGCATGTTCCACGACCTCAGCGGCGCGCTGGTGCTGACGTACGACGAACTCGACCAGTCCATGCCGGCCGGGTGGCGCGAGAAGGCGGGGCCGGAGTTCAAGGTCATGGACTTCATCAATCCCGAGGTCGTGCTGCCGCTGGCCGACGTCGAGGGCCGCTTCATCGATTCCGGGCCGGAGAGGGGGCGCGCGCCGTGAAGGCCCTGTGGGTGATCGCGCGCCATGAGCTGATCGACTCGATCCGCAGCCGCCGGGTGCTGGTGCTGATGTTGCTGTACGTGGTCGGCGCCGCGCTGGCGACGCTGGTGTTTGTGAACGTGCTCCAGAAGATCGAGCGGCAGCTCGTAGAGAGCCTGGGCCTGTCCGCGCCCGCCGGCGCGGGGAGCGTGACCGCCACGCTGTGGCGCTCGGACGCTTTCAAGCACATGCTGACCAATCTGGCCGGGGACCGCGCGCTGGCCGAGCACCTGCTGAGCATCCCGCCGCTGGGCCTGTTTCACGGCTGGCTGGCGTTCGCGTTCGGGCCGGCTCTGGTCATGCTCACCGCCAGTACGCGCATCTCGGAGGAGATCCATATCGGGTCCGTGCGGTACGTCCTCTATCGGGTTCCGCGCGCGACCTGGTGCCTGGGCAAGTTCGTGGGGCAGGCCGGGCAGATGGCTGTGGCCCTGCTGGCGGGCGGCGCGGGCGCCTGGCTGGTGGGCTGGGTGCGGATGGAGTCCTTTGACGCGGCCGGGACTGCGGTGGCCATGCTGGTGTTTTCCGCCAAGGCGTGGGTGTACCTGCTGGCCTGGCTGGGGCTGGCGTTCGCCGTTTCGCAGGCGTGCGGCGTGCCCAACCTGGCCTTGGCGCTGGGGTTCGTCAGCCTCCTGGTCCTCAGCGTGCTGACGCGGGTGTCCGAGCACTTTGCCGGCGACGGGTGGCGCCGGGCCTGGGATGTGGCGCATGTTCTGACGCCAGGGGCTCACCGCATGGGACTGTGGTGGGGCGATGCCGGGCACATGGTCCCGGCCGCCGCGTTCCTGCTGACCCTCTCGGCCATGTTCCTGCTGCTCGGGCACCTGCGATTCGCGAGGAGGGACCTGTGAACGGCGCGGCGGCCCTCATCCTCAGCAGCGTGTCCAAGCGCTACGGACGCACCCGTGCGCTGGACGGTCTGGACCTGTCCGTCCCGCGCGGGTCGATCTTCGGGCTGATCGGCAGCAACGGGGCAGGCAAGACGACCACCATGGCCGTCGCCGTCGGCCTGCTCGGGGCCGATGCCGGCGCAGTGGATGTCCTCGGCGCCGGCCAGTACACGCCGCAGACCCATGCCGGCCGCGTGTCCCTGCTGCCGCAGGACGCGCGGTTTCCGCCGCACGCGCGGGTGGACGAACTGCTGCTCTACTACGCGCGGCTGCAGGGGCTGGACGCCGCAGGCGCCTCCGCTGCTGTCTCCGAGGTGCTGGAGTGGGTGCATCTGGCCGACCGCCGCCGCTCGCCGGTTCGCACGCTCTCCCACGGCATGCACCGCCGGCTTTCGATCGCGCAGGCGTTCCTCGGTCGACCGGAGCTGGTGCTGCTGGATGAGCCGTTGAACGGGCTGGACCCGCGCGAGGCGGCGCGCGTGCGCGACCTGATCCGCGCGCGGCGCGGCCGGCAGACGATCGTGATCAGCTCTCACAACCTCACCGACATCGAAGCCCTGTGCGACACGGTGGCCTTCCTTGAACATGGCCGCCGCGTGCGGCAGGATTCGCTGGACGCGGTGACGGGCCGCCGGCATACGGTGGCCTATCTTCTGGCCCGCCCGATCACCGACGGGGCACTGCTGCGGACGCGGGTGCCTGAGGCGGAGTGGCTGGTGTCGGAGGACGGCCTGCGCTGGGTGGCCTCGTTCCAGCCTCCGCTGACGGTCGAAGCCGTCAATGCGCGCGTGGCCTCGGCCCTGGCGGCGGAAGGCGGACTGCTGGAAATCCGGCGGGGCTCGGATCTGGAGAGCGTCTATCTGGGAACGGTGGCGGGCTGAGCAGGCAACCGCAGGGAACGCAGAGATGCGGCTCCGGGTCTTCCTCCCTGTGCGTCGCGGGCGGCCTCACCCCCCCGGGGCAGGTGGCGTGGCGACGCGCAAGCGGGCCAGTTCGGCGGTCAGGTCCGCGATCTGGCGGCGCGAGTTTTCCAGGTCCTGCTGCAGCTGGGTGACGTCGGCGTCATTGACTGCGGGGGCGGCTCGATCGGCGAAGGAGAAGACGAGGTTCACCGGTTCGCCCTCGCTGTCGCGGCTGCAGGTGGCCCCCATCTCAACCTGGCGCACCGCGCTGCCGCTGCCCCTCAGTGAAACCGGGCCCCGCCAGACACCCTCGGCCTCGACCACCTCGCGAAGCACTTTCTCGATCGTGTCCTGGGGATGCACGAAGCCGTGGAGGTCCTCCCCGATCAGGTCATCGGAGTCGGCGAAGTTCACCAGCGCTCCGAAGGCCGGATTCCCATACTCGATCCGGGCCTCGAGGTCGGCGATCACCACGCCGGTCGCCGCGTTGTGGATGGCCTCGTGCTCGGTCCTGAGCCGGTCCTCGATCTGCTTGCGGCGGGTGATGTCGCGGATGAAAAAGCACAGGTAGACCTGTCCGAACTTGAGCATGTTGACGGCGATCTCGGCCGGGAAGAACGACCCGTCCCTGCGGCGGCAGTAAGCCTGCAGCAGGGTGAAGCGCTCGTTCTGCAGCGCAGTGCACAGAGTGTTGATCAGCGAGCGGTCCGCGCCGGCTATCACATCGAAGACCTGCAGCGTGCACAGCTCCTCCCGGTCGTACCGCAGAAACTCCGTGGCGCGCGAGTTGGCATCCGTGATCTTGCCGAAGACGTTGGTCACGATCGCCGCATCGTAGATGCTCTGGAGCAACTCCTGGTAGCGGGAGCGGGATACCGTCGTCGGAATGTCGGGCTCCTTCGGCTTGCGCGCCTGGAACTTGGGGGGCGTCGGCAGGATGGCGTCCGCCGGTGCCGTCGATTCATCCGGTTCCGCGCCCGGGATCAGGTCGATCCGGAGCGTCTCTGATTTTGGCCTGCGCTCGTTCATGAGGAACTCCACCTTCGGGTCAGTGGCCGAGCACCATCGGGCGATGCGGGCGGCCTCTTGCGACGGGGGCCAGTATAGACATCCCCAGGCCGTCGGCTCCAGCGATTTTTTTCTGACGCGTCGCCCCCC
>CAZJBP010000092.1:8111-15200 GCA_964544115.1 uncultured Victivallales bacterium | reverse complement strand
TGGAGTTCACCACCAACCATGTCAACGAGGTCAAGGACTGGGTGCTGCAGTGGGGCGGCAATGCCACGGCGCTGGCCCCGGCGGCGTTGGTTGAAAGGGTGAAGCAGGGCCTCCAGCAGGCCGCGGCCAACTACGAGTGAATCGAGCCCAAACAGACACAGCCGCGCAAACCCGGTGCGCGATACAATCTGCCAGCGATGGTGCCTGCGCCCGGAGAGAGACGTGAAGATGAGGCTGCCTTTCAGACGAAGGATCGAGACGTGCTCCCGGCACGGCGCGACCCGGCTGGAGCTTATCCTGGCGTTGGTGATCGTCGGCGTGGTGCTCGTCGCCCTGGCGCTCGTCTTCAAGGGGGGGCGCAACGGGTCGACGGATGCGGCGGTGGCCGTCGGATCAAATGGGGCGCGGGGCGATGTGTCGCGCTTTGGCGACATCACGCCGGATTCTTCGTCGCAGGCTGAGGCGCCAGAGTCCTTCGCGGACGACATGGGACCCGGTTCCGGGACCGGCTTTGCGGGCGATGTGGAGATGGACGTATCTGCATCCTCGAACCCGCTCCTGCTCGCGCAGACAAAGGAAGTCCGCCAGTCCGTCGTCGATAAGTTCTCGGCGGCACTGACCGACGGCAGGCCGGACTGGGGGGCGTTCGATCGGATCATCAAGACGGTGGGGTCCGATGAATTCGTGGCGGCGTTGCAGTTCATCATGGAGCTGCCCTGGAGCCAGGAGCGCGACAGAGCGATGAAGTCGCTGATGAGGCATATGGCCTCGATCAATCCTGTCGCCGCGCTCGAACTGGCCGAGGCGCTGCCGAGTGCGAGGCAGCGGCAGGGAGCCATCGACGCCGTGACTGAAGCCTGGGCTGCGGACGATCCGGAGGCTGCCCTCGCCATGCTGCTCGCCGGAAAGACCCCCGAGGGTACGGCCGTGAGGCTCAACCCCGGCTTGCTCTTTGCTGCCATGTACCGGCGTGACAGCGCCTGGGCTCTGGGGTCGCTGGCGGCGCTGGGCGACGACCGCACGCGCGAGCAGGCGGTCCGCGGCATCTTTGTTGATCCCGAGGACGCCGAGGGCACACGGCGTGCGCTGCTAGGTTTCTTCGGTACGGTGGAGGACCCGCAGGTCGCCCGGACGGCCGCGCAGGTCCTTGCTCAGGAATGGGGGCGGGTGGCGCCGTCCGCCGCCGCAGCCTGGGTGGCGACGATTGAGGACGGGTCTGTTCGTTCGTCGGCGACCCGTGAACTGGCCCATGTATGGTCGCGGGTTGCGCCCGGGGAGGCGATCGAGTGGCTGGCGGGCATGAATGATATGGGCCTGGCTGCGAGTTCCGCCGGCCAGGTTGTCAGCCACTGGCAGCGGGATAATCCTGCCGGGATTGGACTGTGGCTGCACGAGACGAACCCGTCCGCGGTGCGCGATGCCGTCGCCGCGTCTTACGTCGACATCACGCTCGGGCAGGCGCCGGTGGTTGCGTTTGAAACCGCGGCGACAATTGCGGACCCCGACACGCGCGTGAAGATGATGAGCAAGGCTGCAGCCAGTTGGGCCCGGCGTGACCTTCCCGCGGCCACCGTCGCCGTGCTGGAGTCCGACCTGCCCGATTCGATCAAGCGCCGTTACGCCGCGAAGGCCATCAAGCCGCGATAGACCGCCGCGGCTGAAGGCTGCCTGTCTTCCCGTGGATTCCGCCCGTCGTTCTTGCGCTGCTGGCGGCGCTCTGGTATAAACACCCGCCGTGAAGCCCGAACGCTTCGAGGATGTCACGCGCACACGCGCCGGCTAGGGGCGTCCCGTCAATGCACATGGATCTCGCCACAATCTTCACGCATGCGGTGGTGGTCGCGGCCGTTTGCGCCGCCCTCGTCAACATCCCCTTCGGATTCTGGCGCGCCGGCACCCGCAGGTTCTCGGCGCTCTGGTTCATGGCCGTCCACGCCCCGATTCCTCTGATCGTGGCGATTCGCCTGCTCATGGGGGTCGGGTGGAGGATCACGACCTTTCCGCTGTTTCTGGCCGCCTATCTCGGCGGGCAGCTTGTCGGTGGCGCCGTGAGGCGACACCGGCAGGCGCGATCGTAGCTGACCGACTCGTTGACACCGGCTCGGCGTGCGGGTAGTCTATCCGGCGTGTGAGCAGTTCACACGGAACATAGCAAGTGGAGGTGGGTTATGCGCAAGATGATGGTTCTGGTGGTGTGTGGGGTTCTGCTGTCCGCGTCGGCGGTGCTGGCCAACTGCGGCTCGTGCCCGGGTGACAAGGCGGCGGCGGTGCAGAAGGATGCCTGCGCGAAGGACGCGGCTGTCTTCGCGTGTACCGCGTGCAAGACGGTGGCGGCGGACGCCGGCAAGTGCGCCAAGTGCAACACGGACCTGGTGAAGATGCGCGTGCTGGCGTGCAAGGACGGCAGCGCGACGCTGTGCCCCTGCGGCGGCGACTGCAAGTGCACCGTGAACGCCGACGATACGGCGAAGTGCAGCTGCGGCAAGGACGTCCTGACGGTGAGCGTCAAGGACATGGCCGGCTGCGGCGGGTGCAAGGCCGCTAAGGAAGAGAAGACGGAATCGAAGTAGACCTACTTCGAGCGAATCACGACAGGGCCGTCCCGTTCGGGGCGGCCCTGCTCTTTTTTAGCCCAAGACGGGGCTCCCGACGAACGTCTCCTATGTGAAAGGCGGATTCGCAGGTGTTTCCACGGTTGCCGTCGTTTGCAGGTCTCTTACGAGGTTTTTACGTGGTTGTGACAACTCCACGCTCGGTGTAGGGTTGAATATCGCCCGTGGGAGTCGCCGGGTGTCCAGTGGCAAGGAGTCCTCAATGAAAGCATGCAGGGCTGTGGTGGGCTTGGTGGTGGCGCTGGGTATCAGTTCTCTGTGCCAGGCCAGGGACGACGCCAGGGAGCCGGTTCAGCTGGAACTGGACCTGGTCGATGGCTCGCACATCATCGGGACTGCGGGTCTTGAGTCCGTTCCCTTGGAGACGTCTTATGCCAAAATGGACGTCCAGCTCAGGCAGATCCTCGCCGTCTCGATGGGCGACGATCACGAGACGGCATCGCTCGACCTGCAGAACGGCGATAAGCTGAAGGGGGTGATCACTCTTGAACCCATCCAGCTCACGACGGTCTTCGGGAATGTCGCCATCCCGGTCCAGCACATCCGGGAACTCCGCGTGGTGTTGGGCGGAGTTCAGAAGGGCCTGGTATTGTGGAACCGCCTCGGGTCGGAGAGCGATGTGAAATACAGCCGCGTGGGCCCCGGTGGCACACTGAACGCCGGCAGCTTTGTTCCCGGCCGGTTCGGGACTGGCATTGAACTGAACATGAACGAACAATACGGAGTCACGTTTCCTGTCGAAACCGTATCCGGACCCGACGGCTGCGTCGAGTTCTGGGCAAAGCTGGTGGACTTTCCCAACGATCTCGCATGGGGAGCCCGGCCCGGCCTGATCGCAGGCGACGAGGGCAAGGGGGCGGTACTCTTCATGCTGCTTCATCTCAACGGCAACGACGGCCAGTCGAACGGGGGGCTGATTGCCGATATTCCAGGGCTGTCCAACGGGGCGACGGGTCAGTACGGGCAGTGGACCTACGCGCGTGCGCTCGGAACCGATTCCGCCGGTGACTGGCATCATTACGCCATGGTCTGGGCCAGCGCCGGGATCCCCGGTGTGGATAACGGCCAGCGCACGGTTGCCGCGTACGTGGATGGCAAGCTCAACTCCAGCATCTGGCGCGGAGCCGGGGGCCACATCAGGCCTCTGGTGCCTGCAACGGGGCGGTTCGGACTGCTATGGCACCAGGGGATGCCGGCTGGCCGCGTCGTTTACGACAACATCAAGATCTGGAGCCACGCGAAGACGGATTTCAGTGACCGCGCGGAGGAGTAATCGAGCGGGCGGACAACAGGTGGAGAAATGACATGAAGAGATTCACATTCTGCGTGGCGGTCCTGTCGGCAATTGCACTGGGTGGCGGAGCATGGGCTGGATCGGACAAACCCGATCCGCAACCGCGCCTTGAAGTCGACTTGGTTGATGGCTCGCACATCATCGGTACACCCGGGATCGAATCGGTGGCTGTGGAGACGTCCTATGCCAAGATGGACGTCCAGTTGAGGCAGATCCTGACGATCCGCATCGGTGAGGACCGGGAGACCGCGTCGATCGAGTTGCGCAACGGCGACAAGCTCAAGGGCGTCGTCAACCTCGGGACGCTGGAACTCGATACGGCGTTCGGAAAGGTGTCAGTCGGCCCGGAGCACATCAAGAGCCTGCGGGTCGTGCTGGCCTGCGGGTCGTTGCCCGCCGGCGAGGGGTCGATCTCCTTCGGGGGCGTGAACTGGGTTCCGTGGCGGACCGCGTTCGAGGTGCAGGGGGATAAACTGGTTTCCCTGCCCAAGGCACGGCCGGGGTTCAACTACGGCCACGGCGGAAACGGGCGGGGGGCCACGTTGGTGAGCAACGTCGGCAGCGCTGAGTGGAAGGACTACAGCGTGGAGTTCGAGTACTGCATGCGCGGAGTGGACCCGGCGTTCAATCCGCACGGTCTGCCGCTGGACCACAGAGCCGGTTACATCATGTTCCATGTCGCCGACGCGAAGGAGAGCTGGAATCAACGCGGCACGAGCCTCTATACCCTGGGCCTCGGCGCTGACGGGACCTGGGGCCTGAGCTGCTACTGCAACCTCTATTGCCCCACATCCTCCGGCTGGAGCAATCCCCACATCGAGGGCAATCGCGCGCTGGCGCAGGGAAGCGGGCTGAAACTCGACCCGCAGGCCGGAAACAAGTTCCGGATCGATGTGTGCGGTACGCGCATCCAGGTGTGGGTCGATGGCAAGCAGATAGCTGACGTGACGGACGACAAGATGGGCGAGTGCGTCGGCGGCCAGACGCTCGACCACGGCGGCGTCGGCTTTGGCACGCCCTGGGAATGCATGATTTGGATCCGCAACTTCTCGGTCAGAGCGCTGTGAGGGGTTGCTAAGGAGGATGACATGAATAGGCGTATGCAAGGTGTCCTGCTGATGGTGGCGATCTTTGCGGCCGGCGTGGCCCGGGCGGAGGAGAAGGAGGCGGAGCCGGTGCGGGTGTCGATGGAGTTGATCGACGGGTCCCGTCTGGTGGGGACCACGGCGGAGAGTTCCTTTCGACTGGTGAGCTTCTTTGGCGAGGTTGCGCTGCCGGCCCGGCAGATCCGGAGCATCCGGTTCAACGAGGACCGGGAGACCGTCGAGATCCGGCTCCTCAACAACGACCGGCTGTCGGGTGTCCTGAAGATCCACGTTCTCAACCTGAAGACACTCTTCGGGGACGTCGAGGTTCCGTTGGCGCAGTGCCGCAAGATCGCCCTCATGGCTGGCAAAGCCGACAGCGGGCTCGTTCTGCACTACACCTTTGACGAGGACGGCGAGAAGGTGAGGGATCAGAGCGGACGGGGAAATGACGGCGACGGGGTGGGCGCTCCCGTGTATGACGCCGGGGGCAGGGGGAAAGCGGCCCGGTTGCGCAGCAAGGACACCTACGTCGTGGCGCCCTCACCGGAGCTGAACATGAACGGATGGAGCGGGATGACCGTTTCCCTCTGGGTCTCTGTGACCGGTCACACTCTTTACGGCCACGTGATCAACCGCGGTCCGATTTCAACGGACAAACAGGGCGCTTTTGAGCTCGCGATCGGGCACGGATACGGAAAGGGAGTCTTCGTCGTGCAGAACGGCTCAACCTGTCCGACGGTGGTGGCCGGGCCCGGGAATCTTCCGCTGAACCAGTGGTGCCACCTGGTCGGGACGTATGATGGCGAGATGATGCGGTACTACATCGACGGAAAGCTGGAGAAGGAGACCCGGATCGCGGATTCACCGACGCCGGTCTGGGATGGCCCCGACACCAAGCTGGTCATCGGGAACATGTCGCGCATCCCCTTCATCAGCTGGTCTGACATGTATTTCAACGGCCTGGTGGATGAAGTGCGCATTTACAACCGCGCACTGGGAGGAGAAGAGATCCGTCAGCTTGGCGACTTGCCGAAGTGAGGGGGCGCTTCCATCAGGAACGCAGGTAATCAGGAAGGGATGACATGAAGACGAGTCTGCTTTGCATCGTGATTCTCTCCGCCGTGGCGCTGAACAGCACCGTCGGGGCCGAAGAGGACGTGGCCCTGCCGATTCTGAGGTTGGAGGTGGACCTGATCGACGGCTCGCGCGTCATCGGGACCCCGCGCATGGAGTCGGTATCCGTGGAGACGTCGTATGCCAAGATGGACGTGCCGTTGAAGGACGTTCTTGTGATCGGGGTAGCGGCCGATCATGAGACGGCATCGCTGGAACTGCGCAACGGCGACAAGCTCAAGGGCGTGATCGATCTGAAGGGCCTCAAGTTGGAGACGCTCTTCGGGAAAGTGTCGATCGGCATGGAACAGGTGAAAGAGGTGCGCTTCATGCTGTTCGACGGGGCGCTGTCGGAGGCGCTCAGCAAAGGGCTGGTTCTGCACTACGCGTTCGACCGGGACGAAGGCGGCAAGGTCGCCGACCGGAGCGGGATGCGGAACGACGGCACGATCCACGGCGGCGTGGCGTGGACAGACGCAGGAATCAGCGGCGGGGCTTGCCGGTTCGACGGAGCGGAAAGCTACATTGACACGGGGAACCCGTCGTTGGCCAACGGGTTCACGGAAGTGACGCTCTCGGCGTGGGTCCGCCCATCGTCCACCACGCCCCACAGCGGGATCCTATGCCTATACGCTCCCGGCAATCTGTACGAAGTCCTCGCCTTGAGTGAGGGGGCTCCGGGCAAGAACGACGCGATGGTCTATGTGGGCAACGGAACGGCATACACGGCCGCCATGATGACGCCGGTGGGGTTTCTGTCTACCCCTGAGTGGCACCTGCTCACCGGAACCTGGAAATCCCCGCTGGTCGGAGGCGACGGCCTTGTGAGGGCGTATATGGACGGCGCACTTTGCTCCGCCAGTGAAACGTCGCGGTTCCTCGGCGGCACGGTGGCGCAGCACTTCCCGCTCCTCGTGGGCTGGGACGCGGTTGGCGCCACAAGAGGGGAAAGCCGGCATTTCAACGGCCTGCTGGACGATGT
>CAZJBP010000092.1:0-8011 GCA_964544115.1 uncultured Victivallales bacterium | reverse complement strand
AAGATGGATGTGGCGTTGAAGCAGATCCAGACGCTCCGGATCGGTGAGGATCACGAGACGGCATCGCTGGAGCTCAGGAACGGCGACAAGCTCAAGGGCGTGGTCGACCTCGGGGCGCTGAAGCTCGATACGGCGTTCGGCAAGGTGAAGGTGGCCTCGGAGCACATCAAGGGCCTGCGTGTTGTGTCTTGTGGGGGCGAGTTACCGGCTGGTGAGGGGACGCTGTCCTTTGGGGGCGTGAACTGGATGCCCTGGCGGACGCAATTCGAGGTGCAGGGCGATAAGTTGGTCTCTTTGCCCAAGGCGCGCCCCGGCTTCAACTACGGACACAGCGGCAACGGACGCGGCCCGGTGCTCGTCACCAACATCGGCAGCACGGGGTGGAAGGATTACAGCATCGAGTGCCAGTTCTGCATGAGCGGCGTGAACCCGGCCTTGAATCCCTACGGACTGCCGCTGGACTACAGGAACGGCAGCATCCTGTTCCATGTGGTGAACGCCAAGGAGAGCTTCAACGAGCGCGGCGTAAGCTGCTACGTGCTCAACGTTGAGCAAAGCGGCGATTGGAGCTTGCGATCCACTTACAACGAATACTGCGCCGTGCCGTGCGGGTACGGCAACCCGACGAGCGACGGTGGGCGCATGTTGGCCAAAGGGGACGGGCTGAAGCTCGACGCAACCAATGGGAACAAGTTCCGGATCGATGTGTCCGGCGAACGCATCCAGATCTGGGTGGATGGCGAGAGCCTGGTGGACGTGCAGGACGAGAAGATGGGAGAGCCCGTCGGTGACCAGACGCTGGACCACGGCGGGGTGGGCTTCGTGTGGGGTATGGACAGCATGGGCTGGATTCGTGACTTCTCGGCCAGGCCGCGGTGACGCGAGTAATGACAAAGGGGAGGATGCCATGAACGCCTGGAAGCTCTGCATTATGGTTCTCGCCACGGTGGCGTTGAATGGCGCCGCGCGGGCCGGGGAGGACAAGACCGGGCCGCAACTGCAGGTTGAGGTGGACCTGATTGACGGCTCACGCATCGTCGGCACGCCAAGTATCGAGTCGGTGCCCGTGGAGACGCCCTATGCCAAAATGGATGTGCAGTTGAAGCAGATTCTGACACTGCGGATCGGTGACGATCACGAAACGGCAACGCTGGAACTGCGCAATGGCGACAAGCTCAAGGGCGTGGTCAGTCTGGCGACGATTCAACTCGAGACGATACTTGGCAAAGTCTCGGTAGACATCGGACACATCCGGGAACTGCAGGTGGTGCGGGTGGGGCAACCGCTGCCGGACGAGTTGCGGCAAGGAATGGTCCTGCATTATGCGTTCGACCTGGACGAAGGCGATACGGTGCGGGACCAGAGCGGCAGGAACAACAACGCGAAGGCGTCGGGATCGAAGTGGACGCCGCAGGGCCGGGAGGGAGGGGCTTGCGAGTTTACAGGGGCGACAACGGTTGAGCCCGGTAGCGACCCGCTGGATCTGCGGGAGCTAACCGTGTCCCTCTGGTTCAAGACCTCCCAATCCGCTGCGCAACATACGCTGCTTGCCAAACACGTCCCCGGGTACGCCAACGGCTATTTCTTGATGCTGGACTGGAGTGGCGGCAATCCGCCACCCGGAAAGATCTTCTTCTACCATTCCGCTCCGGGTTCCAAGTTCGGCAATGCCGGGGGTGCCGCCACTTCGGCTCAGGCGGGTCTCAACGACGGCAAGTGGCATCACATCGTCGCAGGGAGAAGTGCGGCCAAGGTGTTTATGTGTGTCGACGGCGTCTACAACAGTGTCGATGGCACGGGCGATTACGTGTCCAGTCCTGCCCCGCTCCGGCTTGGGGTGCTCCCCGGATGCGCGGGGTTCACCGGGCTGATGGACGAAGTCATGATCTTCAATCGTGCGCTTTCCGACAGCGAGGTCAGGCAGATCTATGACGCGCAGAAGTGAGGGCGCGTGCGGGGGTGGCGCTGGGGTCTCTACATCTGGAAATCAGGAAGGGATTAGATGCGTGTCCTGCTTCCTGCCTTCCCGAGTTCTGCGGTCGATGTGTTGGGTCAGCGTGATGATGAATGGAAATACCGTATGAGGGTGCTGATATGAAACGATGCTTGTTCTGCGTGGTGGTTCTTGCGGCGTCGGCGTGGATCGGTGCGGCACGGGCGGGGGAGGACAAGAAGCCGGAGCCGCAACTGCGGCTTGAAGTGGACCTGGTTGACGGCTCACGCATCATCGGTGTGCCCAGCATCGAGTCAATTCCCGTGGAGACGTCCTATGCCAAGCTGGACATTACGTTGAAGCAGCTCATGACTCTCCGGATCGGTGAAGATCATGAAACGGCGACGCTGGAACTGCGCAATGGCGACAAGCTCAAGGGGGTGGTTGACCTCGGGACGCTGAAGCTTGAAACGGTGTTTGGCGACGTGAAGCTGGCGCGGGACACACTGCGCGAGCTGCGAGTGCGTCTGGTCGGAGTCGGGGCGCGGGTTGAATGGGACCTGCTGCCGATCCCTACGGACAACGGGTGGGGAGGCGAGATGGGGGCGGCGCCGGCAATGGATGGGGATGTCCTGGTGACGAGAGGCTGGCCGGCACGCAGTGCTCAGAGTTACAGCAGCATTCGCAGCGTCGAATGCGATCTGTGGGTGGATCAACCCCAGGCCGAAGACGGCTTCTGCATCTGGACATCCATCGGCCCCGCCAACCAGCCCCGAGAACTCCTGGTGCGCAATGCGCCGGTGACGCTGACCTTCGGGGCTCACCATCGGGACGGGAGCGGCGGATTCCTGACCGTGGACCAGCCGGGCCGGCCGTCCCGCGAAATCGCTCAGGGGTTCAGGGTCAAGTCCGGCCAATGGTACCGCCTCCGAATGGAGTTCCAGTATGGCCGCATGCGCGTAACGGTGAACGATCAAGCGTACGATGCCGGTGATGTCGCACTGCCCGCTGGCGAATACCGTGTGCACATGCGTGGCTGGCGGCCTGCCGACACGTGGCGGGTCCGCAACTGTGTCATTCAATAGGAGGTTGGCATGAACACGCAAAAGTTCGGCGTCGTGCTCCTCGCCGCTGCGGCGCTGAGCGGTGCCGTGATGGCGGGCCATGACGCGACCGAGACGGAGCTGCGCCTCGAACTGGACCTGGTTGATGGTTCACGCGTTATCGGCACTCCTGGGATCGAGGCAGTGCCCGTACAGACCTCGTACGCCAAGATGGACGTGCCGTTGAAGGAGCTCTTGGCCGTCAAGATCGGCGAGGACCACGAGAGCGCCTCCCTTGACCTTCGCAACGGCGACAAATTGAAGGGAGTCGTCAGTCTTGGCCCCATCACACTCGAAACGTTGTTCGGGAAGGTGGCGATCGGCGTCGAACACATCCGTGAGCTTCGCGTTGTCTTGTCGGGTGGACCATTGGCCGACGTGTTGAAACAAGGGCTGGTTCTTTACTACTCGTTTGACTGGGATGAAGGCGACAAGGTGCCGGATCAGAGCGGCAATGGTCATGATGGGGAAGTCTGTGATGCAATGTGGACGCCGAATGGCAAGGTTGGTGGTGCGTATCAGGTCGGCAAACAGGTTGGCCCCATCTATCGCCGTCGGGGGACGGCTCCACTCAAATGGGGAACGGCTCCACCCGGAGGGGGAGGCGCGTCTCAGGTTGGCCATATCCAAGCACCAGACAATGATGCTTGGTCATTTGGCACGAAGCCCTTTTCTATCTGTCTTTGGTTCAAGTTTAGTGCACCTCCCGCCGGGGAGCAGGATTTCATTGGCCACAACGAAGGATTGGGGGAGCGGAGCAAGTGGGCGTTCCAGATGCAGAATGGCAATCTCGATTTCCATATCAACAATCCACGCAGAGAGAACTACCGCATTGCTGCCTCCCCGTGGTCGCCACAGACGGACAGGTACTACCATCTGTCAGTGACCAGAAACGGGGATACGTACAGTATCTACGTTGATGGGACCCGTTTTTCCACCGACTCGAATCCATTACCTATCCCTGCGGCCAAGGCCCCGCTTACTATCGGGCAAGCCGAAGGGCTTTACGTGGAGGGAATGGTCGACGAAGTCATGATCTTCAACCGTGCTCTGTCCCAGGACGAGGTGAAACAGATTTACGATGCCCAGCGGTGAAGGAATCAAGAGGTCGTGAGAGGTCGCTATGAAGAGATTCTCTGTCAGCGTAATGGTGATCGCGGCAATAACGCTGGTCAGTTCGGCCCGGGCGGGAGAGATTGCGTCCGAGCCTGAACTCCGTCTTGAACTCGACCTTGTCGACGGCTCACGCATCATCGGTGTGCCCAGCATCGAGTCAATTCCCGTGGAGACGTCCTATGCCAAGCTAGACATTACGTTGAAGCAGCTCCTGACGCTCAGGATCGGCGAAGATCGCGAAACGGCGACGCTGGAGCTGCGAAACGGCGACAAGCTCAAGGGCGTAGCGGACCTCGGGGCTCTGAAACTTGAAACGGTTTTCGGCAAGGTGAAGATCGGTTCGGAGCTCATCAAAGCGATGCGAGTCGTGCTGTCCGGCGGGCCATTGCCGGAGGCGCTGAGGAAGGGGTTGGTCCTGTACTATCCCTTTGACGGCGACGAAGGCTCCAAGGTGGTCGATGCGAGTGACGGCAGGCATGACGGAGACATGGTCGGCGCCGTGAAGTGGAATCCCTGCGGGGCCGTTGGCGGCTGTCTGGAGTTCGAGGGAATCGGCGAATCGTTGAGCCGATATGCAGAACTCGCTCCGAGCGACACCTATCGGACCCGAGGCCGTCTCAGTGCGGCCCTCTGGACAAAACTCGACGGCAAGTGGGCGATCTTTCTCAGCAATTATCACGGTGGGAGCGCGTATCCGGGCCAGTTCCTGTTCGGTTACGATAGCGAGCAGCACCTGAGCGTGCAGATGGGACAGGCGCCTGGCGTCATCGTCTACGCGTACTCATCCGACCGCGGTCTGATGACAATCGGCGCGTGGCATCATGTGGCGTTCACGTATGACGAGAGCCGGCCGTCGGGCGCCAAGATCCGGATTTACCTGGACGGCGTCGAGATCCTTGGCTACCAGGTGAGGCAGGATGGGAATGGCGGCGAGATTCTTGGCACAACGGAACGGCTCCGCCTCTGGGCGCATCGCGCCGCTCAGCCGACGGAGCCGGGCTGCATTGACGAAGTCATGCTGTTCGACCGCGTGTTGACCGACCTGGAGATCGCGGCGCTGGCGGCGAGGGCGGAACCGGCAGCGCTTTCTGCTCAGCCACAGCGTTCGCGTTGACATCAGGAATCTCTGGAAGGGCGTATGACCATGAACAGGTTTGCACTATGCATGGTGATGTCGGCGGCAATGGCGCTCGGCAACATGGCTTGGGCGGGTGGTGTGACGGACATAGGCAGCAAGCAAGCGCTCACGGTTCCCGGGGCTGGTTCTATCGACGCTGGGGAGGTGCTCGAAGGGCAGCGGTACTGGTTCGAGGCGTCCGGACTCGTGGGCATCAATGTCGGCTGTCCCGGCGGCCCATGCAGCCAGGCGGACCCGGATGGCCGTACCGTGTCAACGACGGATGGAACGGAGGCTGCTCCCCAGGAAGCCGATGCGCGCTTTCCCTGCCCGGGTCTGGCCACGCATTCGTTGGTGGGCCGGATCGGGGCGTCGTCGGATGGCGTTCAACTCGGCAGAGAAGGGAGTTTCGTGGCGCCTGCCTCCGGCAGATTGGTGCTGCTGTGCAACGACCTGATACCCGGCGACAACAGCGGCGCGTGGGTCGCTGTGATTAGGGGCGAGCCGCGCGGGGTGGGGCGAGGGGATCAGGTCGCACCTCAACTGCGCGTCGAACTGGACCTTGTGGACGGTTCTCGCGTCATTGGAACGCCCAGCATCGACTCGGTGGCGGTGGAAACGCCTTACGCCAAGATGGATGTGCAGTTGAAGCAGATCCTGACGCTGAGGATCGGCAAGGATCGTGAGACCGCCACCCTTGAACTGCGCAATGGCGACAAGCTCAAGGGTGTAGTCGACCTGGGGGCGCTGAAGCTCAACACGGTGTTCGGCAAGGTGAAGATAGGTGCGGAGCATATCAAGGGGCTGCGCGTGATGCTGTCGGGCGGGGCGCTGCCGGCTACGCTCAAGGACGGCCTTGTTCTGCGCTACTCCTTCGACCGGGATGAGGGCGGCGAGGTTGCGGATCAGAGCGGAAGGTCGAACGACGGCAAGGTGCGCGGCGCGAAATGGACGTCGCAAGGCAAGGTCGGCGGCGCGTACCGTTTCTCGGGTGGAACCGATCATATTCTCGTCGACTGCCCGGCCCTGCGAAAGAGCTCCAGCGACAGTTTCAGCGTCGCGGTGTGGTTCTATGCCGAGGCGCTCAACCCGAACGACGAGAACACCGTCTTCGGCATCTCGGCCCCACGCGGTGTGAATGACGGCGCATTCAGCTACAGAATCGGGCTTGGCCGGCCCAACGGACAGGGAACCGATTTTGCGCTCGGCTTCACTCCCGGCACCTGGTGCCGGGATAACAGCGTCAGCCCCTTCATGCTCGGCCTCAAAGAAAAGCAGTGGTACCACGCCGTCGGCGTTTACGATAAGGGGGACATCCGGCTCTATGTGAACGGAGAGGAAGAGGGGCGAACAACGTACTCCCTTGGCGCTGCGGGTCCGTCGGTGATGAATGAAATGCGGGAATCCAGAGGCGCTTCGGAAATGAGCTCGAAGCCGGGGGCGGCTTACAGATCCTCCAGATCCCTCAAGAGCTTGCCCTATCTGGACGGCCCATCCGGTCCGACGCCGGCGGCGACCGCGCTGATGGGCTGCATTGGCAACTCCGTCGGCATGTTCGAGTCACGAGGATTCAACGGCACCATCGATGAGTTGATGTTCTTCGACCGCGCGCTGACTGAAGATGAGGTGAAGCATCTCTACAGCGCGCAGAAGTGAGGGAGGTCCCTGTCTGATCAATCTCGTCCAGTGTCCCGCGTTCCTGAGTTCCAGATTCAGAAGGAGGATGACATGAAACCGTGTACGCTCTGTATCGTGATTCTCTCTGCATTGGCGCTGGTCGGCACGGCATGGCCCGGACAGGACACATCCGAGTCGCAACTGCGCCTTGAGGTGGACCTGGTTGATGGCTCGCGGGTTATCGGCACTCCTGGCATCGAGTCGGTGCCGGTGGAGACGCCGTACGCAAAGATGGACGTGCCGTTGAAGCAGCTCCTGACTCTCCGAATCGGTGAGGATCACGAAACCGCCACGCTCGAGCTGCGCAACGGCGACAAGCTCAAGGGCGTGGTTGACCTGAGCGCGCTGAAGCTCGAAACGGTGTTTGGCGACGTGAAGATCGGCTCGGAGCTCATCAAGGGGCTGAGAGTTGTGCTGTCCGGCGGGGTGTTGCCTGAAGCGCTGAGGCGGGGGCTGGTTCTGCACTACTCGTTCGACAGGGACGATGACGGCAAGGTGGTTGACCGGGGTAGCCGGCAGCATGACGGGACCGTTCACGGGGCCAAGTGGGCGCCGGACGGAAAGGTGGGCGGCGCCTTTGCGTTCAACGGCAGTGGCGATTACATCGATACGGGGCGCAATCTCAGCGGGATGGACGAGCTATCGGTCTGCGGGTGGGTTCGGCCCGACAGACCCCAGCGAGGGTCGTCGGTGGTGACCCAGTTCGGAGGTCCGGCAAGCGACAATGTATGGGGCCTGTTCGCCCAGAACGACAATGGGAATGATCTGGTGCCTCCGCATCAAAGTGCCGCCACGGTGCTCACCGCTGACGGGAGACGACCCACGGCGTTGGGGAAGCGAACCCAGATTGGCCAGTGGACCCACCTGTGCTTCACGTTCAAGCGGAATGGCCAGATCGTTCTGTACAAGGACGGTGTAGCGGTGGGCCAGGACGCGGTCGGCGATTCACCTCTGAACAAGAGGGATTCAACCGCCAAGGTCGGTGCGAGCTTTGGTGCCGACGGCTACTGGGCCAACGGCCTCGTCGACGAGGTCATGATCTTCGACCGCGCCGTATCGGAGAAT
>CAZJBP010000091.1:0-15421 GCA_964544115.1 uncultured Victivallales bacterium | reverse complement strand
GCTGGCGCGGGTGCTGGATGTGCCGTTCACCATCGCCGACGCGACGACCCTGACCGAGGCCGGCTATGTGGGCGAGGACGTCGAGAACATCCTCCTGCACCTCATCCAGGCGGCCGAGGGCGATGTGGCCCGCGCGGAGATGGGCATCGTCTACGTGGACGAGATCGACAAGATCGGCCGCAAGACCGAGAACGTCTCGATCACGCGCGATGTGTCGGGTGAGGGCGTTCAGCAGGCCCTGCTGAAGATCCTGGAAGGGACCGTGGCCCGGGTGCCGCCTCAGGGCGGCCGCAAGCATCCGCAGCAGGAGTACATCCAGATCAACACGGAGCACATCCTGTTCATCTGCGGCGGCGCTTTCGTGGGCCTGGATGCGATCATGAAGCGCCGGCTGAGCGCCAGCGCGATGGGTTTCGGCGCCCAGGGGGAGGCAAAGGCGAAGGCGGCCGCGGGGCCGGCGAGCGGACACGACGTGCAGCCGGAGGACCTGATCCGCTACGGCATGATCCCCGAGTTTGTGGGGCGTCTGCCGATCACCGCCACCCTGTTGCCGCTCTCCGAGGCCGATCTGGTGCACGTGTTGACGGACCCGAAGAACTCCCTGGTCCGCCAGTACCAGAAGCTGCTGGCCATGGAGGGGATCGACCTGGCCTTTACCGACACGGCGCTGCGCGAGCTGGCGCGGGTGGCCCTGAAGCGCGGCGCGGGCGCGCGCGGTCTGAGGGCGATCTTCGAGCGGCTGATGCTCAACGTCATGTTCGAAGCCCCGTCGCACGGCGGCCAGGGCGCGTTAAGGATCACCAAGTCGATGGTCGCGGAGTCCAGCGCCAGCCTTCGCGATGTGAAGCGGGACCTGAAGATCGCCTGATCGTTCTTCAGACCATTTCCGCCGGCCGGTTCTGCGCATCCAGGATCAGCACCTTGGGCTTGTGCGTGCGGATCTCGTCCTCGTCAAGCAATGCGAAGGTGAAGATAATCAGCCGGTCGCCGACGCTACCTTTGTGGGCCGTGGCGCCGTTGAGGATGATTTGTCCGGACCCCGGGTCGGCCGGTATGGCGTAGGTTTCGAAACGCTCGCCGTTCTCCAGGTTGGCGACCAGAATCTTCTCGAAAGGCACGATATCCACGGCGTCCATGAGGGCGCGGTCGATGGTCAGGCTTCCGACGTAATCCAGTTCTGCGCCCGTTACACTTGCCTTGTGAAGCTTGGATCTGAGCAGGGATCGCTGCATGTCGTTCCGGTCTCCCGTTTCGCCCCATGCTAGGGTCATGCCCGCCGTCGAGGCAAGCAAAAGGGCGGGAGTGGAAAAGTGAAGAACGTCACATTGCAGCGACGGCGAGTTGTGGTATGCTGACCGTGCGCAGGCGCGCAGAACGAAAGGCATCAGTGAAAGCGACGCGGCAGCGGGTCGTCCGGGTGGCCAGGGGTGGCGGCAGGTGGTTTCCGGCAGGGGCCGCCGAGTTGGGCGGGATGGTGTCGGGGTTTATCGAGGACGCGGCGATGGCGCTGCCCGCCGCGGACCGCGTGGCGGTCGTGGCCGCCCCCCACGCGGGCTACATGTATTCCGGGGCCGTTGCCGGCTACGCCTTCCGCGCGCTGCGCGACCACTCGCAGCCCGAGACGCTGGTCATCCTTGGCTTCGCGCATCGGGGCGGATTTCCCGGCGTTGCCCTGATGGACGGGGATGCCATCCGCACGCCGATCGGAGAATCGCCGCTGGACACCGAAGCCGCGGAGATCCTGATCAAGGCCGCGCCCTGCGTGTTCCCGGACTACCGGCCGCACGACGGCGAACACTCCGCGGAAAACCAGGTGCCGTTTGCCCAGGTCGCGCTGCCCGGTGTGCGCCTGGTAATCGGGCTGGTCGGAGATCATGAGGCGGAAACGGTACGGTCGCTGGCGAGGGCGCTGCGGGAACTCGACGGGCGGCGGCCGATCGCCGTGGTGGCCAGCACCGACCTGCTGCACGACCCCGACTGGGATCGGGTGGCGGTCACGGACCGGAAGACGCTGGACCTGATCGCGGGGTTGCGGGTCGATGCCCTGGAGCGGTCGTGGTCTTTCGGCAACCAGGTGTGCTGCGGCATCGGCCCCGTGCTGACGGGCATGACCCTTGCCGCGGACCTTGGGGCGACGCGCGGAACGGTTCTGCGGTACCGCAACAGCGGAGACGATTTTCCTGACAGCCGCGGCCAATGGGTGGTAGGGTATGGGGCAGTGGCTTTCGCCGTGCCGCCGCGGGCGGCGAGGCCATAACGCACGGCCTGGAGCAGAGAGCAACGTATGGAACTCACGGAACAGCAGAAAGACACGGTAAGGCAGTGGGTTCGGGCGGGAGCCACACTTTCTGAGGTGCAGAAACGGCTCACGTCCGACCTGGGCGTGTCCATGACCTACATGGACGTAAGGGTTCTGGTCATCGACCTGGGCGTGGAGGTCCGCAACAAGCCGGCTCCCGCACCGGCGCCCCCGCCCCTCAAGGAGAAGCCCGAGGCGCTTCCCCCCGGTGGCGAGGAGGATGAGCTCGATGCGACGGACCTGACGGAGGAGTTGCCGCCGGCCGGCGGGGCGAGCCGTGTAAAGGTGGAGGTCGACCGCATCATGAAGGCGGGGTCCGTGGTCAGCGGCACCGTGACGTTCAGCGACGGGGTCAGCGGCAGCTGGTCGCTGGATCACTACGGGCGGCTGGCGCTGAGCGCGACGCCCGGCTATACGCCGAACCGCGACGACGTCATGGCGTTCCAAGGCGAACTCCAGAAGGTGCTTGGACGGCAGGGGTACTGACCGGCCCTCCCGGGCGTTCGCACATGGAAGACATACGACTCATGGTCACGGATCTCGACGGCACGCTCGTCGGCAGCGTGGACGAATTTCCGCTGTACATGACGTTTCGCGAGCGGGTTCAGATGTTGAGGCGTGAGTGCGGCGCCCGCTGGGTGGTCTGCACGGGTCGCACGTACCGGAGCTTTCGCAACCTCTTTTCGCCGATGAAGGCGATGGGGCTGACGCCCGAAGTGGTCATCGTGCGTCACGCGTTCATTTACACGCGGACCCGGTTCGGCTACCAGCCCCATGTGTTGTGGAACCTGCGCGTGCTGCTGCTGCTGTGGCTGGACCGCGCGAGTTCACGGCGCGCGATCCAGGAATGGCACGCGATGATCACCCGCACGACGCAGGGCGTGCGCACCGTGCGCAGGAAGCGAGACCGGCTGTGGCTGCGATTCCGATCGGACGAGGCCGCCGCGTTCGCCGCCTCCGAGCTGGAGCGGGTCTCGAAGCCCTACCGGCATTTCCGGGTGTTCCGGTATCGCCGGGAGGTCGACGTGCGGTCGGTGCCTTTCACAAAGGGCATGGCGCTGCAGGAACTGGCGCGTCGCCTGAAGGTGTGCCGCGAGCACATCCTGACCATCGGCAACGGGCACAACGACATCAGCCTGCTGGATAGCGAGGTGGCGCGCTTTACCGGCTGCCCGGCCAATTCCGAGCCGGAGGTGCTGCTGGCCGTTCACGATGCCGGCGGGCATATCGCCACAGAGCAATCCCTGAGCGGGGTCATCGAGATCATCGACGCAGTGACCGGCGGCAAGGTGAACAGCGAGCTGCCCTTCTGGTGGGAGAACCCGGAGGACGGGGACAATCCGCGATCGCAGAGGAAGGCACACTCAGCGAAATCCAGGAGACGCAGGGACCGTGCGCTCGCCGCTGTTGTGATCGGTACGCTACTGGTCGTGTTCTCCAGTTTTGGCCTGATTCCCGGGCCGGTCGGCCGCCTGGCGATGGTGCCCTACCGCGCGGTGTTGTCGAGGGTCGAGTCTGTCATGATCTGGCTTTTGGAGCGGCTTCCTGCCGAGTGGGGCGGTGTCGGGTGAGGAGAGGCGAAACATGAAGATCGGGTTCATTGGGGCAGGAAAGATGGCTGAGGCGATTATGGCGGCGCTGGTCAAGAGCAAGACCGCCGCGCCGAACGAAGTCCTTGCCTGCGACATCAACGCCGAGCGCCGCGAGACGATCCGCCGCCGTCTCGGCGTCGGCGTCTACTCCAAGGCCGACGCGGTGGTGGGTGCGGCGGAGGTCGTGGTCCTGGCCGTGAAGCCCCAGGACCTCCAGGCCGCGCTGGAGCCGCTGGCGCCGCACTTCACGTCCAAGCACCTGGTGTTGTCTATTGCCGCGGGCAAGACGCTGGCGTTTCTTGAGGGCCTGCTTCCGGCCGCCCGGGTGATTCGCGTGATGCCCAACCTGCCCAGTGTGGTGGGGGAGGGGATGAGCGTGTTCTGCTCCGGGGCGCAGGCGACAAGCCGCGACCGCGCGCGTGCACGCAGCCTGCTGGCCAGCTTCGGAAAAGTCCTTGAGCTGCCCGAAAGCGCGTTGGACGCGGTCACGGCGCTCAGCGGCTCGGGTCCGGCCTTCTTCGCCTACGTGCTGGAAGCCATGATTGCGGGTGCCGTCGGGCTGGGGCTTGACCGGACCGATGCACGCCTGCTGGCCGAGCAGACCATGCTGGGTACATCGAGGTACCTGGTGGAGATTGGTGACGAGCCGCAGGCCTTCATTGCCGCGGTGGCCTCGCCCAAGGGGACGACGGCCGCCGGGCTTGAGGTGCTGGAAGCGTCCGACCTGAGAGCCGTGCTGGCCCGCACGCTGGGCGCAGCGGCACACCGCAGCCACGAACTCAGCGCGGGGTAAGGCAAGCCGCCCCGCGCTGCCCTCCCGCCGACTACTTCTTCTTCGCCGCTTCCTTGATGAGGTTCAGGGCGATGACTTCGCGCTGGATCTGGTTGGTGCCCTCGTAAATCTGCGTGATCTTGGCATCGCGCATCATCTTTTCGACGGGGTACTCCTTCATATAGCCGTACCCGCCGAGGAGCTGCACCGCGTCGGTCGTCACGCTCATGGCCACATCGGAGGCGTAGCACTTCGCCATGGCCGACTCGCGGCTCACTTCCTTGGTGCCTGTGTCCATGTGCCGCGCGCACGCGTAGACCAGGGCGCGGGCCGACTCGACCTTCATGGCCATGTCGGCCAGCATGAACTGCACGCCTTGGAACGACGAGATGGGCTTGCCGAACTGGCGGCGCTGGCGGGTATACTGGACGGCCTCCTCCAGTGCGCCGGCCGCGATGCCCAGGGCCTGGGCGGCAACGCCCGGCCGCGACGAGTCCAGGGTCTTCATGGCCACGATGAACCCCATGCCCTCCTTGGCGAGCAGGTTCTCCTTGGGCACGCGGCAGTCCTGGAAGACGAGCTCGCGGGTCATCGATCCGCGAATGCCCATCTTGTTTTCCTTCTTGCCGAAGGTGAAGCCGGGCGTGCCCTTCTCAACGATGAATGCGCTGGCCCCGCGGGGCCCCTTGGACTTCTCGGTGATGGCGATGACGGTGTAGATGTCGGCCGCGCCGGCATTGGTGATCCACTGCTTGGTCCCGTTGAGCACGTAGAAATCGCCGTCCTTCGTGGCCGTGGTCTTGATGCCACCCGCATCGCTGCCGGCGCCGGCCTCGGTCAGGCCAAATGCGCAGACCGTGCCCTTGCAGACCGCCGAGAGGTACTTCTGCTTCTGCTCATCGCTGCCGAACAGCATGATCGGAGTGGCGCCGAGGCCGGTTCCGAACAGGGCCAGGGCAATGCCGGCGCAGTATTTCGACAGCTCCTCGACCGCAATGACGGTGTCCATGTACCCGCCGCCCATGCCGCCGAACTTCTCCTCGATCTGAATGCCGAAGAGGTCGGCATCGGCAAACACCTTGACCATGTCCCAGGGGAATTTTCCCGATTCGTCGTAGTGCTCCCGGACCGGCTTGATCTTCTGTTCGCCGATCTGGCGGCACGTATCCTGAATCATCTGCTGGGTCTCGGTCAGGCCGTAGTCCATTGCGTTTCTCCTCGGTTGCGCGGCGGTTCAGACGGACGGCGCAAGAGAGCTTCGCCTGTCAAAAGCCGCGGGCGGGATAGTAGGGGAGTACCCCTGTGGCGGCAAGCCTAAAACCGGAGAGGCTAGGCGTCGCGGATGTCCTTCCAGGACAGAATGGTGCAGGCCTTGACGGGGTATTTTTCCAGCAGCGCCGCGTCGATGTAGGCATCCCCCGAGTTCTTGATCTCGATTGTCTTGCCCCATGCCACGCCGTAGAAGTCGGCGTTGGTTATGAACGGACGACGCGACCCCATGCGGGTGCGTAACAGGCGATCACCAGGTCTCGGCTTGCCAGGTTGTTCTTGACCACAAGAGCTCTTCCGTGCCGATGGCGCGAGGCATGCCGGGTGGGCTTCGGGTGAGATAGGTCGTGTCGTAGCCCCAGTCCCGATTTGGCGCCGTGTAGTAATTCCCGTAGGTCCAGCGGCTGATGGCAATCTCGGACAACCAGAGGTCGATGATAGCCCCCCTGTAGGTCACAGTGCGGTCAGTCCAGTTCTCAAGGAATCGGAGGACGTTCTCAGCGCCGCCATTGTACCTGACGCCCGGAGCCGTGTCCGTATTGCCGGTCATCACGACGGTCTTGTAGGTTGTATTCTGCGCCATGCGCGTGTTCACGGAAGCCTCTTTGCTCCTCGCATCCTGCCAGGCCGAGGACAGAAACGTGACCGCATCTCCGGCCACAAGGGAGGGTTTGGCCGCCTCGGAATTGTAGTTGCCCTCGACATATACGGGCAGGTCCGAGACAAAGGTCACTCCATCGACCGCGTTGATGAGCCGCCCGTTGCGCAGTCGGACGCAGGGCATGCGTCCGCCGGGCCCGTCGGGGTCGCTGCGCGTCACGTACACGATCCCCGCACCGTCGGCGGCGCTGAGGGTCCCGTCGACCAGCTGAGGGTATGCGGCAAGGAGCCGGTCGACGTAGAGGTCCACAGGGGCCATCTGGACATTCCCTTCGCGACGGTCGCGGAACGCTGTCTGGGTCACATCGTACGACCCGGGAACGCTAAAGCGGTACAGCCCGTTGGCGTCCTTTGCGTACAGGGGGCTGCCCGAATAGACGCCGTTCGTGAGAAGCGTGGCAGGCGAGAATGTGGCCGTCACGGAGACACCCGCATGATTGGTGGCCGAGAACTTGCCGGCTGCATCGACAAAGATCCGCAGGCCCGCCTTGTTGCTCATCTTCTCCTGCTCATCCGTGGGGTTGTAATCCGGGTCGGAGGATGGGGTCGGGCGCTCGATGATGAAGTGGGGCTCCGTCCCCGGGTCGAGAGGCGGTTGAAGGGTCGGCACACCGTGGACGCCGGACCTGACGTTGTCGTCCCATCGCACGAGGGACTCGGTCGGCCATTCTGCGTAGTCACAGTCGACATAGCCGACGCCCTTCTTCATCGAAATCAGCGTTCCTGAATCGTTCACAATCTTGGCTTCCGGCACCCTGGTTCCGTCATCCTTTCGCCGGTGGTAGATGTTTCCGTGCGCCGTCAGGTCTTCATAGAAGGATAGAGGCCCCCCCAAGTAGATGTCGCTATTGCTGTGGACCTTGCCGCGGAATTCCATGGGGGGGCCGGGGAGAATCTCGAGGTCGCCTTCGTAGAAGATCCCGTAGCGCACGAAGTCGATTGCGACCGCCTGCACCTTCATCTTCAGGACTGCGCCGAGTTTGCTGTCCCGGTTGACGCATCCGCAAACGATCGTGAAGTCCTGGTGCACCGCCTTTGACCCCTTAAAGTTGCTGCCGTTGGTCACGATGCCCGTCATGAGCTCCGAGTCGACCTGGATGCGGAAGGCTCTCGCGCCATCCGGCGTGAGATAGACGTAGTTGCCGAGGGGAGGCGGCGGATCGATCAGGTCGAGTTTCGCCTGCAGAGCGTGGGCGTTCATTGACGTTACCATCTTGTATTTCTTAAGTGCCGCTCCAAGGGCCTCAATCCCGTAGTCCAGGCCGGCCTCAGCCGCAATCTCGGCTTTCTCACGATCGATCGACAGGCGGGTAAGGCGAGCGTTATTGGACGCGAACACGAGGCAGTTGACCAGCACGCCCATGGCCACGAGCATCGTAATCATCGTGACCAACAAGACATTGCCGGACTTTTGAGCGCGCGAGTCCATGGAGTTGCCGAGGTTGCTAGTCATGTCGCCTCTGTTGGTTTCGCGGGGTGGCGGACAGACGGATCTCCACGCCCTGACACCCCAGGCCTGTTTTTGAGAAGAGGGTGGCGTCGGTTGAGTTGGTGCTGTCGCCCACGTGGAAGCTCATTCTCACGGCGGACGAGTTGGATGCCACCCTGTCGAACATGGGCTCCCCGTGGATCTCCGAAATGTCGCGGCAGAGCACCTGCCGCGTGGCGCCGGATGGCGCGCCGCTCCAGAAGACCAAGGCGTTGTCCTTGACCGTCGCTCTCGACCGGTCCACGTCCTCCAGCAGAATGCCGGTCTTGAGCCCGTTGGGCATGAGGATCTCCAGCCCGTTCGTGGTGACGCTGGCGGCGCGTCCATCTTCAATGATGCGGACGATCCGCTGAGAGGCGGTCATGCCTTTCTGTGAGAACACCACCTGGTGGACGTCTGCCCGGGTCACGCGCATGAGTTGTGCTGCGCCTGCCAGGGTCGCCACGACCACGAGCCCCATCAGGCACACGGCAATCATGAGCTCGACTAGCGTCAGGCCCGATCGGGTTTGAATGCACGTTTTCATTCTTTCTTGTAGATCACCGCTTGGACAGATTCAGAGAAAGGATGCCCCATGAACGACCACGCCACCGTGACGGTAACATCCTTGCGGGGTGGATCGTCCCGGTCTGTGATGGTGCTGTTGAGCACCCCGTTCAACGGAACCTTCGAGCTGTTGCCCATGTGAGTCAGCCTGACGGGGTGCGCGAAGAAGTTGCTCGCTGTCACGTCCTTGAACGCTGCGCCGCGCATCCGCTCAAGGGTGTCTTTGCACAATCCGAATGCCACCATGCGCTGGGTGGTGGAATAGGTGAGTTTCGTCCCGGTGGTCATGCCGGTGTGGAGACTGTACAGCAGGAGCGTGGCCAGTGATACCGCCACCATGACTTCAATCAACGTCATGCCGCCCCGAACTGCGGTCTGCCGCGCCCCCCCCCAACCCCTCGTGCCGTGCGCGTAGTGTATCATGGCTCGGCTCTCTCCCGTCGCGGGCCAGAACTCCAAACTGCTCGACCCTTTCGAGTCGCGTATGACCGCCTCTACATCGTGACCAGCTCGTGCATCTGGAAGATGGGCAGGAACATGCACAGGACCATGCCGCCGATGATCACGCCGAGAAACGCGATCAGCAGGGGCTCCAGCAGGGAGGTCATTTCCGAGAGAACGATCGCCACCTCGCTGCGGTAGAACTCGGCGACCTTGTCCAGCATCTGGTCCATCCTGCCGGTCTTCTCCCCGCACGACAGCATCTTCACCAGCAGTCCCGAAGCGGACTTATGCTTCCCCAGCGCGACCGACAGCGGCTCGCCGTGGGCCACGTCCGCGCGCGCCTGGACGATGACGCGCTGGTGGACCCGGTTGCCCGCCGTCTCGGCTCCCAGCTCCAGGGCGGCGAGGATCGGGATCCCGTTGGAGAGCATCTGGCTCATCGACTCGCAGAACCGCGTCCAGCAGATCTTGTCGATCAGCGGCCCGAAGACGGGAAGCGACAGGACGAACGAATCCCAGGCCACAGCGCCCGCCTTCGTGTGCCGCACCACCATCCGCCCGGACGCCCACACGATGGCGATGAATGCGGCCACGGACAGTACGTTCTCGCGCAGGATCGTGCTGAGGCCCAGCAGCACGCGGGTGGGGACGGGCAGAGAGCCTCCCAGGTCGGCGTAGATGCTCTGGAACCCCGGCACGATCCACAGCATCATGCCGGTGAACAGAATCCCGGCGATGCAGGCCACCACGAGGGGGTACATCATGGCGGCGGTCACCTTGCGGCGCAGCTCGAGCGACGCCTCGAGGTAGGCCGCCAGGCGCTCAAGGGTTTCGGCGAGCTTACCGCTGATTTCGCCGGTCTGCAGCATGCGCACGTAGATGATCTCAAAAACGGACGGGTAGCGCGCCAGCGCCCGCGTGAAGCGTGAGCCCCGCTCCACTTCGCGTCGCACGTCGCGGATGACCGACCGGAACACGGCATGTGAGATCTGCCTCTCCATGGTCGTCAGCGCGTCGATCAGCGATACGCCGGCGGACAGCATGGCGGCCAGCTCGCGCGTGAATACGGGCAGTTCCCGGTCCCGGATGTGGGAGCTGCCGGGCACGCGGCGCCGGCGCGCCGTCTCCTCTGCCTGCGGGGTGCCGGCCGGGCCGGGCACATCCGTGATGCCGCTGCGTCCCTTCACCTGTGGCGCCAGTCTGAGGCTTTCGGCCATTGTCTCAATCCCCCTCGCTACGCCCCGCCGGTCACGCGGAGCACTTCCTCGATGCTCGTGACCCCGCGCCGCACGCGCAGCAGTCCCACATCGCGCAGCGGGACCATTCCCGCCGCAATCGCCTGAGCCCGGATCCGGTTCGTGTTCACGTCGCGCAACACCAGCAGCTCCCGCATCTCGCCGTCGATGGGCAGGATCTCCATGATGGCGTCGCGCCCGGCATAGCCGATGCCGCCGCACTGCCGGCAGCCCGTGGGCTCGTACAGGGCGGTGCCCTCGAAGACCTGCGGATCGATCGCATTGGCCCGCAGAATGGCCGCGGGCAGGGAGCGCCGCCGTTTGCACTGTGGGCACAGCTTGCGATAGATGCGCTGTGCCTGAGCAAGAATCAGCGATGAGGAGAGCAGGAAAGGCTCGATCCCCATGTGCATCAGGCGCGCCACGGCGCCGGCGGCATCGTTGGTGTGAAGCGTGCTGAGGACGAGGTGGCCCGTCATGGCGGCCTCAACGGCGATGGTGGCGGTCTCGCGGTCGCGGATCTCGCCGACCATCACGATGTCGGGATCCTGGCGCAGGATGGCGCGCAGCCCCGTGGCGAAGGTGAGGCCGATCTCCGGGTGCACCTGGATCTGGTTGATCCGCGGCAGCTGGTATTCGACCGGGTCCTCGACGGTCACCATGTTGACCCCGGGGCTGTTCAGCTCCTGGATCACCGAGTACAGGGTGGTCGTCTTGCCGCTGCCGGTGTGGCCCGTGACAAGGATCATCCCGTGCGGCTGCCGGACGGCGTACATGATCTTCTCGTACGCATCGGATTCCAGGTGCAGCGCGGCGACGTTGGGGCTGAGGTTGGATTTGTCCAGGATGCGCAGGACGGCCTTCTGCCCGTGAACGGTCGGGATCATGCTGACGCGGACATCGGCCTCGCGCTGTTCCGAGCGGACGGTCAGCCGCCCGTCCTGCGGGAGACGCCGCTCGGCCACGTCCATGTTGGACAGGATCTTGATGCGCGAGATGATGGCCCACTGCATGTGTTTGGGCGGGCTGGGCTTGTCGTACAGGACCCCGTCGATGCGGTAGCGCACCAGCAGGCGCTTCTCCATCGGCTCGATGTGAATGTCGCTTGCGCGGTTGTGAAGCGCCTCGGCCAGGATCGAGTTGGTGACGCGCACCACGGGCGCCTCGGATGAGAGGTCCAGCATCTCATCGAGGGAGATCTCCTGCTCGTCCGCCATGCCCACTTCGATGTCGGGCTCCTCGGTCGGCACCTCGCGCATCACGTCTTCGAGGGACGCCCCGGACTCCTCCTGGTACTTTGCCATCAGGCTGAAGACCTGCTCCTCCGGGGCCACGTATGGGAGCAGGCTCAGCCCGGTCAGGTTCTCCGCGTTCTCAATGCCGACGGCATCGAAGGGGTCGGCCGGCGCGACGGCCAGCACGTCGCCCCATCGGGCCAGCGGAAGGATCTTGAGATCGCGCAGCACCGGTGCGGGCATGTCATGCACCAGGTTCTGGTCGGGCGTGAAGCCGGACAGGCCGATTAGAGGCATGCCCAAATACTCGGCCGTGGCCGCGGCCATGTCCTCGCCCGATACCAGACCGCGGCGCCGGAGCACCAGCTCAATGCGAACGCCCGTTTCCAGCGCCTCCGCCACCACGGCGTCGAGATCCTCCGCGGGCACCGGCCGCTGGGCGATCAGGATGTCCGCCAGCGTCCGGTGCGTGATGATGGGTTTCCAAGTGATCAAAATCAGCCCCTCCGACTAGGGTGATTCTCGCCTCCAGCGTCCTCGTGGTCAAGCATATCGGGGGGGGCGCGACACTAAGTTCCATGTTGACACTGCCAAGGCCTGAACTCAAAATTCGGGCGAATGAGCGACTGGGAGTGTGCCGTGGTGCAGGTTCGGTGTCCAAAGCGCCTGTTGAGCGTAAGGTCTCTTGTCGGCTTCACGCTGGTCGAACTGCTGTTTGCCGTGGCGGTCGCAGCGCTGGTCTCCATAATTTTCTTCGGTATGTTGCGCACGATGGGCGTCATCCGCGCGCGCGTCGACGTGCAGTCCGAACTCCACGTGAAGGGCAAGATCGCCCTGGAGAAGATTCAGCGCTCCATCCGGGAGGAAATGGTGGGGCTGAGCACGGTGTCTTACCAGTCCGGGGCGGTCAAGAACGCGCTGATTATCGTGGCGGACGCGAACCACGATGGCGTCGGCGATTCTTTGAAGGGGTGGGGCGTGCGCGCGCTGGACGGGAACCTCGATGGGTCCCAAGACAAGGTCGATACGAATGGCGACGGTGTGCCGGACACGGCCCTGTGGGAGCTGGTGCAGGTCACGTCGACATCCACCAACCTGGCTTCCGCGGCCTGGACGGTCACCGTCCTCTGCAAGAATCTCACCGTGCCCTGGCTGACGGTGGACGGCGTGCATAACTACCGGCCGTTCGAGTACGTCGGCAGCGATCCGGCCCTGGATGTGGGCCTGGATGGAATCGATAAGACCGGCGACTCGGGTGAGCACGACGGGTACGTTTCGGAAACGGAAATCGGGAACTCGATCACCGGGGACGGGGTGATCGACCACGCGGGCGAGGTGGAGAAGGTGGCCACCATCGGGGTCGGCCTTCGTTTCCTCAAGATAAGCGCGTTCGGCAAGCTGGAGTCGGTGATCGTGTACCGGGGAACGGTCGATCCCAGGAACTGGCAACCGTTGTACTATAAGAACTGAATCCCGCGAGGACACGGGGGAGGATCACGCCATGAGACTCGGCAGGATGACGGCGCGCTCCACGTCGGGCGCGTTCACGCTGGTGGAGGCGGTGTTTGCCGGAGTGCTGATATCGATTCTCTTCCTCGCCGTGATGCGCTCCAGCATCACCGCATTGAAGAGCGCCCGGCAGAGCCGGCACCATATGGCCGCCATCAACATGATTCAGCAGCAAATCGAAACGGTGCAGGGCATGGACTATTATCGCATCGGCATCCACACTCCGGACCACATGGCCTTCGTGAATCGGAGCGTGCTCACCAACGAGGTGGATGTCGACACGTTCCACCCGGGCACGGACGTTCCCATGCTCTCCCGTGTCGTCCTCGACGATCGAGGCACCCCTGCGACCAACGACGACGTCCATGCGACGCTGACGACGTATGCGTGGGCAGTGGACGATGCGTTCGACGGCTTGGGCGTCAAGGACGCGGACAGCAACACTCGCGACTACAAGAGGATCCGGGTGGAGATCGCGTGGACGGACATGGGCGCCCCGCACTCACGGGCGGTCGAAACGATCGCCTACGGCATCATTTCCGACGATGTGCCGTACTCCGCGACCGGGGGAGGGGTCCCTCCACCGGGGTCCGGCGACGAACCCGGAATTGTCGAGGTGGTCAAGGCGGAGTATTCGACCAAGGACAAGGATTTGAAGGTGGAGGCGACGGAGGACGGCGGCGAGGGCGCGTCCACCCTGACCGTCGTTGGCTACGGGGTGATGAAGTACGACGAGAAGAAGGACAAATACACCTACAGCAACAACAATGCGGCAGCTCCCGGCGCGACCATCACCGTGACGTCGAGCGGCGGCGGAACCCATACGTTCCCGGTTACGTTCAAGAAATAGGCGCCGCGGAGAGACATCGGCGCGTGTTCCGGGGCTGATCATTCAGGAGGCGATGCCATGAAACGATGGACGGTTTACGCACGACGGAGGACGTCCTCCGGAATGGCAATGGTGGGCCTGCTGGTGATCGCGCTGATCGTGGCGGGCAGCATTGGCGCGACGCTGCTGTATGTGACACATACGACACACGAGACGCAGCGCTATGCGGCCAGCACGGATGCCTTCAACGCCGCCGAGGGCGGATTGCGTCGCTCGCTCTACATGTTGCAGGCGAGGGACGACTGGAAGACGTTCGCGACCAATGCCACCGTGGCGTGGACGTCCCTGCCGTCGGGGGGCGCGCAGTACACGTTCACGTTCTCGGGCATATCTGCCGACAACATCACGGTCACATCCACCGGCCGCAAGCCGTTCGCCGGCGGCTATGCCTACAGGAAGATCCAGGCAAAGGTGCAGCACCCCCTTCCCGAAGCCTTCGGGTTCGCGATGTTCGGCAACCGGGTGGGCTTCCATAACCACATGAAGGGAACGTATGAATTCACGATAACCAGCAAGGTGTGGTCGAACCACAATCTCCTGATCTGGCGCGGTCTCACCATGGATGGCAACATGACCGCCGTTAACCTCATCGTTCCGGATTCGGCGCCGGGCGCCGGCATTCCCGCAACCGTGATGTCAGGCACCTTCCTGGACGGAGTGCCGGGCTCCAAGTATTACGCGCCCGATCTCGGCCAGCCCGTGCCCCAGCCCATCCCTTTTCCGCAGTACGATTTTGCCGGGGCCAAAACCGAGGCACAGGCGAAGGGGACGTATTTCGCCACCGCGGCCGCATTCCAGAGTTATATTGCAGCTCGTACCACCAAATACTCACCCGCGCAGGCCTACGCCTTTCCCTCTCCGATTCCCGAAAACGTGACCCGCACGTTAACCCTGACCACGGCTGATGGGAAGACGGCGGGCATAGCGTCCAAGGCGGTTTTGAAGGACGCCCTCTTCTACGTGAACGGTGACGTCACGCTGTCCGCGCAGTGCAACGCCCTGATTGTGATTCAGAATGCGGGCTTGGTGGTGGACGGCAAGGTCACCGTGAAGTGCCCTCTGGAACTCTATGCGTCGCCCTCGTACCCCGCCATCGCGGCCACGGGCAAGATCGACATCACGGACAAGGACCATACCGATGGCGATGGCGGCCCCGTCAACATCAAGGGGATCATCTACACGACGGCGGAGTGCCACATCCATCAGAGCGATGAATACAACTCGGTGTCGGTCGAGGGCATCGAGGTGGCCGACTACATCCACAACTGCGAATGGTTCTGGTTCAAGTACGCTCCCTGGCCCGGCGTGAAGGGCTTCTCGGAAGGCACCGGCGCACAGGATCTGACGATGAGCCAGTGGCGGGAACTCCCGGCCGGCCCGCCGTGACTTCGGCCGTCCGCAGGTGGCGCATCTGCGTTTCATTACAGGCCGCGCAGGGGGCTGGCGCTCGGAGAGCGCCGCCCTACGCATACGCACCTGTCC
>CAZJBP010000090.1:0-15440 GCA_964544115.1 uncultured Victivallales bacterium | reverse complement strand
ACACCCGCCTTCCTTGCGTACTGAAGCAGCAAAGAGAAGAATCGCACACGGTCCGGCGGGGCCAGCCAGTTGCCTGTCCCGGTCTGCCGTTCGCCGGCGTGTTGCCGATACTCGCAGACGAACTCCTTTACATGCACCAGTCGTGTTCCGAGCGCCCCTATCCGCCCATCGTACTCCCAGTCCTGAGAGTATCTCAGGTCGCTCCAGGGGCCCACGGCGTCGCATACCGAGCGACGGAAGAGAGGGCAGTCGGTGTTCCACCAGCGATCCACGAGCAGCAACGGGAAGAGGGTCTGCAACTCACGGCCTGACCACTTCAGCGGCACACGGTTCGATTCCGTGGCGCCGTAGCGCTGAACGAAGCCGTAGGCCGCGCCGCAATCGGGACGACTCCGCAAGGCTTCAACCTGCCATTCGAACTTTCGCGGGAGCAGTCGGTCGTCACTGTCCAGATACTGAATGAACTCGCCCCTGGCCAGGCTTCGCCCGGCCTCCCGTGCGGGTCCCGGCCCTTGATTCGGACGGTGGACAACCCGGATGACGTCCGGGTGTTCCGCCGACAGGTGGTCTGCGACTCGCCCGGCGTCATCGGTAGAACCATCGTCCGAAATGATAATCTCGATCGGCCGGTAGGTCTGGGCCAGAACGCTCTCCACCGCCTCGACAAGCATCCCCGGGCGGTTGTAGACGGGAATAATGGTCGAAACGAGACCGTCTATTACAGCAGGCACTATCGTCCCCCATAGACTAGTTGCGAAGCGTCACGGAACGTTCGAACCGGGACGGATCGGGACCGCAGGATCCCGAGAAGTGATTCAAACACGTCGAGGTCGCAGGATAGGCGGTGCCCTCCGCCAATCCCATGCGCCATGAATACCAACCAACCGCGCTCGTGCATCAAAAACGCGTCAAGAACGCTTACTAGATCAGCCAGCGTCTTCCCGTCCAGTGACACACACGGCACCGCCGAACGGCGCGGCGGGTAGTTCGGCCCGGCACTGAAGTGTTCGCCGCCGATCCGGGCGGCCAGGAACACTTCAGCCGCCAGCGCCTCGTACGATCTTTCCGTTGAGCCCAGATCCAACCAGGGATGCCGGATCAGACCGCCCATGAGACGTGTACGATCCAACTTCAGACTCCGCAGAAGTCGCTTGGCGAGGCCGGGGCTGCCAATCACCGGATTACAGCAGGGGTACGCAAACGTCCGCACGGTCTCACCGTCAATCCCGTTCAGGATGCGGTTGGCAGCTTCGAGTTCCACGCGCATGCGATCGAGCGTGTAGTTCTCGATGGCGTTGCCTTCCGTCACATACTCTTTGTGGCGCCAGGCCGGGTGGAGCAACGTGTGATTGCCCAACTCATGACCGCTGGCTGCCGCCCGCTGCCAATCGGCCAGACGGCTGGTAAATGAGGGTGCCCCAAGGCTGACATAGAACGTGCCGCGAAATTCGAGCCGCTCGAGCATCGGGACCGTGCGATCCAAATGCACGTTGAGGGCATCATCGAACGTCAGAGAGACCAAGTGCGATGGTCGTATCATAATCCTCGGTCCGTCGCCGTCTCACGCACCGCCCTCAGGCGGAGAATGCGTTCCTCAGCGGGAATCGCCATCTGTTGATCGAGGCACTTCTGATTGCGGTCGCCGCTCTGTTTCTTTTGGGCTGGCGCATGCCACAGGTGTAAAGCGGGAGCAAAATGTCCGGGGAACACGCGGCGAGTGCGCAGCCTGTCAAGGAACTCCGTGTCCTCTCCGCCCCACCCGACAAATCGTTCATCATGACCGCCCATCTGTTCGTAGGCATCTCGAGTGATGGCTGTGGAGCCACCGGGAAAGTTCTGGGTGACGCGGTCTATACGGGAGGGGCACTTCGCGTCGGCCGCGAACGCTGCCGAGCGCCGCTCATCCAGATAGAATAGAAACCTGATGGGCCGTACGGCCTCCCAGCCGCCCCGCGCCCGCGCCAGAATGGCTTCCAGATACCTGTGGGGCACCACGATGTCGGCATCGTGCAAAAGCACCCACGGTGCTTTGGCCATCCGAACTGATTCATTCATCATGTGGCTCTTGTTGAACGCATCGGCCCCTCCAGGATTCGGAAAATGACGATATTGAACGCCCGCGGGAAGCACTCCGCGCAAGAGGGGTTCGGCCGACTGTTCCACCACAATGACCTCGTATTCACGAATGGATTGCCTCAGGAGAGAGGCCAAAGCGGTCACCAATGGGGCCTGGCGTGCAACCCCGCTCACGGGAATGATCACGCTAATGCGCGGGTGTGCAGCGGGCTCAGGCGTGATGAGGCCACCGCACCCCAGGGGCCAGTCATGAAGACATCGACGAAGAAGGCGAGCCGCTGTGTGGGGAAACACCCTGCACACGGTCAACTCGGAGGTCCCCATCCAGTCGCATACTCTCGACGGCGCGTCACCACCCTCGCTCAGTCGCTCGATACGGTTGTGCAGATCCTGCCATCCAATACCCGTGATGCGACTCAGCGTTGGGCTCAGGGCGCACTCGGTGCGCCAACGTTCGTTGGCCCAGCAGCCAATCCGGCTCCTGGCTTCGAGAAGAGAGATCATCGAGTCGCCCGTCGATGCTCCACGTGTGCCTCTACTTGCCTTCAACCCGTCTTTCTCTTGTCGGTTTGCGCTTCAAGCGGCTGAAGTCCAGATCATCGTCCGAGCGATACCAGTGCGTTCGTTCCGGCTTCCCGACACGCATCATCGCCTCCAGATTGATCCATCTGAAACCGAGATCACTGTACTTGGACACCACGTCCTGCAAGGCCGCCTGCATCTGCTTTCGACATACCTGCCGCTCGTCCTCATAGTGGTATACGGTATCATGAAACGCGACAATGTCGCCGGGCTGCAGTTTGCCATCCAGTCGCCCGATGCTGTACGCCGCATCTCGCCCCCGCGTATC
The DNA here is from genome assembly GCA_964544115.1 of uncultured Victivallales bacterium. Lineage (GTDB taxonomy): Bacteria > Verrucomicrobiota > Kiritimatiellia > UBA8416 > JADHWI01 > CAZJBP01. The sequence continues at coordinate 12,514 of CAZJBP010000090.1, read as the reverse complement.
GTCGGCCTTGTGCGTCCAGCCGAACACCTGATAGCCGGCGGCCAGAGTCTGTATGTGTGACCAAACGCTCTGATGCCCAAACGGCATGCGGAAGTACCTCCTGCCGTATGGCTGCAGGGCCCGCTGGCACGCACTCAGCTCCCGCCATCGATCAGCCCATCCAATCCGGGGCATAGACGCATGACTGAACGTGTGATTCCCGACCGTGTGCCCCTGAGCCGCAACCTGCTGGACAAGGTGCCCGTGGCTTCTCGCCGCCTCGCCGATCATGAAGAATGTGGCGCTTGCATGATTACGGTCGAGTATATCCAGCACCTCTGGCGTCTCTTCCGGGTCTGGCCCGTCATCGAACGTTAACGCCAGCACCTTCTCCTGCGTCTGAAAGCGGAAGATTGTCCCGAACGCTCGGCGAGCCACGTACCGCGCTGCGCGAGAGGGGTTATACCGTCCGGGCTTTGTAACGTCGCGCATGGACATCACCGATGGTTTCCCGTGGACGTTCTCAGCCCGAACCGTCTCTTCACGGCCCCGACCCATCCGGCGATCGTGAAGTAGCCGGGCACTAGCCGGTGTATGGGAAGCAGCGGAGATCCGCCGCAGCGGGGGTATAGGCAGAAAGCCCTCCAGGCGTTGACTGTCAGAGCCCAACCCGTGAGCCGGCCATATCTGATTCTGGCGAGGCTCAGGCCCGCACGCGCGGCTCTCCGCTGAGCCACGCCCGCGGCGCGCAACTCCCGCATCTGCCCGATCATCAGGCTGTAGTCGCGAAGCACGTTTTCTCTCTGATTCGTTCGTTGGCCCGGGTGGACGTACGACCCACTCCAATAGCGATCCACTTTGATGACCCGCCCCGTCAGCGCCATGCGAAACCACAAATCCGTATCCGGAACAAAGGGGATTCCCTCGTCCCACCCTCCTAGCCGCCGCGCCACGTCCATCCGAAAGAACGCGGACCCCTGTGGCACCGCCGCCATTCCGCACAAGAGATCGTTCAGCGAATACGCGCCGGTGCGCACGGGTATTTCGTCCCCCTCCCCGGCCCCCTTCCTGTATTCGCCATAGACCAGGCTGGCGCCTGGGTCGCGCTCAAAGACCGCCATGCACTCCTCGAAGGCCCCGGGGAGGTAGAAGTCGTCGGCGCTCGTGATCGCGCCGATGGCCTGCCTGGCCATCCGCAGCCCCTTGTTCACCGCATCGGCAGGGCCGCGGTCCTTTTCCGACATCCATCGCACGCTGGGATTGCCGTCATAACTGCGCAGTATGTCCAGCGATTCATCCGCGGAGCCGCCATCGATAACAAGGACCTCGATGGGGCGGTAGGTTTGCGTAAGCGCCGATTCAATGGCCTTTCGCAGATAGGGCCCTTGGTTGTAACTCGGGATGATGACGGATATGCCCAACGTCTGCATTTCACTTCGACTTCGTCGCGACGTAGTACACCCATGTCGCCTTGCATCCCGCATCGGGCCGGTCTACGCGATGGCCCTCGCAGTCCCAGATCTCGATGATGTCGAATCCGGCGCGACGGGCCTGCTCCACCTGGTTGGGGACGCTGATGTAGTACGTCAGCAGGGACCAGTCTATTCCGGGGTCATTGAGAATCGCATGGTCCGCCGCGTGGACCTCCCTTACCCTGAGGCGCTTCCGGTTGCGCGTCTGACGCAGGTAGGTTCGCACATTGGACAGCAACCGGCGCGGGTTGTAGCAGCGCTGCAGGCGCGGCGCGCTGTCCTTGTCATCGCAGTCCAGATTGTGTGACGAGAAGACGAAGAGACCGCTATCGTTCATGATGCGGCGAATTTCGGACAGCCCGCGCAGGCGCCCCTCGTGATCCACGTAGTCAAGGCCGTTGAACGAGAAGAGCACGAAATCGAACGTCCCGTCGGCGAAGCGGCTCAGGTCCCGGACATCGCAAACGTGGAACGCGCGTCCCGGAAAGCGCTCGGAGCACACGGCGATCATCTGCCGGCTGTAGTCGACCCCCACGTATTCCTCGGTCAACTGCGAGAGAAAGAACGCCGTGCGCCCCCCGCCGCAACCGAGATCCAGGACGCGCTTTCCCAGCACCTTGTCCGCATGCCGCGCCAGAATGATGGCCTCGGCGTTCTGAAGGTGCGTGATAGCGTACTTCTCTGCGACCTCCGGCTTTTCGTACGCGCTTCTGTTGCCTTCGGATGCATTCATCTTTGGCGCGGCGTCCTTCCCGGATTGGAGTGTTGCCTTCCCAGCGCGGCACGCAGTCGCCTTTTCAGCAGGCGCCAGTAATAGTCGGGCGAAGGTGTCTCGACGCAGCCGACGGCCAGGGACACATCGCGGCTCTTCAGGGCCTCCTTGTAGCGGACCGCCGCGCCCTTGCCCAGGTCAATGCTCCCGATTCCACGCGAGGGTGCGGCCTCAGCCATCTTCAGCAACATAATGATGCCTGGCGAGTATCTGGCAAACCGCGGATCGTACGCTGGAAACCAGTAGTGCCACACACCCCCGGCGCGCATTCCAAAATGGAGCGCCACGGGCACGTCTCCGGCGCGCAGCACCGATAGCACGCCGGCGAACGCTGCGGCCTGACATTGGAACACGTTGATCACAACCTGCTTGAACCAGGGAATTGCGAAACGATCTTCCGCCCCGCTCCTCCGGTATTGATCCGCCTTCCAGTCCATCAGCATGCCCAGCAGCGCGCGGTCCGGGACATGGTAGTCGAAGGCCAGCGGGCCGTGATCCCCGGCCAGGCGGCGGGACTTCCGCAGGGCGTCCGCGCATTCCCGGGTCTGGCTGCTCACGCCCTTCAAATAGCGGTCGAAGCCCTGCGACACATCGATGACGGGTGAGCAGGCCCGACGTGAATGATAGCTGCGAAACGCCGTCTGAGACGCCGGAAGATGGTCGTAGCGCCACGTGCGCAGCGAGCACGCTTTCAGAAGGAGCTTCAGATCGGCCCGGAAGTCGGGCGCACAGATCAATCCGTGGTAGTCGGACAGCGGACGGCCGACCGGAAAGCCGCCGTGCGGCTCTTCGCGCTGGTAGGGGAACACGCAAACGGCCTTCCGGTTCTCACGGAGAACAGCCACCTCAACATCACCGCGGGCGGCGGCCACACAGGCCGTGAACTCCGGACAGAAGTACGGGCTGGACAGGTCTGGATTCGATCGTTGGAGACTCCGCCACTCCTCCATCAGGCCTGGGTCCATCCCCCTGCCGGAAATGACGCTGGTGGCTACGTCCGAGGACATGCTTCGCCCTCTTCGGGGGTTGCGCGTTTGATGCACACGATGATGTCCTGCTTCTCGAATCCGTACCGGTGCCGGAAGGACTCGGACATGAGGTCGCCATAGGGTACGACGGCCAGATCGAACCCGGCATCTCGGAAGCGGGCGAGCAGGTCGCGACCGAAAATGTGATGCATGTGCGGGTCGATGAACAGCCGGAGGCTCTCACTGGCATCGTCGCCGCGGTAGTCGATGCTCTCGTCGCGAAACAGGGGCACCTGCAGGATGGCCATGCCGTGGCCTCGAAGAACGCGGAACGCTTCGCAGATGGCCGCCCTCTCGTCCGCGATCATGTTCAGAACATGTCCCGCGTAGAGGAAGTCAACAGACTCGGAAGGGAGATTCAGGTTTGTCAGATCAAGTGCGCGATCGCCGGGCGCGGGCACGAGCCCGCCGGCGATGTAGGTCACGCCTGGGCTGCGGGAGAAGCGTTGGCGCAGCCCCCACTCCGGGGCAATGTGCAGCACGGTCTTCGGCCGTCCGTCCAGCACGCGGAAGTCCTCCATGAACTTCCAGAACTGCCGGTGGCGTTCGCAGGCGCCGCACACCGGGCACTCGGCGAACGGGCGCACGCTGCCGTCGCAGGAGACGTGCGCCACAAAGGCCCTCAGGTGAGCCCTGCAAACGGGGCAGTAGCATTCGCGCCCGTAGTGGATCAGGCGGCTGGAAGCGCGGCGCAAGACGGGGCGCATGCCAGGAGGCACCAGCCGCTTCACGCCCAAGTTCAACAGCCGCCAGACGTCCACGCTACGTCCGCCCCTCGATCCGGCTGAGATCGCCCAGCCAGGCGTCCACGAGTTCCATTTCCTTCGCCGGCAGGAACCCGGAGGCCACGAGCCGGTCGTAGCAGACTCGCAGGTTGGCCGCGACGTTCTCTTCGCCCGCGGCCAGCGGCGCGCCCGCCAGGACGTCCGCGAGTTCGCGATTGCGGCTGTAGCCGGGGATCTCGTCGCGGAAGTCGCGCATCAGATCGTGCGGGTTGCGCTCCTGAATCACCTCCGGCGCGTGAAACACCACGCCCAGGTCCAGCGCCCACAGGCAACGCTGGGCCACAAAGCTCTTCCAGATGTCGCACATGCGGAAGGAGCAGAAACTGGGCACGTACAGCAGGGGATAGGAGATGGGCCACCACCAGGTGGATTGCGTGTTGAAGGGACACCAGTTGCCTGGCTCGAGGTAGACGCCGGGGTTGGCCTCAAACTCAAACGGCCGATCCATTGTGAGCCGCCAGATCGCGTCCACGTCCGGGGATCCGTTCACCAGCCCCTGCTGAACGGGAGCGCGCCGGGCCCGGCCGCCCTGCCCCACCGGGGGAACGGGGCCATGGATCTCGTCAAGGGGAAGCCCGCGGGGCCAGATCAATGCGTCGCTGAAATAGCGGTAGACATTGACCCAGCGGCCGGACCGCGAGGATCCCTGCAGATCGCCGGAAACCACTCGGACGTCGCTCAAGTGTTCATCCCGCGGAATCCATGACGGCAGCGGCGCATTGTCGTCGTCGGTTTCGTAGATGCAGGTCGCTCCGCCACGTATGGCTTCCAGGTAGGCGATGTTCTTGCGGCAATAGTGGCCCGTGGGAAGCTCCCTGGCCAAGGCGAACGGCCCCTCCAGTTGATCGTGCAGGCTGAGGAATATCGTGCCCGACAAGTCATACCCGGCAGGCCCCTTCCGGTCCCCCGCAACGATGAGGCGGCTGCCACGGGCAACAAGCGTGCGCGTGAGCTGGCGGACCGCATTGGTGGGTGCGCTGATGGTCGTGATAACACCAGTGAGCATGGGGGGCCTCATTTCCAGGGTATCTTTGCCAACCGAGAAGCGGTCACGGGACTGAGGGGCTCTGGCGTCGAACTCCGACCCGGAACCCCAGCCCTTCCCGAACGAGGGCCTGAGCCTGCCAGGCGAGGGGCCGGAGGGCATCCCGGTGAAGACCTCCGTGCCGCAGAAGCTCCGCCAGGCTTCGCCAGGCGAGATCCTGGCGCCCGAGTTCCCGGCACACCACGATGGACCGCATGGTCTGAGTCGTCAGCCCCGAACGCATGATCTTCAACCGCTCTTCGGAGAGCCCCCTCACACCGGCCGCCCAGCGGCAGGCGTAGGCAAGGGCGCGGATGTACGCCACGTGGTGCTCGGGCATGGTATTGAACGTGTTGACGGCATGCCGCCAATAGACCCCGACCGGCTTCGCGAGATCCCCGGCCACAATCCGCCCCACGAGCGCCATTCGGATCCACAAATTGCAGTCTTCTGCAATCCTTAGCCGCTCGTCGAACAGACCCGCCCGATCGAACAGCGTGCGACGACAGACGATGCCGAGGCAGGGCCAGGTCTGAGACGACAGAAGCGCCTGGATCAGCGGGTCCCCCGTCAACGGATCGCGGATGCCAAACGTGTGGCTGCCCCAGGACACCCGGCTCGCAGCTTCGGGGGACGCATAGACAATGTCCGCCGTGTCGTAGACGGCGTCGACGGACGTATCCGTCGAGAGCGTCTTCACGCTCACGTCGAACCGATGGGGGTAGTAGTAGTCGTCGGCATCGAGGAACGCGATCAGGTCGCCCCGGGCGCTCCTGATGCCCAGGTTTCGGCTCGCAGAAACGCCGCAGTGCACTCCCTCCGGGTGCCGCAGCGCTCGCACAGAATCGGGACACCGCGCCGCAAGCGCACAGGCCGTCCGCCAGGAATCATCCGTGGAGCCGTCATCCACGATGAGAACCTCGACGGAGCCCACCCCTGTTGCAAACACAGAGGTCACGGCGCGGGAAAGCAGGGCTCCTGCGTTGAAGACCGGAATGACAACGGAGACGAGCATCTATGAAGCCTCCGGCGAGCGGCGGACCGCGTAAACCATCCATGCGCCGGGAAACGCGCCGCCGCGCACTTGCACCCCAAAACAGCAGTCGGCCAGAGCCTTCGTGATCTGTCGCGGGTCCGTGTAGTGCCACTCCATCGCCAGGGCGTCCACCACGTCGATGCTGCGCTCGGCAATGAGGTCGCTCAGGATGCCCTGCTCGGCGCCCTCCACGTCCAGCTTCAAGAGCAGTCCCTCCTCGGGATGCCGGTCCTTGAGCCGGCGGACTTGATCGCTGGCGCGTCGGACCTCAATCTTCTGGTCAACCGTGTCTGGGCACGCGTCGAGGCATGCGCTCTTCGAGCAGGGCCCCATATTTCCCTTTCTCGAGAAGGAGTATCGGCAGGTCAGCGAATCTTCTGAAGGTCCAAGGCCCCAGTTGTGCGCGGTGATTCTGGCCGCCAACTCAGGGTTCAGCGCCAGGTTGCGCTGCGCCGCAAGGTACGTGGGCGTGAAAGGCTCGAAGCCGTAGACGTGTCGGACGCAGGGAAGGGATGCCAGATAGAGGCTGGCTATTCCCACATTCATACCCACGTCCAGGGCGATCACGGACCCGCTCTGCTCGTAGGCGTAGTCGCCGTCGTGGAATACCTCGCACATCATCAGGAGTTCTTCATCGGAGGTCACGTGAAGGGTGATGCCTTCCACCTTGGCATACAGGTCGCCATCCTCGTTCCAGAAGCTGATTCCATGGCTCAGGGAAAGCCGCTTCACAAATACGAGCCAGGCTTCAATCCAGGAGACGTGTTCAGCGCATGCCGGGCTCTTCAGGCGCAGGTCCACGTTCTCGAGCGCTCCGGCGAGCCGCTGAATCCTCTGTTCGAGGGAGAGGCCGGAGGTGCGAACCAGGCGCAGGTTGGTACGCCCCAGCACAGCGTTGAGCCCCTTCAAGCCCATGTGTAAGAGCCCGCTCATAACGCTATCCTTCTCCATCCGTTGGCACGCCCTCTACCGTAGGGGCGGGCAATCTGATCGCGCCCCACGAGGGGTGCCACCGCACGCTCTTGCCCGAGGACCCGATGATCGGCATGACCTCAAAACGACACACCCCTTCGACCATGTCATAGTCCGTGCGCGGCCCCGTCGCCCCGCCCACCCCCACGGCAAGCGTCAGCGAGTAGTGAGCCGGGGCCAGGGCAAGAGAAGGGAACGTCACCGTGTAACTGGCCACCTCGCCGGCTTGAAGGCTGAGGACATCTTCGGTGAACACCGTGCCGACGGGAATAGTGCCCATCGTGCGAATCGCAACACCAAGGCCGAAGGCGTGGCACGGCTCCACGGCCCGAATCTGGAGCCGCAGGCAAAGGGGATCCTCGTAGTTCAGAACTCCTTTCCCGTGAGCTGAGACGATCGTGGCCGTTTCGAGGCGCGCTCTTCCCGTTATATGCTCGGGCCGGCTCCATTCCTGAAGATCGCACCCCGGCTGCTCCGCGTCGTCGCCCATCATGTAGTGCTCGATGGCGCCCGCGCTGGATCCATCGTAGACAACCGCGCCGCTTCTCAGGACCAGCCCCCTCTGGCACAACTCCCGAACCAGGCCCATGTTGTGGCTCACGAAGATGACCGTTCGGCCCTGCCCGGCCACATCCTGCATTTTTCCGAGGCACTTCTTCTGGAACTCGGCGTCCCCGACGGCGAGCACTTCGTCCACGATAAGAATGTCGGGATCAAGGTGCGCGGCCACCGCAAAGGCCATGCGAACGTACATCCCGGAGGAGTATCGTTTGACGGGCGTGTCGATGTACGTCTCACACCCGCTGAACGCCACAATCTCGTCGAATTTGCGGCGCACTTCGGCGCGGGTCATGCCGAGGATGGTGCCGTTGAGGAAAATGTTCTCGCGGCCGGTCAACTCGGGGTGGAAGCCCGTGCCGACCTCCAGCAGGCTGGCGACGCGCCCCTTCATCTTGACGGTGCCCAGCGTCGGAGCTGTCACCCGGGTGAGAATCTTCAGCAGTGTGCTCTTGCCGGCGCCGTTGCGGCCGATGATGCCGAGGATCTCGCCCTGTTGCACGGCGAAATTCACGTCACGCAGCGCCCATACGTGCTCCGCATCGTCTTTGAGATCCCTCGCGCGGGCGCCGGCCGCTTCCCGGGTTTGTCGCAGAAGGTCCACCTGGTCCAGACGGAGCGTCGGGTCCGGCCGGCCGCGTACGCGGGCCCACCAGCGGCTGACGTCCTCGTGCAGCGCCGTGCGCCCGATCACGCCAAGGCGGTAGCGCTTGGACAGATTCTCGACTTGGATCACGGTGGTCATTAGCAAGAAGCTGAAATGCTGAAATGCTGAAATGCTGAAATACAGGAATGCTGACATGCTGAAAGGGCCGGATGATGAACCGTTCGCATAGGCGGCTTACTCGAGCTTTCTCCGCACCTTGGAGACTATCGTCGTGAAGATAGCCAGAATCTCGTTTGTTTCGGTCAGCAGCCGGTCAACCCGCTCACCCGTGATGCCGCATTCATCGCGCAGCAGCTCCAGCCACAACACAGACTCGTCTGCCTCTTGAAGAAGACCATCGAGTTTGGAGCAGAACTCGGAGTCGGACCGCGCACGGGACGCCTCCCGTGCATGGGCCGCCACGGACGTGCCGGAGCGAAGCAGCTGCCGACCCAGAACCCGGACCTCTTCACGGTGTCGGGGAAGCCCGATAAACAGCCTTACGACCGATGAAGCATACGCCTTTGTCCGATCGCGAAGTTCCCCGCTAAGCCTCACGGCGCCCTTCTTTCCCCCGCCTTGTTTATTCCTCAGCCTTTCAGCTTTTCAGTCTCTCAGTTTTTCAGCTTTTTGCTTTTCCCTCACACCGTGTCCATGAAGTTCTGTTCGACGCGGGTGAAGAGGACGGCGCCCAGCGCGAGGGCGACGACCGCGCACGCGGCGCTGTACAGCAGTTGCGGGGCGGTCCAGGTTCCTGTTCCCAGCAGGGCCGAGCGGAAGAGCTCCATGATGGGCGTGATCGGGTTCAGCAGCATCAGGAGCCGGTAGCGGCCGGTCAGCGCAGACAGCGGATAGATCGCCGGTGTGGCGAACATCAAGAGCTGGACGCCGAAGGTCAGCAGGAACCTCAGGTCGCGATACTTTGTTGTCAGCGACGAAAAGACCACGCCCATGCCCAGCGCCAGCGTCGCCATGATAAGGACGGCCACCGGCAGCAGCGCCACGTCGCCGGTCATGCGGATATCCGCTCCACGCAAGGCAAACCAGGCCCAGAACGCGAGCAGGAAGAGCAGTCGAAGCCCGAACTGGAAGAGCTCGGAGATGACGATCGAGACCGGCACAACCAGCCGCGGGAAATACACCTTGCCGAAGATGTGGGCGTTGCTGACGAACGTCGTCGACGTGGCCATCAGGCTGCCGGAGAAATAGCCCCACACGACCTGTCCGGACATGTAGAAGAGAACCTTCGGCAACCCATCGGTCGACAGGCCGGCCATGTTGCCGAACACGATCGTGAACATGATCGTGGTCAGGAGCGGCTGGATCACGAACCAGAGCGGCCCGAGGATGGTCTGCTTGTACTGCGAGACGAAGTCGCGCCAGACCAGCAGCAGGGCCAGATCCCGGTAGCGCCAGAGGTCGCCCAGATGGAGGTCGAACCAGCCGGCGTGTGGCCGGATGATCAGATCCCACTTCCCCTCAGGAGCAGGAACCGGGAGCGGCTTTTTCGATGATGACATGGGCGTCTTCAGGGCACACTCCGTACCCGTCGATTATGCGGATCGACCGGGTCACGATATTCAACCGATGGTGCGCGGATTGTCCGTTATCCCCCTCGGGCTGTCAAGGGTCTCCCGCGCCGGAACGGCATCGCAACCTGTTGATTTCAGGAAAGAAACAAAGGGGCAGGCCGCGCCGCCGGACCGTGCGTATGACCGCAGGGGAAGATGCGAACGGAGGATCGTCCTCACCTCTCCAGAAACGCCTCCACCTCGTCCAGCAGAGACGTCAGCGTCTCCGAAGGCAGCGTGTCCACCGGCAGGCTTCCGCGGAAGGCCCGGCCGTAGCCGCGGGTCAGGACGCGGCGATCGGCCACGATCACCACGCCCCGGTCGGCGCGCGTGCGGATGAGCCGGCCGAAGCCCTGGCGGAAGCGGATCACGGCAGCGGGAAGGGAGTAGTCCTTGAAGGCCTGACCGCCCTCGAGCTCAACCTGCCCGCAGCGTGCTGCGATGATCGGATCGGTGAAGACGCCGAACGGCAGACGGGCAATGACGAGACACGACAACGTCTCGCCCGCCGCATCCACACCCTCCCAGAACGAGTGGGTGCCCAGAAGGACGGAGCTGACGTCGAGCGTAAACGCTTCGAGGATCTCCTCGCGCGAACCCGACTCGCCCTGCACCAGGACCCGGATGCCGCTGCCCGCCAGCTCCCGCTCCGTCACCCGGGCGGCCGAGCGCAGCATCTCGTAGCTCGTGAACAGCGCCATGCCGCGGCCCCGCGTTCTTCGGAACACGTCCGCCAGGAGCCGTCCGAGCGCATCGGCATAGGACCCATCGTCCCCGCCCGGCTCGGGCAGGAAGCTCGGCACGCGCACAACGCACTGGCGGCGGAAGTCGAACGGCGAGTCTGCCCGGCAGGTCAGCAGGCGCTCCGCGGGAATATCGCCGAGGCCGAGGCGGGCCTGCAGAAACGCGTAGGAGCCGCCCACGGAAAGCGTGGCCGACGAGAATACGACCGACTCCATCCGGGCGTAGAGATCCGACGCCAGCCGCTCGCCGATGCTCACCGGCGCCGCCCACATGCGCGCCTCGCTCCGCCCCCGCCCGCCGGTCTTCTCGACCCAGAACACGTTGCCCGACTCTTCGGCTGCCGTGACAAACTCGAGCTGAAGCGCCAGTTCCTGAAACCGCCGCGCAGCCCCGTCGAGGTCGTGCACCGCCTCGCCATGCAGCGGCAGGCCCCCTGAATCGGCGCCGCGGATGGCGCGGGACAGATCCTGAAGGCGCGTGATCAGCCGATCGTAGGAGGCCTGGACCTCCGTGGCCTGGCCTACAATGCCCACCCAGCCTGCGGGTCGGGCCTCCGTCCCGATCAGCCGCAGAACCTGGGGGCCTGCGCCCGGAAGCAGGTCGCCCAAAGCGCTGAAGAGGTCCTCCGTGCGGCCTTCGGCCGCCCTCAGGGCATCGAGGATCTCGAAGGCGTGGCGGGCGAGGTCCTGCTGCACGGCCTGGTCGCCGGTGAAAACCCCGCTGCGGATCTGCCGGATCACGGCCGGCACGAGCCCAAAGCCGTCGTGGCGCGGCGCGGCTTTCCATAATCGGCCGAACTCATGCCGCAGCCGACCGGGGGACCACTCGACGGAAAAGTGCTGCGTGGCGGCCTCTTCGAGGTTGTGGGCCTCGTCCAGGACGAGGTGCTGATAGGGCGGGAGCACCTGGCTCTCGAGCCCCATCTCCGCAAATACGAGCGCATGGTTGGCCACGACCACGTCCGCCGCCCGGGCCTTGGCCCGGGCCCGCAGCAGAAAGCAGCGCGCGGCGTATCGGCAGGCCCGGCCCATACACTCGTCGCCCGTGGCGGTCAGCTTGTGGGCCAGCGTGGCCGCGTCTTCACGCCCCCATCCGGGGCACGTGGTCAGGTCTCCCGTTCCGGAGGCCGCCGCCCAGGCCAGCACGCCGGCCGTGAGCCGGCGTTCCTGCGGCGTCAGTTCGTCGGCCGCGTGGTCCAGCGCAAACAGCAGCTTCCGCAGGCACAGGTAGTTGAGCCGCCCCTTGACCAGGGCCACCCGCGCGTCAAGTCCCAGCGCGCGGAGGATCTGGGGAAGGTCCTTTTCGAAGAGCTGCGACTGGAGGTTCTTGGTGTTGGTGCTGACCACCACCGGGCACCGGTTGGCCCTGGCCCAGAGCAGCGCCGGAACCAGGTAGGCCATGCTCTTGCCGATGCCGGTGCCGCCCTCGGCCAGCAGGTGCCGGGATTCGTTGAACGCGCGAACCACGTGCCGGACCAGCTCGACCTGCCCGGCCCGGTGCTCGTAGCCCGCCAGGGCGCGGGAGAAGGCGCCGCCGGGCTCAAACAGGGCCGCGATAGGGTCCTCGGCCAGAAGCTCCGGGGGCTGAGCGGGGGCCTCCGGCCGGGGCGCGGCGGGCAACGCCTCCCGCGGAAACACGCCGGCCAGGCGCCCTTCGGCATCGCCTTCCGCCGGGCCGGCGGCCGCGGCTTTCAAGGCCGTGCGGGCGGCCTCCCAGATCACGCCGTCGGCGCCCTTGAGCAGGCGCAGACAGGCCTGCGCGGCGACGGGCGGAAGACGCGGAGCCACGGCGGCCACGTGCGCGGCCATTCTCGGTTCGCCCGCTGCTGATGCGCCGGGCTTGCTCATGCGTCAGCCGGGGCGCCGGACGGGCGGCGACCGCGGACGCCGCGACGGCGGCCGCTTCGGCGGCGCGAGCGCGGGGCCTC
>CAZJBP010000089.1:0-15480 GCA_964544115.1 uncultured Victivallales bacterium | reverse complement strand
GGGTTTCAACTACAACGGCAAGCTGCGCTCGGCCGAACTGCTCCTGCGCGAGGACGGCCGCGTGGTGCAGATCCGGCGCGCCGAGACGACCGAGGACCTGTTCGCCACGCTGGATTTTGATGCCCTCAAGCCCTTCCGGGCTTAACGCCTCATCGCACACAGTCCCGGCCATCGGAGGGAGGACAGGTATGGACCAAGTGAAGGGCGCATCGGAAAACATCTCGTGGTATCGCGTTCCCGTTCCGCGTGAGGAACTGGCGAGACTCAACCGGCGGAGCGACCTGAAGGGGTTTGCGCAGACGCTGCCCCACCTTGGGCTGATCGCCTGCACGGGCGCTGCGGCCGTCTACTCTGCCACGCACTGGCCCTGGTGGGCCACGCTGCTGCTGGTCTTCGTCCACGGCACATTCTTCGCCTTCACGCTCAACGCCTTTCATGAGCTCTGTCACGGGACCGTCTTCCGGACGCGCTTTCTGAACGAGTTCTTCCTGCGCATCTACAGTTTCCTGGGCTGGTTCGACTATGTCGGGTTCCAGGAAAGCCACCAGCGCCATCACAAGTACACCCTGCACCCGCCGGCCGACCTGGAGGTCGTGCTGCCGATCCGGATGACGCTGAAGGGGTTCCTGCGGTCGAACTTCATCTCCTTGCGGGGCCTTTTCTATACCGTGCGAGGAATGCTGCGCACGGCACGCGGAAAGTTCGAGGGAGAGTGGACGCTGCGGCTTTTTCCAGAGACAGGACCGTCGCGGCGGGCCGAGTGCATCCGCTGGGCGCGCACGGTGCTGATCGGGCACGGGCTGATCCTGGTCGTCAGCTTGGCGCTTCGGCTCTGGATGGTTCCCGTGGTCCTGACCTTTGCCGCGTTCTATGGAACCTGGCTGCGGTTTTTGTGCAACGAGACGCAGCACGTAGGGCTGCGCGACAACGTGCCTGATTTCCGCCTGTGCTGCCGCACGATCGGCCTGAACCCCTTCCTCAGCTTCATGTACTGGCAGATGAACTACCACATCGAGCATCACATGTACGCCGCGATCCCGTGCTACAACCTGCCGAAACTGCACGCCCTGATGAAGGGCCAGCTTCCGCCGACCCCCGACGGCCTGGCGGCGACCTGGACGCAGATCGCCGCGATCCTGAAGCGGCAGAAGGAAGACCCGTCCTACCAGTTCACCGCGCCGCTGCCCGACTGAGACCGCCGGCCCGCGGGGCAACCCCAAGCCTCTCCCGCCACTGCCGCGGGCGGCTGGCGGAGGGTGGCCCGCCCATCGCCGGCCCCTCTTGCCTCCATCCGACCCTGCCTCTTCGTGATCGGCATCGCTATCGACAAAACACGACCTATCACGGGAAAAGCCGGGCATTTGCCAACATCATCTCCCCCCCGTACTCCCAAAGAGAGGAGCGCGCGGCATTTCCAGCCAGCGTCGCCGTCGCGTGGGATGGCGCGCATCATCACCCGTTGCAACGCGTTGCCTTTCAGTCGTTAAGCGAGGAGGGCAAGCCCATCACAATCCAATCGCTTGCCTTGACAAGGAGCCGGGTTCTGGGACAATCCGACCCAGAGACTGGCTATCACGGGCGGGCCCCAATGACCTCACGTGACGCCGGACCTCCCAGCAAAAGACAAGTTGCCAGATACAAAAGTTGTGATGAAGATTTATGAGCACAGAAACGAACGAGAATGCTGGGGCATGTCGTGTGTGGTTGGCCATACCGCTTTGGATTGCGTCAGCTATTCCGTGGGTCAGCATTCTGCTCGTGTACAGTCTTGCCGCGTATGTCCGGGTGAGTTTTGGGCGTTGGCCAGTGCCCATGATCGACTCCGTCCACCTCCCGCTCTTGGTGGAGTGCTTCTTCCCATACGTGTTTGTCTTTCTGATCATGCCGGGATTCCTGTTCATGCCAATCTTCGCGATGATCTGCATTCCCCTATGCTACGGATTGAAGGCAAGACGCCACTTACGGTCCGTTTCGATCGTCCTCGTGACGGGTTGGTTCATTGAGTTGATCTTAGTGTTGATAGACCCGTGGAGGTTTATCGCCTGGTACGGAGACTGATGAGACGAGCAACACAACAAGAGCAAAAGAATGCAAAGACACCCACAACAGATCATGTCCATTGTACTCTGTGTCGTGGTACTTATTTTGGCGTACCGGATGACTCGGTTCGCCGGGCACAGTTCCGCAATACAGTGGCAATATGATCGTCTCACGTTCGTACGTGCCACCCTAGATATTCGGAACTTAACGACATCCAATCGAGTCACCGACGTCTTCTTGAAACCCGAGAACTCACCTGAGATGCCGGGAGATCGCGGCACATCACCACTGATAATTCTCTCGACCAATACCGATGACACGATTTCTATGGTATGGGTGGGTCTCGGGCCAAGGTGGCGAGGAACCATCACGTCTCCCACTGCAGGCCATGCTCAGGTCTCCATCCAGCAGAACCAAACAAACGTGGTAATATTGATGAATTAGGGATCCAACACCCACGTCGTCCGTACGCGTCTAAAGCCGCGCAGGACACGTGGCCCGTTGTGCGAGAGGCATGGAAGATGTGGAAACATTCTTTCGGACTTGTAACGGCGATCTTCCTGGCAGTTGCGGGTTGCGCCACTCTCGATAACGGGTGGAACCTCAAGCCACCTGAGTCAGCAGACTCACCGTGGGATCGAGTCATTCCGACCATGGCCTTCTCAAACACTCCATTGCCCCAAGTCCTCATTGCGCTTGAGGAATTGGCCAATGCTACGGGATCGCCAGAGATCAGACTGAGCATCGCGGACGGCGACGACAGTTCATTGCGCGATGGCGACTTCCCCCACATTACCTTCCGCGCCCAGGAGATTCGGCTGAGAGACGCGCTTGGCATCCTTGGAGACATCACTTACCATAGTCCCGTCTACGGCGATAGGGAGGTCGTGTTCGCACCCCGGGGGCATGGGGATGGATCGACAACAATCGTGCTGAAAGGCCGTTCCCGTTCTCGGAGTACCGGAAAGCCGATCAGGCGCATCTCCTTGGTCTGCACCCGATATGCGATGATGTGTGATGATGAACCGCTCACGACGATCTACGACATCGAGACGGACGTAGACGGTGGCTTCTCCTTGGCCGTGCCTGTCACTGGGTCTTCAGACATCGTGTTCCTTGGCCGGCAGCGAAGCGTGTCCTACGGTCACCCCACGCCCCAGCGAATATCGATCCTCGCCTTTGCAGATCGACACTATCCCTCTCGTTATGGCATCGACCTGACGGAGACCAATCTTCAGTACAGACTGGAAGTGGAGATGGATCAATAGGTGCAGAACATCGGCGTGCATGGTAGGCTCGCAAGCTCGCCACCATGATGCCGTTCTGCTCTCACACTATGAAACCGATCAGGATTGGGACACACATGCGACGACTTCGTACAGCGCTACTCGTGCAACTCATGGGGGTGGGGATATCTGCCCTCTGCGCCGGATGTTCAACGCCGGGGTACTTGGGCAATAGAGCGCGTGACGCTGGTGATATCTTCACTGCGACTGTTGGAGTTGGCGCCGGCGTGAAAGCTCGTGTAGGTCCTCTCGTCGCCGGGCTTAGCTATTACCAGGATTCGCTGGGTGTGCGCGGCGGTGACGTCGGAATCTATAAAGGAAGGAAGATATTCCGGAGTGGGGACTTAAAAGGCGATTGTACGGTCGTCTTCTGCGGAGGTGATCATTTCGAAACAGATGTCACTGGCCCAAGGCTTAAGTCGATTGATTCTCGCACTCCGACATTCGAGGTGATCCCCTTTATCCTAGCAATCCCAGCGCCATTTATAGAAGCCCAGCGAAAGCAGCCTACAGCCGGAGCCTCATACTATACACAAGTCGAAGGTGTTATTGCATTGGGGGGTGGGCTCAGACTCGGATTCAACCCGGGAGAACTGCTCGATTTCTTTCTCGGTTGGTTCCATGTGGACATGTTTGGAGATGATTCAGCAAAATCGGAGCGAACAATCGGCTCGAGCTTACCCTTCACCCGCGGCACGCCACCTGCGTACGCACGTGCCGCGCCGGGGTTCCGGGAAGCTCAGCCGTGACGTTCAGTGAAGTCATAATGAAGAAGGACATTCAAGCGAGAACGCAGGCCATCATCGTTGTGGCTGTGTCAGCACTGTGGCATTGCCTATGGCTTCTTCCCAAGAGTCACGTGCTGCATTTCGCTGGTCCGAGATGGGAGGCCCTTGGTGCGGTCTGGGGCGCACTGTTGTTCGGAATACCAGTGCCACTTTGCGTTCTCGGTTTCATGTTCTCTTGTAGAGAATGGGAATCCAGGCAAAAGCATCCGTTTCTCTTCTACGTGGCCAGTCTCTGTGCTATTGCACCATTGCTGATTCCACAGGCAATTGCGGTATATGGAAAACTGTTTGGTCCCTACCCGCAAATACCGATGTTCTAGGATTGTATGAGGACCCCAAACCAGCAGTCGGAAGGTATTCGTCGCTAACGCGCCGAAACCCTCAACTGCACCGTTGGATGCGGGAATGAACTTGCGAAAGACAACTAAAGTCGTGCTTCTCGTCCTTGTGGCCATGATCGCAGGGGGCGCTATTGGGTTGCGCGCATATTGGCGCTGGAAGGTCCCTTACGGACGCAGCCATTGCTGTATCACCTGGATGATGTTCGCCTTGGATCGCTATGCTGATGAGCATGATGGGCGGTATCCATCAGGCGAAGCAACGCCCGAGGCATCCTTGTCGCTCTTGTATAGGGGCGGATACGTTGATGCCTACACACTCAGCGGAATGACCGTACCCCCAGACAAAACCGAGGCCATTCTGAAGGCGGGCGGTTTGTTGGAGCCTGATTCATGTGGCTGGCGCTACGTCGAGGGACTGACCAAAGCAGACGATCGGAAACTCGGCCTGCTCTGGTGCAAGGAACCTCTCGGTCACAACGGCGATAGAACGCGGGGTGGAGGGAGGCAAGTCCTCCGTGTAAACTGGGGGCCGGAGTGGGTTTCAGGCGCGGAGTGGCCCGGCTTCATTTCTGAGCAGGAGACGCTCCTGTCCCAGCGCAGTCAAAGAGCCATCGAAGGTCGCCCTGTCCTGACTGCCCACATCCTATTGCTGGACGGAACACTCACCAACGCTTTCTGCGGTTCCTACACGATGGCTACGACTTCCCGCGGCCCTTCGAGTTCCGGCAATGGCTCTCACTCCGGCAGCAATCTGGACCCATCTCAACTTGTCTGGCACCACCCCGAACTTGACAATGGCACGGTCACATACACGCTTTCGTTCTCAAACCTGATGTCGGACACGATGTCCGTTGAGTTCCTGCATGGCGTTGCAGTGCCCGATGAGATCACCTTCAGGATGAAGAAACGGCAATGAGGAGCATCCAAGGCACCGGAGGCGACGCGGTGCCCGCGCGCCTCAGTGCTGACGCCGAGGAGATAGCACTGAAACGGACCGCGACACTACTACTTGCCGCACTGATCACGGCAGGGTGCAAGACGCCAGGACGGCACCTGGGGAACAACGACTCCAGTGGGTACTCGTATGCTTACACCCAGCCGATGGGTACGACACAGATGACCCGACTGAGGGATGGCGATCCAAGCCAATGCCAAGCTTTCTTTCACGCCACCTTTGTGTCGGGCTCTGCAATTCAGATTCCAACCAATGCCACGGACATTGGGCGCCTTCTCCTCATTCACGGCGCAGAAGTAAGGTGCATTCCTATTCTTTGTTGGGATTCAGAGGATGGACAGAAATGGTACGTGGTTGATCACTTTGGGGCACGCCCACAACTGCGGGCACACTCACCGCGTGACTTAGTGAGCCAAATCGACAGAGAACTGGGACAGCAGGCACGAGCAACGGCCAACAAGGTGCCCGAGGATACGGCTCGCAAGCTCGCCGATCCTCAGCACTGACGGCAATGATGATGAACGAATACGGCACTAGGCGATCGCTGCTCTGCCTGCTGCTCAGCGCGATGCCGCTGCTGCTCGGGCAAGCTGTCGCATGGATGCCACCAAGGATGGAGTTGGTCATCCCGGTTATGGTTTTCATCTTCCCCGGACTGCCCGCAATCGCCCTCGTGTCGTGGATCGCAGTACTCGTTGTTGTCTGCAGGTCTGGAGTCGGCAGCGTGATGGGCGCAGCATTGGCCGTGGCCGCAGGAGTGGCTTGTTGCCTCGCACTTGTCCTGGGAACGAGCCAAATGCTCTCCAGCGAATGGGTGCAATACATGAAGTAGAATGGCGGAGGGGAGCTTGCCAACAAGGCCGGTGGACGCTAGCTCACACCGCCGCCTCGCGTCTGCCTGAGCGGCGTCACCGCCGGCGTCTGCTCGTTCCGGTTCCGCGCTTGCTTTCGGGCGCGGGGCGTTGATAATGCCGCCCTTCAATTCAAGAGCTCTTTCAGGAGGCGCAACGGTGGCAGGCAACAGCTACGAGATGACCGGGACGATCAAACTGATCGCCGAGCCGCAGACGTTCCCCAGCGGGTTCACGAAGCGCGAGTTCGTCGTGACCTCCGAGGAGGACTATCCGCAGCACGTGAAGATCGAGTGCATCAAGGACCGCTGTGCGCTGCTGGACGGCCTGAAAGAGGGCGACCGGGTGACGGTCCGCTTCAACCTCCGCGGCAGCGAGTACAACGGCCGCTATTTCGTCAACCTCCAGGCCTGGCGAATCACCCGGCCCGAAGGCGAAGCGGGCGACGGCAAGAAGGCCCCCGAAGATGATCTCGAGCCTGCCGATGAGGCCGAGGGCGTTGACGGCATCCCCTTCTGATCCTGCAGTCTTCTCAACTGGAAAAATCCCAAGCTAGGGGTGGCCACAGTGCAAAGAGGAGTAGCCCTGTCGTGTTTAGCACTATTCGTCTCGGTCCTTGCGGGGCGAAGCGATGAACCCTCTGTCGTGGTCACCAACTTGCCGCCGGTGGTCGTGATCGCCCCAGCCATCCGCGATGCGGGCTGGCAACTGCCGGGGGACTCTGCAGCAGCGGCGACAGAGGCGCTCCCTAGGGTCACCATCAGCTCGCAGGGCGGCGCGGGGGCCCAGAACGACCTGTCGATCCAAGGCAGCAGCTTCAGCGGCGCGGGCCTGTCGGTGGCTGGGCTCGCCCTCCTGAATCCGCAGACGGAGCACTTCAACAGCGAACTGCCGATCCCGGCGTCGGTGCTGACGGTGCCCCTGACGCTGACCGGCATGGACCAGGCGCGGGAGGGCGCGGGGCATCTGGTCGGCAGCGTGAGTTTCGATATCGCCCCGATCGAGTCGCACATGGCGGTTGAGGCCGGCGTGGGCGAGCATTCGCGCAACTGGCAGAGCGCGGTCGTGCAGACGCCGGTGACGGGGGAGCCCGGGAAGACGGCGGTGGGCGTGGGCGGGTTCGCCGGTCGGGAGGTGGCCGACAGCCTCGACTGGCCGGACAACGACCTGGAGCGGACGTACGTCGGAGGCCAGGTTCAGGCCGAAGGACGCGACGGGCGGTTTGACCTGATCGCGGCGCGGCAGGAAAAGGAGTTCGGCGCGCGCGGCTACTACGGCGTCACGCCGGCGTGGGATGCGAGCGAGAAGCTGGACGACACGCTGATCCTGGGAACCTGGCACACGGGGCCGGCCGATGATCCGCGACTGCGCCTGTCGGCGTCATGGCGCGAGGTCGAGGATCAGTACAAGCTGTTCTGGACGCTGCCCGGCGTTTACCAGAACAACCACACCTCCCAGGTGGCCAACGCGGCGGCGGATGGCGTCGTGCCGTTGAGCAAGGGGGAGCGCTACGATGCGTGGTGGCGCGTCGCCTACGATCATGAGGATCTGGACAGCAACGCCCTGGGCCATCACGACCGGATGCGCACGGCGGCGACGCTGATCCCGCGCCTCACGGCGGGGGATGTGCGCGTGGAGGCCGGGATGCGGGCCGAAGCGCTCTCGGACGACTCGCCCGCGTGGCTCCCGCAGACCCGCGTGTCATGGAACGTCGCGCCCTGCCAGGCCCTTTATGCGTCGTACGCCGCCTCCGTGCGGGAGCCCTCCTACACCGAGCTCAATTACGACTCGCCGGGCAGCCTCGGGAACCAGGGCCTTGAGCGCCAGGAGGATCACGCGCTGGAAGCCGGCTACAAGGGGACGCCCGTGGACAAGGTCACCCTCTATGCCGCGGCGTTCGCGCGCCGCAGCCGCAACACGGTGGACTGGATCCGCGAGACGGAGGCGTCCACGCGCTGGGTGGCCACCGACCTGGGCACCGTGGACACGCTCGGCTCCGAGGTGGAAGTGACGTGGGCCGCCACCCACGTGCTGGACCTGCAGGGCGGATATGTGTGGCTTGAAAAGGATGCCGACCTTCCTCTGTACGCTAGCCGCTATGTGATGGACTATCCGGAGCAGATGCTGCGCGCCGCGGCCGTGTGGAGCGTCACGGAGCGCACCGCGATCTCCGCCGAACAGGGCGTGCGCCGGCAGACCGACAGCCCGATGCGCGAGGGAGGGCAAACCGCCTATCCGGCCCGCCTGTCCCTGCGCCATGCGCCGCGCTGGTGGCGAGGCGCGGAACTGGCGGTCGCGTTGGACAATGCCTGGGACGATGACTTCCAGTACCTGGCGGGACAGCCCTCGTCCGATCAGCGCGCCTCGGCCTCCCTGCGCCTGTCCTGGTAGAAACGTCTTCTTCGCCTTGCCGCTCTCCGGATAACGCAGTACCGTCCCGTCAAAGTGGACGGCCGCCGGCGCACAGCCCGGTATTGGCGAGATCCGGCCGTCGAATGCAGTGGTTCGGCTCATGACGAGGACGACAAAAGCAGATTGATGCGTATACCTTCATCGTATACAGTATGAGTATGAGAGACACAACCACCGTGCCGGAGTTCGAGCGCTTCGACTGGAGCGGCGGGAATGCTGAGAAGAACTGGGAACGGCACAGTGTCACGCCGCTGGAGGCCGAGCAGGTGTTCTTCAACTCTCCGCTCCTCTCGGGGGTCGATGTGGCACATTCCCAGAAGGAGCAGCGTTTCTACGCTCTGGGACGGACGGACGAGGGGCGGGAGTTGTTCATTGTCTTCACATTGCGCGCGCGGTGCCTGCGCGTGGTGTCGGCACGCGACATGAGCCGGAAGGAACGGAGGATCTACAAATCATGAAGAAGCAGATTCCAACATTCAGGAATGAGGACGAAGAACGGGAGTTCTGGGCGACGCATGACTCTGCAGAGTTGCTCGACTGGTCCAAGGCCAAGCGGGCCGTGTTCCCGAATCTGAAGCCCTCGACCAAGACAATCTCTCTTCGGCTACCGGAGTCCATGATTGCTGCTCTGAAAGTGCTCGCCAACAAGCGAGACGTACCCTACCAGTCCCTGCTCAAGGTGTTTCTGGCCGAGAAGGTTGAGGAGGAGTTGCGCCACGGTCATGCAAAGACGGCATAGGCCGAACAACCGCGAGGGCCGCTGCGTTGGTCACCGCTCAGACGCCGCGTGAATCGAGGGACACGCTCGCAACGTTGGCAGGGGACGATGATGAACATCGTGGGTGAAGCACTGGTGAAGGAGAGCCTGCGGCAGCCGGGATACTTCTTCAAAGCCATTCTCAACGATTCCGGGGCGGCGTTCTTTTCCGGGAAGACTGAGCATCGCACGGTCAAGGTGCCGGGACTATCATACGAGGACGATTACAAGGGCAACGCCCTGGCTGCGGTCATCACTGACGGGCGGATAGAGATCAGGAATCACGCTGGCTTCTCACCTGGCCGCGTCGGGGCCATTGTTCGGGAGTTGCTCGCACAGCCGCAACTCCAAGGGCTGAAGGGCTTCGCCGTGACTTACCAAGGTGCAGCCTGCCTCACCATCTTATGAGTGAAGAGCTGCGGCCGCGGCCGACGGCGATCACCGCGTTGACGCATGCTCAGCGCGGCTGGAAGGCCGCGTCCCAGTTCTTGAACACAGGGTCGAGGCCCCTGGCCCGCAGCATGCGGCAGAAGGTCGCGACGTCGCGCGTGTCGCTCACGTCAAACTGCCCGCCGGTTTCCTGGTGCCCCTCCGCGTAGCCGCCGACGGTGGTGCGGCTGCCGGCGCTCATGCGCGTGATGCCGATGTCGGCCATGCCGTCGCGAAACGCGGCGCTCTCGCGGGTCGAAAGCACCAGCGGGGTGTCGGGCATGCAGATGCGGAACGCGCAAATCGCCTGCGCGAGCTGGCGGTCGCTCACGGCAAAGGCCGGCGTGAAGTCCCCGCGCTGCCCGCAGATGCGGGGGAACGACACCATCAGGCCCGACCGCCAGTACGTGCGGCGCAGCCGCTCGGCGTGCAGGTACAGGCGCAGGAGGTCTTCCACGGGGTTGGCGAGGCCGAGCAGCGCGCCCAGGCCGAAGAACCGCATCCCGGCTTCCAGCGCGCGCGCCGGCGCCTCGAGGCGGAAGTCGTAGTCTCGCTTGGGCCCCCAGCGGTGCATGGCGGCATAGCACTCCGGGTCGTACGTTTCCTGGTACAGCGTCACGGCCGTGCAGCCGGCGGCGACCAGCAGGGCGTATTCCTCCGACTCCATTGCAAAGGTTTCGACGCCCACGGTGGATAGTGACGCGGCCGCCAGGGCGACGGCGTCGGCGACGTACGGCGCGTCCGTCTGGGGGCAGCGCTCGCCGGTCAGCAGCAGGACGTCGTCGAACTCCAGCGCCTTAAGGGACGCCAGCTCCGCCGCCATCTCGTCGCGCTCCAGGCGCCGGCGGGGCTGGCGGCGGTCGGCGGCGAAGCCGCAGTAGGCGCAGCCGCCGGAGCAGAAGTTTGAGAGGTACAGCGGCGCGTACAGCGCCATTGTCCGGCCGAAGTGCCGGCGCGTCAGGGCCTGAGCCCGCGCGGCCAGCGCTTCGAGAGCGGCTTCGGCCACCGGGGACAGCAGCACGCCCAGCTCCCGCAGCCCCGGTGCGGCGCACGCGAGCGCTGCGGCGACATCGCGCGCCGTCGCCGACGCGGCGGCGGCCACGCCTTCGCGCGCGTCGAGCCAGCCTGGCGTCGTCGGCGTCATGCCCCGGACCCGGAGAGGAAGGACGTCAGTGGGCTGGTCGGCACGGCGGCGTCGCCGCGTGGCATGAGGCCGGCGAGGAACGCCTGGCGGCCGGCCTGGACGGCGACGGCAAATGCGCCGGCCATGGCCTCGGGATTCCGCGCGGCGGCAATCGCGCTGTTCACCAGCACCGCGCCGCACCCCATCTCCATGGCGGCGGCGGCCTCGGACGGGGAGCGCAGGCCGGCGTCGACGATGACGGGGATCCGGCTGTCGCGCACGATCAGGGCCAGCAGGTCGGCGGTGCCCAGGCCGCGGCCGCTGCCGATGGCCGAGCCCAGCGGCATTACCGACGCGCACCCCACCTCCTCCAGGCGTTTGGCCAGAACCGGGTCGGCGGGCATGTAGGGCATGACGATGAAGCCGTCGCGCGCAAGGATCCGGCTCGCCTCGTAGGTTTCGATCGGGTCGGGCATGAGGTGGTGCGGATTGGGATGGATTTCCACCTTGATGAAGCGGCTGCCGCAGAGTTCGCGTGCGAGGTGGGCCACGCGCACCGCCTCATCGGCCGTCCGGGCGCCCGAGGTGTTCGGCATCAGCGTGAGCCCAGGGATTGCGGCCAGCGGCGCCAGCAGGTCGCCGGCGTGGTCCCGGTTGAAGCGGCGCAGGGCCACCGTTACCAGCCTGGCACCCGAGGCGCGGATCGCCGCCAGCATGGTGCCGGCGTCGGAGAACTTGCCCGTGCCCACAATCAGGCGCGAGCCCATGGACACATCGCCGAGCACCAGTTGATCGCTGTCCTCCATCGCCTCATCCTCCCGTCTCGCTCAAAGGCATGGGGTCAGATGATGGCATGGATTCGAGTGCAGGGCAAGGCGGGCGGGGTGCGGCGGAGCGAGTGATCAGCCGCCGCCGGCGAAGGAGAGGATCTCCACCCGGTCCCCGGACTGGATCATCGTGCGCTGGAAGTCGGCCCGCGGGACGATCCGATCGTTGACCATGACCGCGACCTGCTCTGGCACGGCCTTCTGCTCTTCCAACAAGGACAGCAAAGCGCCTTCCCCGCGGTGGAGATATGACTCACCGTTCAAAATGATCCTGACAACCATACGCCTCTTCCTAAACGCCTAGCCCCCGCTCGGGAACGTCACACGACGATGGCTGAAGGATAGTCCATGGCGCTTCCCGAAGCAACCCTCGAAATTGTCCTCGAAATTGTCCGGGTTCGCGTGGGGGTGCATCGTCGCCGAACGGGCTGCCGCGCAGCAAAGCCGCCTGACGGGGGTACAGCGCGGGCTGCGAACGCGCTGGGTGGTAATCCTAGCAGACTCGCAGCGCCCGCCGTACCGCAGCCCGACCCGTGCCCATCGTGTGATGTGTCCCTCTGTCGCCCCCCCTTTTTTTGCGCCTGCGCTCAGCCCGCGCTGGCGGCCAGGGCCTGTGCGAAGTCGGCCTTGATGTCCTCGATGTTCTCCAGGCCGACCGATACGCGCACGAACTCCGGCGTTACGCCCGATGCGGCCTGGGCTGCAGGGGACATCTGCTGGTGGCTCGTGGAGGCCGGATGCAGGACGAGGGTCTTGGCGTCGCCCACGTTGGCCAGGTGGCTGGCCAGCTTAACCGAGTCGATGAACTTGCGGCCCGCCTCGAGTCCGCCCTTGATGTTGAATCCGAGCACGGCGCCGAAGCCGCCCTTGAGGTATTTCTTCGCGATGGCGTGGTGCGGATGGTCTGGGAGGCCGGTGTAGGTCACCCCCAGCACGCCCTTCTGCTGGCGCAGCCACTGCGCCAGTTCCTGCGTGTTGGCGCACTGCTGGCGGATGCGCAGCGGCAGCGTCTCCAATCCCTGGAGGAACAGGAACGCGTTGAACGGGCTGGCGCACATGCCGATGTTGCGCATTCCGTCGATGCGGCACTTGATGATGTAGGCCACGTTGCCCATGCCCGGCACGTTCTGCAGGGCGTCCCAGTAGACCAGCCCGTGGTAGGCCGGGTCGGGCTGCGTCATGACCGGGAAGCGCCCCGAGGCGCCCCAGTCGAACTTGCCGCTATCCACGACCACGCCGCCGATGGAGGTGCCGTGCCCGCCGATCCACTTGGTGCACGAGTGGACGACGATGTCCACGCCGTGCTCGATCGGACGGCACAGGATCGGGGCGAAGGTGTTGTCCGCGATGACCGGCACGCCCTGCGCATGGGCGGCGGTGGCGATAGCGGCCAGGTCCGGCACATCGCCGCGCGGGTTGCCGATCGTCTCGAGGTAGACCGCCTTGGTGTTGGGGCGGATGGCCGCCTTCACCTTGGCCGCGTCGATATCCGTGATGAACGTGACCTCGATGCCCATCCGGGGCAGCGTGTAGCGGAGGAACGTATCCGTGCCGCCGTAGAGCGACGCCGAGGCGACAATGTGATCGCCGGCCGAGGCGATGTTGTGGATCGACAGGAAGATGGCCGCCATTCCGCTGGAGGTCAGCAGCGCGCCCGTGCCCCCCTCAAGCGCTGCGATCCGCCGCTCAACCACATCGTTCGTCGGGTTCATCAAACGGGTGTAGATGTTGCCGAATTCCTTCAGCGCAAACAGGTTTGCCGCGTGCTCCGTGTCCCGGAACACATAGCTGGAGGTCTGAAAGATCGGCACCGCCCGCGCCCCGGTGGTCGGGTCGGGTGCTTGTCCTGCGTGCAGGGCCAGTGTTTCTGCGTGTTGCTGTGACATGTGGCGTTCTCCTCTTGTTGTCTCTTCCTTGTCTTTCGTCCCAAGATCCGGGATCCCGACGCTCCGTCGGCCATCGGATCAGATGCTGAAACTGTGCAAGCCCTCTCCGTTCGCTTCTCGCATGCGCTGCGCAAGCAGGCCGATGGTGGTCTTGTCCAGGACCTTCCGGATCTCGTCCTCGACTTCCCTCCATACCGGTCGCGTCACGCACGATGCCGACTTGGGGCACTGATCCTCATCACACGGCGCCACCTCGATGGGGCCCTCCGTGGCTTCCAGAACTTCCCGCACCGTAATTTCGTTGGCCGGCTGGCTGAGCGAGAATCCCCCCTGCACGCCGCGGTGGCTGCGCACCAGCCCGCCGGCCTTAAGCTTGATCAGAAGCTGCTCCGCATAGTCCGGGGAGATGTCCTCCGCCTTGGCGATCGCCTTCTTCGGCACCGGCTGGTCCGAATCATGGGCGGCCAGGTAGACCATGATGCGCGTGGCGTAGCGGCCCTTGGTTGAAAGTTCCATCATCTGGCAGTCCCCTCGGCCAAGCCAAGGCCTCAAGAAGAACGTGCAGTCACGTCTTTTTGTTGTTGATCAATACGCTCATGTTTATTACATATAGATCCGTTGAGCAAGAGAAAAAATCATGCAGGCGAATGAAATGGGGCCTGAAGAGCGCTACGCACGGCAAGTCGCGCTTCCCGAGGTAGGGCCAGGGGGGCAGCGGCGGCTGCAGGCCGGACGCGTGCTGGTGATCGGGGTCGGCGGCCTGGGATCGCCGGTGGCGCTGTATCTGGCGGCCGCGGGCGTGGGGACGATTGGCTTGGTCGACTCGGACACCGTGGCGCCCAGTAATCTACAGCGGCAAGTGCTCTACGATTCGGCTGACACCGGGCGGCTGAAGGTGGACTGTGCGCGTGAGCGGCTGGCGGCGCTGAACCCCGGCGTTGATCTCGTGGCCCACCGGATGCAGTTCTCGCCTGCCGTGGCCGCCGACATGGTGCGCGGTTACGATTTCGTGATCGACGCTTCGGACAATTTTCCTACAAAGTTCCTGGTGGCGGACGTTTGTCACCGCCTCGCCGCGCCCTATTCCCACGCGGGAGTGCTCGGGTTCATGGCCCAGGCGATGACGGTGCTTCCCGGGCGGACCGCCTGCTATCGGTGCGTCTTCGATGCGCCGCCGTCGGCACCGCCGGCGGCGCCGACCGGACCGATGGGCTATGTGCCGGGGGTGATCGGGTCGATCCAGGCGGGCGAGGCGCTACGCTTCCTGCTGGGCGCTGGCTCGCTGCTGACGGACCGGCTGCTGAGGTTTGACGGGCTGACGGCGACGTTCCGAACCGTGGTCGTCGGGCGCCAGCCCGGTTGCCGCCTGTGCGGGGCGCAGGCCTCGGCCGCGGGCGGAGACGATGGAGCGTGAACACACAGATCCAGTGATGCATAGTGAAGCGAGGGAGAGAGGCTTATGAAATACGTGGCCGACAACACGCTGTCGATCGGAAATACGCCCATGGTTCAGTTGCGCCGGATCGTGGACCCGGCGCGGGCAACGGTGCTGGCCAAGATCGAGGGACGTAATCCGGCGTACTCCGTCAAATGCCGCATTGGCGCGTCCATGGTGTGGGACGCGGAGAAGCGCGGGGTTCTGAAGCCCGGAATGGAAATCGTCGAGCCGACCAGCGGCAACACCGGCATTGCCCTGGCGTTTGTGGGCGCCGCCCGCGGCTACAAGGTCACGCTGACGATGCCGGAAACGATGAGCCTGGAGCGGCGCAAGGTTCTGAAGGCGCT
>CAZJBP010000088.1:0-15606 GCA_964544115.1 uncultured Victivallales bacterium | reverse complement strand
CGGAACGAGCCACTCCTGGGGGCGCCAGAAGACCAGGAACATGAAGAGGAGGGTGAGGAAGAAGGTCACGGGAGGGAGAAGGGTTACAGAGTTACAGGGTTACAGGGGCACAGAGTTACAGGGCTACACGGGCACAGGGTTGCAGGGCTTCAGGGTTTCAGGGGTTACAGAGGGGGAAGAATTTCAGGACTACAGGGTTACAGAGTTACTGGGGAACGGGGTTGCAGGGGGGCGTTCCAACCAATTGCCCGTTCTGGAAAGGGCCTTGATGAGGCCCCAGATAGCGGCGGAGCACTGGCGACACTGGCCAGAGTATGCGTCAAAGGTCTGCTGGTCGATGAGGCCCTGGTCAAGGGCGACGTATAACATGCTCCTCACTTCGCCGGCAGAGCCTCTGGCAATGAACAAGAACTTCGCGAAGTCCTTGTTCGTGCCGCGCTCGTAGCCCTCGGCGATGTTGTTCATGATTGAAACGGCTGCTCTGCGAATCTGATCCACGAACGCGAAGTCTTTCGCAACCACTGGAACCTTCGTCAACGCATAGATCGTACTCGCCAACTCACGCCCCATCTGCCAGGCCACAATGTCCTCAAACCGCCGGATCCCCTGGCTCACCCCCGCCCCCTCTTCCCTTCAACCCTGTATCCCTGAAACTCTGTAGCCTGCAACGCTGTAACTCTGGTCCCCTGTCCCCCTACAACCCTGGCGCTCTACCGATCCTCTTTTATCAACGCCCGGCGGAGGCGGTTCACGGTCTCCCCGACGCCGTGGCGCCAGCGCTCAGCGATGCCGCCGCCCCAACCGGCTTCGTTGATCATCCCGTCATCGTGGTGGTAGTTGTACGCGTAGACGTACGCATTGCTGTAGTAGGCGTAGTTCGGGTACTGGTAGGCGTAGTACAGGCTGCTGAGGCGATGCATCTCGATGCTGTTCATGATCAGGCCCAGAACGCGCGATTCTTTGAGCATGCCCAGGGAGTACTGAATCATCGGCTTGGAGGTCTTGTTGACGCGCGCAACATAGACCACCACGCCCAGCCCCTGGTTGGCGGAAATCACGGTGTCGGTGACGCGCAGGACGGGCGACGTGTCGATCATGATGTAATCGAAGGACTCCTGGATCTCGGCAAACATCCCCACCAGGTCGGAACTCTGCAGCAACTCGGAAGCGTTCTCGACAGAGCCGCCCGTCGGAATGAGCCAGAGGTTGTCGATGCGGGTCTTCTGAATGATGTCGCGCAGTCCGCCGCGCGCGTTCAGCGCATCGGTCATGCCGGGCTCCCGCGCCGTTCCGAGCGAGCGGTGCAGCCGGCCGCGACGCAGGTCCATGTCCACCAGCAGAACCTTCTTGTCCATCTGGGCAATCATGATCGCGAGGTTCAGGGATGTCAGGGTCTTCCCCTCGCGGGCGTCCGCGCTGGTGACCATCACGATCTTCTCGTTGATCTTGCCGAGGGAAGCCAGCAGACTTGTCCGCAGGGCGCGGTAGGCCTCGATCGCGCCCGAGGCGTTCTCCTCGGTCACGATCGGGCGAATGGCCTTCTCCAAGCCGCTGTGCGCCCAGAACGGCACGCCGCCGAGGAAGGGCACGCCCAGTTCCCGCTCGACGTCGCCAATGGATTGCACTTTGTTGTCGGTGACCTGCAAAAGGAGCGCCAGGCCAAAGCCGGATCCGAGCCCCATCGCGAGGGCAACGAGCAACACCTTCACAGGATCGGGCCACACCGGCTTGTCTTCGGTCTTCACCGGTTCGACCACGCGAAAGTGCTCGGCCTTGAGCTCCTCGTTCACGCGGAGTTCGTTGAGGCGCGAGTAGAGCGTGGCATGGTCCTTCTCGTAACGGTCGACAACGGCGGCCAGGCGGCCGTATTCGGCCTTCCTTTGCCGTGCCAGGAGGTTCTTGGCCTGCCACTTGAATTCAGCCGACTCCACGGCGGAAAGCTGCAGGCGGAGCGCCTCATAGCGATCCTGGAGCTTCCCTAATTGAACGCGGGCCGCGGACTCCAACGCGCTTTCAACCTGCAGGATCTCCTCCCGAAGGGCTTTGGCCGAGGGATGGTCCGGCTTCAGGTTGGTGAGCAGTTCCTTTTCCCGGGCCTTCAGCTCGGTCAGCTTGACGCTCAGCTCCGTTGACTGGACGCCCGTCCGGGGGTCGTCGACACCGGGCACGGCCTGTGGACGAAACTCCGCCGGCAGGACGGCGGTGATCGGCGCAGCGTCTCCCGCCTCGGGGGGCTTCTTGTCTCCGGGGTTCGGCGGCGGCACCTCGTCTGAGAGCGGCTCGATACCGCCCGTCTCCTGTGTGAGGCGGCCGACATCGCCCAAGACGCCCGCCCGGGCGTCTTTCAACGTGGGAAACTGGGCCTCCAACAGCATCAACTCGGTCTCGACCTGACTGCGGCGGGCCATCAGGGCAGACAGGTACTGGTTTTCCATGGTAGCCTTGGCATCCACGCGTGCGACATCGTGCAGGCGCTGGTACTCGATCAACGATTCCTCAGCCGACCGGATCCGTTCCTCCAGCCGAGTCAACTCATCCGAGAGCACCTTGGTGGCCGAGTCGACCTTTTCGTCCTGGAATCTCTGCCACTCCTTCTCATTCTCTTCGACCAAGGCGGACAGGAATGCCTCGGCATAGTCCCGGTGCTCGCTGCTGACGGCCACCTGCAGCGTGGGCCCAAACGACGAGGTACGCTCTGCCTTCACATCGAGCAGCATCTTGCGCGGGTCGCCGACGATTTCACCCCACTGGGGAATCAGCCGGGAAACAACTCGCTCCCGAAGCTGATCGCTTTGCAGCATGTAGACATGGGATGACTGCCACGCGCCGGGCAACTCGCGGTTCTGCTGGTATACGTCGAGCGAGGGATCCCTGTAGACCATCACCTTGCATTCGGCCTGAAACCGCTTCGGGGCAAGGTTGGTGTACAGCACTCCGCCCAGGAGGCAGTAGAGGAAACAAAGGACGATGATCTTCCACCGGAAGAAGAGGATGCCGACGTAGATCCGGAAGTCGACCTTGCCCTGTTGCGTCTCACCAGTCATAACCGTTGTGTCTCCAACAAATAGAATACGGCCACTAACCTAGCACATTGGCACATCAAAGTCATGCGCAAAGCATCACTTCGCGGCCAGCACGCGGCCGGCAATGCGGTGCAGGAGCGTCTTGAGGGGGGCGCTGCGGAGCGGGGTCAGCGCGGCCAGGGCCAGAGTCTTGTAGTCCTGCAGCATCTGCCGCTGGACGGCCTCGGTGCCGCGGGCTGCAATGAGGGCGCGAATGGCGGCTCCTTCCTCCACGCTGCCGCCCTGCCGCCAGACCTTCTCCACCAGGGCCCGCTCGCCCGCGTCACCGGCGGCGTGCACCAGGGCCATGGCCAGCGAGGCCCGCCCGGCGCGGATGTCGTCGCCGTCGGCGTCGGCGCGAAAGTCCTCCAGGTCGTCGCGGATCTGGTACGCCACGCCCAGCGCCTCGCTGTAGGCATCCAGCGCGGCGCGCGTGGCCGCGTCGGCCCCGCCCAGGATGGCGCCCAGGCCGAGCACGACCACGAACGAGGGCGCGGTCTTGAGGCGGAACAGCTCCACCACCTCGCCGGGAGTCAACGGATGCGGGTCGCGCCCCCAGCACAGCTCGGAGCCCTGTCCCACGCATAACACGCAGTGCCCGCGCGTGGCGAGCGACAGCATCTCGGCCACCTGCCCGGCCGGCGCGCCGCTCTCGGCCATCAGCCGGTACCCGTGCCCCAGGAGGTCGAGCCCGGCGTTGAGTGCGATGGGAATGCCGTGGAGCGTGTGGACCGTCGGCGCGCCGTAGCGCTGGCCGTCGCCGTCCTGGATGTCATCGTACACGAGGGAGGCCTTGTGGATGCATTCCACCGCCAGCGCCACCCGCCTGACGCTCTCGGGGAGTTCGCCGTCGCCGCGCAGCGCCGCATACACCGACGCGGTCAGGAACGGCCGCCAGCGCTTCCCGGACGTGGCCAGCCACGCCAGGCTGATGGCCTCGGTGCGGGAGTCGCCCAGCCCCAGCCGCCGCTTGAGATCCGCCTCGTTGAACCAGGCCCCCACCTCCGCCTGCAGGCGCGGCAGGTCCGGCAGGGCGCCGGCCGCGTCGTGCGCGCTCATGTGAACCGCTTTGCGCACCCAGTCCAGGTCGGTGGCCGTGCCGGAGCACCCGTCATACACCAGCGGGATGGCCAGCGAGGGGAACGGCTGCTCGGACATGTGCGGGAACGCGCGCTCGAGCGCGGCCATGCAACTGACGCCGATGGCCCCGTCGAGCTGCCCGGACTCGATCAGCGCGGTAACGGTGCCGGTGCCCTCGGCCACCAGCACGGCATAGCCGAGCGCTTCGGCCTCGTCGGCCAGCGGCCCGATCGCGCAGCGTCCGCAGCGCTGACAAACCAGTCCGAGCTCGTCGAACTCGGCCGGGCAGGCGCCGACCGCGCGCAGGCACGGCGGGAGCAGGAGCAGTCGGCGGCTGAACGGGATCGCCGCCAGCGTGCGGGACCACGCCTCGTTGTGGAGCAGGACCATCGCGTAGGTCGAGAAGTCCGACGGCAGCCCGGCGTCGGCCAAGGCAAGTTCAGCCAGGGACTGCAACTCGCAGAGCGTCAGCGGCGGCACCAGGTCAGCCCCGCGCGCGCGGGTCGCCGCCACCAGCCGCTCGCGCTCGGCGCGGTCGGCCGGAACCATGCCACGCGTCGTCGGCTTCTCGGGCGGTGAAGGCGGTGTCATGTGCGCGTTACTCCTGGCATGGTGGCAATTCTCAGTAGCCGACTGTCGGCCTGGCGCTTCGCACAATCCTCTTGCGCGGTGGGGAAATTGACAGGATTCGCAGGATCTTCAGGATTGTGGTGACGACCTCCTGCCTTCTGGCTTCTGAATTCTGTCTTCTTCCCGCCCCCCATCATCCGTAGGCCCCGAATCCGAGGAACGCGCTCTTCTTGGCCAGCCGGTAGAACCATGTCGATTCGGGAATCTCGCGCCCGGGCTGGTGATGGCCCGGGCAGGGCCGCATGGCCGCCAGCGCCGCCAGGTCGCCGGGCCGGCCGCTGGTGCCGTGAGCTCCTTCCTGGCGCAGGAACGCCGCCAGCTCGGCCGGCTGCTCGAGGAGGATGCAGCCCCGGGTACGGGCGGGCGCCATCTCCCGGAAGCGCGCGAGGAAAGCGGATTGCTGATACACCGCCACGGGATCCGCCCCTCCGGCCAGGGTTTCGACCGCGTACTGGATCGGGGGACACACCTCGGCGTCGCCGCGGGGCCCGATGTGGTGACTGAGCCCCGCCGCCGCCGGACACAGCGCGCGCCCCTCGTGATCCCAGTAGGCGTCGACGATCAGCACCGGCTGGCGCGGGCGCTGGTCGACCATGAACTGCCGCAGGGCGACAATCTGGTCGGCCGACAGGGCCAGCTCGGGGGCGGGGTTCGGCCCGGACGGCCGGTAGATGTAGTACCAGACGTAGTGGACGCCGCGGCGGATCATGTCGCACAGGAAGGCCTCGGTGACGACCTCGTCGAAGTTCGAGCGGCACACGCTGCACGCGACACCGATGATGAGCCCGTTGCGGCGGCAGTGGTCGATGCCGGCCAGGGTGCGCGCGAACACGTCCTCGCCGCCGCGCCGCTCATCGCTCACCCGCGCGAGTCCCTCGACGCTGATGAGGGGAGTCACGTTGCCCAGCCGCCTCAATGTCGCCGCCACATCGGCCGTCAGCAGCGTGCCGTTGGTGAACAGCTGGAAGTAGCAGTCCGGATAGGTGGCCAGAACGTCAAAGAGGGGGGGATACAGGAGCGGCTCGCCACCGAGGATGCCCACAAAGCGCGAGCCTTGGCTGCGGCTGGCATCGATCAACCGTCGGAGCAAGGCGGGGTCCATGTCCACCGCCGGCTGGGTCTGCTCGACCCAGCAGCCCTGACATCGCAGGTTGCAGCGGTTGGTGGGCGAGATGAACAGGAAGGCGGGAAAGAACCGGCCCTTGCGCAGCCGCCGCTTGAAGCGCGAGAAGGCCAGCGCGCCCTTCACGCCGAAGTTCCAGACGAACAGACGCAGCAGACGGGGGCTGGTTTCCCGGATCAGGCGATAGGTCAGGCGGCCGATCATGCCGGTTCCTTTCGCGTGGCGGCGGCGCCGCGGCGGCGCGCGAGGATCGAATGGATGTCCTCCTTCTTCAGCCGCTTTTCGAGCTGGGCCTCCCGCCGCTGAGCC
This sequence comes from uncultured Victivallales bacterium, assembly GCA_964544115.1. GTDB lineage: Bacteria > Verrucomicrobiota > Kiritimatiellia > UBA8416 > JADHWI01 > CAZJBP01. The sequence goes on along the minus strand of CAZJBP010000088.1, from coordinate 9,402 downwards.
ATGTCGGCTTCGGTGACCGCCGCGCCGTCAATCGGGCCCTGGTTATGCTTCGGGAAGATAATGGCCAGCTGGGGGCACAGGCGCGCGCAGGCCGGACAGTTGGTCTTGCAGTGGGACGGGTTCTGAACCTCCACGCGGCCGTCTTCGCCGGTGCCGTAGACGCCGAAGGGGCAGAAATTGCGGCACTGGTGGCAGTGGGTGCAGCGGTCGCGGTCCATCACGGGAAACCACGGAATCCACCCCGGCTCGTCGGGCACATCCGTTCGCGCCAGGGCCGGGCCCTCACCCGCAAGGCCGCGCAGGGCGCAGACGGCGTCCGCCACCGGCTCCTCGCGCAGGTCGAAGACGCGGGCGGCGGCCACCGCCTCCGCCGGCATCCCGGCCCAGCGCAGCAGCCAGCGGACGGCACGCGGATGGCAGGCGAGGATGACCCGCGGCTCGTCGCCGCCGCCGAACCACCGGCCCAGCCACGGCTCGCGCCGCGCCGCCGCGCCGCAGAGGTCAGGAACGACGGTCCACCGGACGGAGATCGTGTCCAGGGCCGCCAGCAACTCGCGGCGCACCCCGTCGGGCAACACGCCGCCGTGAAGGCACTGACAAACCATCGCGTTCATAGGCGTGAAGGGGAAAGGGTCAGATGCCGTTCCCGGGATCCGACCAGGGGCCGTCGGCAGTCTTCCACGCGCCGCCCTTCTCGCGGATCAGGGGGCGGGGTTGCTGGTTGTGGACTTTCGAGTGGGCCGGCACAGAGTGCGTGAGCCAGACGTTTCCGCCGATCACCGCCCCCTCGCCGATCGTCGTCTCGCCCCCGAGGATGGTCGCCCCGGCGTAGATGACGACGTTGTCGCCGACGTTGGGATGGCGCTTGATGCCCTTCACCAGGTGGCCCGCCTCGTCCTTCTCGAAGCTCAGCGCCCCCAGGGTCACGCCCTGGTAGAGCTTGACGTTGCGTCCGATGACGCAGGTCTCGCCGATCACCACGCCCGTGCCGTGGTCGATGAAGAAGCCGGGCCCGATCTGGGCCCCGGGATGAATGTCGATGCCCGTTGACGAGTGCGCATACTCCGACATCACGCGCGGAATCAGCGGCACCTTCTTCTCGTAGAGCGCGTGCGCGACGCGGTGGACGATGATCGCGTAGACGCCGGGGTAGCTCATCACCACCTCCATCGTCGAGCGCGCGGCCGGGTCGCCTTCGTAGGCCGCGGTGATATCGCTCTGCAGGACCTGCTGAATGTGGGGCAGCTGCCCGCCAAGGTACGCCACGGCCTCGGCCGCCTGGTTCTCGCAGTTGCAGCACTTCGTGCACTTTTCAAAGGTGCACTGGTACTGGAAGGACCGCATGATCTGGTCCTCCAGACGGTCGAGCGCCGAGGTCAGCGCCGTCTCGAGGTGCGGCACCAGCCCGGCCTCGGCGAGGGGCTCATGGCCGTGGCAGCCCGGGAACAGCACGGCGATGAGGCTGTTGAGGACCTGGTGGACCGCCTGTTGCCCCGCCAGGTTCAGCCCCTTCTCGGTGTTGGCCCCGTCCGGACAGTGCCAGCAGTTCACGAGCTGCGCGAGAATCTCGGCGGCCAAGGGCCGGGCCGCGCGGGGCCGCGGGGCCTTGCCTTTGCCCTTGGACGGCGTCTTCGACGGCTGTTTGCTGTCTTTCACTTTCATATCACGCGGCGGCAGGGGACTGCCGCCCTCCCTGTCGACTCCCCACCTATGACTCCAGTATCGACCGGCACGCGGGACACTTCACGTCGTCCGACAACGAACCGGTGCGGGACACCTTGGCCAGCACGCGGTCGGCGCCGAGGTTGCACCACTTCATCCGCACGAGCAGCGCCCCCAGCCGGCCGCGGCCGATGCACGACAGCCCGGTCATGGCCACGCCCTCGTCCCGGCACAGGTGCGCGAAGTCCGTCAGGGTAAACAGGTGGATGTTGGGCGTGTCGTGCCACTCGTACGGCAGGGTCGGGTCCTTGGGCATGCGGCCCCGGAACGCCAGTTGCAGCCTCAGGCTCCACTTGCCGAAGTTCGGGAACGTGACGATGCCTTCGCGCGCCACGCGCAGCATGGCCCGGAGCACTTCCCGCGGGCGCAGCACGACCTGCAGCGTCTCGCTGAGAATGGCGTAGTCGTACGCATTGTCGGGCAGCTCGGCCAGCAGCTCGTCGATGTCCATCTGGAACACGTCGAGCCCGCGGTCCAGCGCGTCGATCACGTGGTGAATGTCGATGTCGGCCCCCAGGCCGGTGGCGGCGCGCTGCTCGACCAACAGCGACAGCAGGCGTCCATCGCCGCAGCCCAGGTCCAGCACGCGGGAGCCGGGGGCGATCATGTCGAGCAGGCGCTTGGATTCCTCCTGCCGCAAACGGCGTTCCGCCGGGTTCTCCCCGGGATCGTCTTCGCGCTGCTTCCACGACGGCTGCGGCCGCGGCGGCGCGCCCGCGGCGCGCTGGCGAATATGCGCCGTCGGCGTCACCCACGGCAGGAAGGCGCGCAGAACCTCGGAGAGGTACTCGATATCCACCAGGAAGGCGTCATGGCCGTGCGGCGCGTGCAGCATGCAGTACGACACCGGTCGGCCCGTGCGCAGCAGCGCCGTGGCCAGTTCCAGGGACTGCTCGGGCGGAAACAGCCAGTCCGAGCTCAGCGCCACCACCAGCACTTTCGAGCGGACCCCGCGCAGGGCGGCCTCGAGGCCGCCGCGGCCGGCGGCCAGGTCATACTCGTCCATGGCCCGGGTGATGCAGAGGTAGGAGTTGGCATCGAACCGCTTGAGGAACTTTTCGCCCTGGTGATCCAGGTAGCTCTCCACCTCGAAATCGGACGTGAAGTCGGGTCGGTCGGCGACGCCCTCGCGGGGGCGGCGCTCGCGGCCGAACTTGAGCTCCATCATTTCCGGCGACAGGTACGTGATGTGGCCGATGCGGCGCGCCTGGGCCAGCCCGCGGTTGGGCGCGCGTCCCGTATCATAGTAATCGCCGCCCTGCCAGTCCGGGTCCGAGGTGATGGCCTTGCGCCCGACAATGTCAAACGCCAGCGCCTGGGTAGACAGATGCGTGGCCGAGGCGATGCAGATGCAGCGGTCGATGCGCTCCGGATACCGCACGGTCCACTCCAGCGCCTGCATGCCGCCGAGCGAGCCCCCGATGACCGCCGCCAGCCGCTCGATGCCGAGGTGCTGGAGCAGCCGCGCGTGCACCTCGACAATGTCCGCGAGGGTGATGGCGGGGAACGTCGAGCCGTAGGGGCGGCCGGTGCGCGGGTCGGTGGAGGAAGGACCGGTCGTGCCCTTGCAACCGCCGAGGATGTTGCCGCAGACGACGTGGTAGTACCGGGTGTCTATGCCCTTCCCGGGCCCGATCATGTCATCCCACCAGCCCGTTGTCTCGCCCGGGCCGTGCGTGCCGGCGGCGTGCGCGTCACCGGTCAGTGCGTGGCAGATGTAGATGACGTTGTCCCGGTTCTCGGAGAGCGCGCCGTAGGTCTCGTACGCGACCTGCAGCTCCGGCAGGAAGGCGCCGGAGGACAGGCGGAACCCTTCCGGAGGCAGGTCGATCCGCGCGATGCGCGTCTGCACCTGCCCGACACTGCTGGGATGGACTGCGGTTTCATTCACGGCAACGGGTTACTATGTCCCCCGCGCATGCCCCTCGCAAGAGCAAAGGGCGCGGTGCACAGGTCCGTCTATCTGCGTTGCGCAACGCCGGAGAGTTCGCGCTCAAAGGTCAGTTCCATGCCGCAGCGCACCTGCCACTCGTCGCCGGCTTCGCCGTCGCGGTCGTTCCACGACTCAACGTTTCCGGCCGCGAACAGGTCCACCCATGGGTTCCAGCGGTAGCGCGTTCGGGCCGCGGCCAACCAGGTATTCTCCTCGCTATCGCCGACGTTGTCATAGGTTTGGCGGCCGGCTCCCAGGTTGGCCTCGACACGCCACTTCGGGCGGGGCGTCCAGATGGCACCCACACGCGCGCCCACGCCATCGTACTCATCCTCCCCTTCGTTCGACGATGCCCCTTCCACGTAGGCTTCGACCCAAGCCAGGAGGTGCTCGGAGCACGGCCAACTTAGGTTGGGGGTGACCCGCCAGACAACCGCGTCCTCATCGCGGCCGCTCCACGTCTGGAGGCTGTCATACTGCTTGTAGATCACGCGCGCACGGAGGCCGAGCTCGCGACCGGCTTGGTCCACGCACCAGGCCGACGGGCTCAGGCGCGCCCACCGGTTGTCGTCGGATGGGTCATCGCCGTTACGGAACCGTCCTGCGTCCGCCGCGACACTCACCCGCAGCCAGCCGTGCGTGGCGAGCGAACTCAGCCCCCCGTCGAGCTCGTCCTCGAACGATGCGTCCGAGGCGAGGAATTCACGCCGCCAGTACGCGGCCCGGGCTCCGAGCTCCCAGTTGCCGGCCAGGAGACCCGCATAGCGGAGCTCGGGCCAGGTGGAGACGAACCCGCTTCCTCGTCCGTCGGAGTCGCCAAGGCGGTTTGACGTATAGCCCGCTTCGCTGCCGACGGCTGCGGCCAGAAGATGACCCGTGGGCAGTTGCGCGCGGGCGGCCCCCGCCGCGCTGGCGAAGGCCGCGCACAGGACCACGAGGGTTTTTGGAGTTCTCATGTTGGGGTATCAACGCAGCTAATGGCTTGACTGCGAGCCGCGGCCTTCCTGCCCGGTTCCGCCCAGGCCAGAGCCCTGCGTTCCCGACGCTCCCTCCCCACTCCCGGCGGATCCGGAACCTTCGGACCCGATGTTGCCGCCGGCCGAGACCTGGCCCGGGGACGCGCCCGCGCGACTGCCGGCACCGTCCGCCGCGGAGCGCGGCCCCGCGCCGTAGGTGTTGCCGTAGGCTTCGCCTGCGCCTTTGCCCCACAACCCGCGGCGGACATCCCGCAACTGGGCGCCTTCGTGGCGCTGGTCGCAGGCATAGCGCACGGCACGGAGCGTTTCCGACCGTCCAAGGTCGCGCTGCAGGTAGTCGATCATCAGGGCACCGACGTCCTCGGCGGAGAATCCGCTGAGAACCAGCGCCTCTCCCGCTTCAGCCACCCAGACCAACTGCTTTGCACTCCGGCCGCCCGCATGCGCGAGCAAGGCCGCAGCCGCCTCCGGGGCCAGACCGCTCTCGATGGCAAGTCCCAGGGCGCTCACCACCTCGCCGCTTCTGCCGGCCGATTCCGCCGGCACGCTATGCGCCGCAAGCGCCTGGGCCTCAGCCAGGCAAACCCGGCGGCGCTCGACGGCCGCCGCCACGACGGCCGCCGACATCCCCTTGGTCACTCCCTCCTGCGCCTTCTCCAGCAGCGCCTCGGCCGGTAGCCCCTCACGGACGCCGGCCTGAAGCGGGCGCACAATCTCCGCCCCGTCATCTACGGACATGCGGTGTTCACGGCAGCGTTCGAGGAACCGGTGCACCGCGCGCGCGCTCAGCCCCGACGACACGGCGGCCGACTCGACGTCGGCCCAGTCGCCGTCCGCCCAGACCGACCCCGGCGCTGCAAGCAGCGCGGCAGACAGGGCGAGCGACGCGGCGGAATGTCTCCATCCAACCATCCTCATGGCAACTCTCCCTCTCGTCATATTTCGATCACCGCGTTTTCGTGCCCAAACCCGTCAGGCCGCCGGACTCCGGCCCTCGGGTCGGCCACCCACTGGCGCCCATCAACCAGGAAGATATACTCGTGGCGCCCCGCCGGCAGCTCCAGCGTGGTGGTCCAATGCCCGCTGCCGTCAGGGCCCTCCAGGCGGATGGCTCCCGTTTGCCAGGCGTTGAACGACCCCAGCAGCTCAACGGAGCGGGCGGCGGGGGCGCGCAGTTCGAACAGGACCCGGACCTGGCGATCCCCCCGTCGGTGAAGCATTGGGGCCGTCAGAACCGCGGCGAGTAGCAGCACGACCGCAGCGGCATAGGCCGGTACGATCCACACCGGCCGGTCGGCCGAACGCCATGCCAGCAGCCGCGTCGGCCACGATGCGTCGGGACGATGCGGCAACGCCCGCATGATGCGCGCCTCCAGGTCCGCCGGGGGCTCGACCCGGCGAAGGCCCGCCAGCCTATCTTCGAAGTCTCTCTGTTCGATCATGCCGTATCCGCCTCCGGTACACCGTGCGACGCACCCTCGGACGCCGCCACGTGCTCGGTACGCTCGACGACGGCCAGTAGCCGGCTCCTGCCACGCAAGACGCGCATCTTGGCCGCTCCGACGCCGATCTTCAACACAGAGGCGATTTCCTCGTACGAGAGCCCCTCCATGTACTTCAGCACCAGCGGCACACGCCATTTGGGCGGCAGTTCGCGCAGCGCCACGTCCAACTCCTCACACCTCGGATCCGGGGCCGCTGCCGGCTCGGATTCCGACTCGCGCAGCGCCGCATGCCGCGTCTCTGCCTGGCGACGCCGCGCCTGGCTTCGAAACCGGTTCTTCGCCAGGTTGATCGCAATGGCCATGACCCAGTTGCGGAACGAGCCTCCCGGTCGGTAGAGCCTGAGCTTCTCGTAGGCCCGCACAAAGGCGTCCTGCGTGATATCCGCTGCCTCGCTACGGTCGTTGGCCATACGATGCACCAAGTTGAAGACTCTGCCCTGGTGGCGACGAACCAGTTCCGTGAAGGCCTCGCGCCGCCCCGCCAGGCAATCTTCCACAAGGGCTCCGTCGCTCAACTCCATCCTCGTCGTTCCCGTCCCTAGATGCTGTACACCGCTCGGCGCTCAAAAGTCACCGCACAGACCACCGCTGGCCACACGTGGCTCCTATGTTAGTCAGCCGGTCACGGCAGGCGAGAAGAAACGCGACCTGTGTCGTGTTGCACGCAAACCTTCCGATTTTGTGCGTTGAACCTTCCGGCCCGTGCGTTGAACCTTCCGTGAACTCGGGCCTATCCGGCCTATCTGAGACCGCACTGCAGGTTATCGGCGGGCGATGTGCCATGGCCGCAGATGTCCAGCCGGCGTCGGGGGTAAGTCCATCGAATGCTGCCTGGCACGTTCCGACTGCGAATCCCAGACGCGGTGACGGGACGCCAACAGGATGTCTCTGCCACCCAAGACAACCACTCTGGAAGGTCGCTGACGGCCCTCTGACGAGCGGAAGGATCAACGCACGCCATGGAAGCTTCATCGCACACCTGCGGAAGGTTCAACGCACAGGCGGAAGGTTTGATCGCACCGCGACAGAAGAAACGCGACCTGTGACCTTTCCCTCGGCAGCGGTGTACACAGGTTGATAGCAGCGCCATCGAGGTACGAGGCGTGCAGCAACCGGGAACCCGGCGGAAGCAAGAAGCAAGGAGATCAGACGATGAAACGGACAGGCATCATGGTGGTATTGGCGACAACGCTGGTGTGCGGACTGGTGGCCGCGGCGCGGGCCGAGGGGGACCAGAACCGCGAGAACCACCGCAACCAGTGGCGCGGCGAGAAGACCGCCCCGGGGGCCGATCGACTGCAGCAGCGCGGTCGGGACCGCGACCGGGGCGGTCGGGACCGCGACCGGGCTCGCGATGGCTCCTGCTGCATCGAGGCCGGTGATCAGGCGCGAGACCGCGACCAGGATCGCGACCGTTTGCAGGACGGATCCTGCAAAGAGTAGCAACCCTCGCACGGCTGGCGACTCGGGGAAAGCGCTGCGGGTTCGCGTCGTCACCCGAACGCCGCGACAGTCCAGAGCGTGACCGCGGAGCGCCCCGGTCGCCGGCCATGCGTCTCCCGCCCGCCACATTCCTGGGGGTGGGCCGGCAGATTGTCTTCAGACAGGCCCCGTCACTTCGGGCCTATGGCCAGTTCACCGTCCCTTACGCAGACCTCGACCGCGGCCCCGTCGGCGAGCTTGCCGCCGATGATCAGGCGCGCAATGGGGGTCTCGAGATGCTGCTGAATGAAGCGCTTCAACGGGCGGGCGCCGTAGACGGGGTCGAAGCCCTCCCGGGCCACCAGTTCGAGCGCCGCAGGGGTGGTCTCGAGGCGGATGGACCGCCCGGACAGCCTCTGGCGCAGATCGGCCAGGAGCAGGACCACGATCTTCTGGATTTCGGGCAGCGTGAGCGGCTTGAACAGCACCGTCTCGTCGACCCGGTTCAGGAACTCCGGCCGGAACGTGCGGCGCAGCTCATCCATCACCTGGCGGCGCACGCCTTCGCGGATGTGCCCCTCGCGATCGATGCCCTCCAGCAGCAGCGGCGAGCCGATGTTGCTGGTCATGATGACGATCGTGTTCTTGAAGTTGACGGTGCGGCCGTGCGAATCGGTCAGACGCCCATCCTCCAGGATCTGCAGCAGGACGTTGAACACGTCGAGGTGCGCCTTTTCGATCTCGTCCAGCAGCACGACGCTGTACGGCTTGCGGCGGACCGCTTCGGTCAGCTGCCCGCCCTCTTCGTACCCGACGTAGCCCGGCGGCGCGCCGACCAGGCGCGAGACCGTGTGCTTCTCCATGTACTCGCTCATGTCGATGCGGATCAGGTTGTCCTCGCTGTCGAACAGCGCCGCGGCCAGCGTCCGAGCCAGCTCGGTCTTGCCGACGCCGGTGGGCCCCAGGAACAGGAACGACCCCAGCGGGCGGCGCGGGTTCTGGATGCCGGCGCGGCCGCGCATGACCGCGTCGGCCACAGCGCGCACGGCCTCGTCCTGCCCCACGACGCGCTCGTGCAGCACGTCGTCGAGCTTCAGAAGGCGCTCGCGCTCGCTCTCCAGCAGGCGGGTCAGCGGGATGCCGGCCCAGCGCGACACGACTTCGGCGATCTCCTCCTCGGTCACTTCCTCGCGCAGGAGCGTGGGGCCGCCTTCGGCGCGGTTGAGCTTCTTCTCCAGCGCGGCCAGCTGCCGCTCGAGCTCGGGCAGCTCGCCGTGGCGCAGCTTGGCCAGGAGCTCCAGGTCGTAGTCGCGCTCGGCGGCCGCCACTTCGCGGCGCTTCTCCTCGAGGCGGCCGCGCAGCTCGCGGACGGTCTCGATGCTGCGCTTCTCCGCCTCCCACTGCGCCTTCATGGCGTCGCGTTTCGCGCGCAGGTCGGCCACGTCACGGCGTAAATCCTCGAGCCGGTCGCGGCTGGGCTTGTCCTTCTCCTTCTTCAGCGCCGTCTCCTCGATCTCCATGCGCATGATGCGCCGGGTAATCTCGTCGAGCTCGGCCGGCATGGAATCGATCTCGGTGCGGATCGACGCGCAGGCTTCGTCCATCAGGTCGATGGCCTTGTCCGGGAGGAAGCGGTCGGAGATGTAGCGGTCGGAGAGCACGGCCGAGGCCACGAGCGCGGCGTCCTGGATGCGCACGCCGTGATGCACCTCAAAGCGCTCCTTCAGTCCCCGCAGAATCGAGATCGTGTCCTCGACCGAGGGGGCGTCCACCAGCACCGGCTGGAAGCGGCGCTCCAGCGCGGCGTCCTTCTCGACATACTTGCGGTACTCGTCCAGCGTCG
>CAZJBP010000087.1:0-15724 GCA_964544115.1 uncultured Victivallales bacterium | reverse complement strand
ACCTCAACCTGCCTACGAGTATAGCAGCCGTCCGCAGTATTCGCAAACTACCTTGCCGGCGTGCCGGCGCGTCGCATGGTGCACGGACGGGGGCAGCTTCATGTGGCACCCCCCGCATACGCCGTCGCGGAGCTGCACCAGCGCCCGGTCGCGGCGGGCGATGACGGGCTCGTAATGCTTCATCCAGTCCGCATCAATCCCTGCCGCCGATCCCTTGCGGTCGGCCCGCACTTTCGCGAGGTCAGCCGAGAGCGCCGCGGCCCGTTCGTCCCAGACCTTGACATCGCCCTCGACGACCGCTTCCTCGCGCTTGAACTCGGCGTCCTTGGCGGCGAACTCCGCCCGGTCGCGGTCGAGGCGATCCATCAAGCCCAGTTCACGGTCTTCCAGCGACGAGATCTGCTCCTTGATCCGCGAGATCTCGTGGTCCATCGACTGGAATTCCTTGTTGGTCTTGAGATCGACCTGCTGCTGCCGCAGCTTGTTGATCTTCTCCAGGCAGGACTTGTTCTCAAGCTCCAGGCGGTGAAGGTCCGCCTGGGTGGCCTTGATCGCCTCCTGCGCCTTGGCCAGGGCCTCCCGATGAGAGGCCAGCCTGGTCCGCTCACGGGTCTTCCGGGCCGGAATATCTTTCAGTTCCTGCTCGATCTCCCTGATGCGAACGTCCAGGTCCTGAACAACCAGCAGTTTTTCGATCACACTCTCCATGGAATGCCGCCCTTTTGCCGCACCTTATACCAGCGGTTCCGAACGTGTCAATGCGCGGCTCCATCGGAGATCGACTTTACGCCGCGCGAGGGATCTGGTATCCAAAGGGCTGCGTGCGGTTCGGAGGCGCACACACCATGTTCGAACTGAGCGCCACGGTCCGGAATCGCGACGGCATTCATTGCCGTCCATCCGCCACCATCATCAAGGCGGTCGCGAGCTATGTGGGGGAAATGTCCATTCGCAGCGAGCGGGGGCATTCGGACCTGCGCTCGGTCATCGCGCTGATGACGCTGGGCCTGCTGCCCGGGGAAGTGGTCGTGATCCGCGTGACCGGGCCCGATGAGGAGGCGATGTGTCGGCAGCTCGTTGGCCTGTTCGAAACTCATTTTGACTTTCCTCACCGCCCGATGAGCACTCCGACGGCTCCCCTTTCGGACATAGCCTGAGAAGCACACGCTGCGGCGATATCGCCGCGGCAAGCAGAGGAGATGGAACGTGCCTGCACAACCGGTCATAGCGGCGCAGCTCTATACGCTGCGGGATGTACTGAGGACGCCCGGGGAGATGGTCGCGACCCTGCGCAAGGTGAAGAGGATCGGCTATGACGCCGCGCAGATCTCCGGCGTGGGACCTATCGAGCCGGCCGAACTGCGTGCGATCATGCTCGACGCGGGTGTGGACCCCATCGGCGCCCACGTCGGCCTCGAGGACTTCCGACAGAACCTGGGCAAGGTCATCGCTGACTGTCACGCGTGGGGGGTCGGCTATGTGGCCATTCCCTGGCTGCCGCGCCAGGACTTCAAGACGCAGCAGGACTGGAAGCGCCTGTTCAAGGAATTCGAAGGCTACGCCCGGGCCCTCCGCCGGGAGGCCATCGTGGTCCAGTACCACAACCACAAGTTCGAATTCGAGAAATTCGGCATTCGGAACGGCAAGGGCGGGCGGACGATCCTGGAGATGATGTACGAGCACACGCGTTTGCTGCAGGCCGAGCTGGACTTCGGCTGGGTGGCACGCGGCGGCCAGGATCCGGCCGAGTGGGCTCTGAAGATGAAGGGCCGCCTGGACCAGGTGCACCTGAAGGACTGGGGCATTCTGGACGACCAGGAAATCTGGCGCGCCATCGGCGAGGGCGGCATTGACTGGCGGTCGGTGTTCAAGGCCTGCAAGGCGGCCGGAACGCGGCACTACATCGTGGAGCAGGACTCCTGCCCGGTCACCAACGACCCGTTCCTGAGTCTCGCCATCAGCCGCAAGAACATAAGGGGCCTGGGTCTCGGCTGAGCCCGATCGGCCCCCAAGGAGAACGAGCATGTTGCGCATCATGCCATTGACCCTCACATCCCACTGCCTCGCGGCTGCCGCGCTGACCGTTGCCCTGGCGGCGGCTGTGCCGGCACAGGACGCGGCCACAGAGGTGGCCGCACAACGGCCGGCGGGGCTGAACCTGATTCCCTGGCCCAAGTCGCTGACGCTGGCGGATGGCCGGCTGAACCTGACGGCCCGCAGCCGCATCGTGGCTACCCGTGATGATCTCAAGCCCCTGGCGGCGATTCTCTCGGACGAGGTGTTCCTGGCCACCGGCCAACGCCTGCCGACCGCCACGGGCACCGGCGCCGCCGGCGATATCGTGCTGAAGGTCAACCCGGCACTCAAAGCCGACGCCGACATCTATACCGTCAAGAATAACGCGTTCACCTACACGCGCGACTACGCCCACACGATTGCCATCACAGACCGGGCCGTCGTCGAGGGCTTCGATTGCCGCGCGACGGCGGAAGGCTCGGCCACGGTGCTGCAGGCGCTCGCCGTTGACGGCGACAAGCTGGCCCTGCCCCGTATGACGGTCAAGGACTGGCCGCAGGCGGACTTCCTCTCGGTCATGGTGGACCTTGGCCGGCAGTACATCTCGCCCGAGGCGCTTCGGCAGACCGTCCAGGCCTGCCGCTTCTACAAGGTGCGCTACCTCCACCTGCACCTCAGCGATGATCAGGGGTTCACTTTCCCCTCCAAGGCATTCCCCAAACTCGGCTCGCGGAATTCGGCCGCGCACGGCGGCATTCCGCCCCGCGTCTACACGATGCAGGAGCTGACCGACCTCGTGGCCTTCGCCGACGCCCGCGGGGTGACCCTTGTGCCGGAGCTCGAAACGCCGGGACACAGCTCGGCTCTCCGCCTGGCCATGCCAGAGCTGTTCGACGCGCCCAAGGAGCCCGGCGGAGAGGCCTGGATCGCCGTGATGAACATGGCCAACGACGAGATGTACCCAGCCCTGGACACGCTGGTGGGTGAAATCTGCGATGTCTTCAAGAGCAGCCCGTATTTCCATATTGGGTGCGACGAGACCCAGCTCGGAATCCTGGCCGAGCTGCCGTCCACCAAGGAATACATGGCGAAGCACGGCATGACCGGCGTGCATGAGCTCTTCATCCAGCACGTTCAGCGCATGAGCCAGATCGTCGCCAAGCGCGGCAGGAAGACCATCGCCTGGGAAGGCGCCCCCGTCATCGGCCCGATGACCAACGACGTCATCGTAATGACCTGGGAAGGCAGCGCCAACTCGGCTGCGCGATACCAGGCCGCGGGTTTCACCACCATCACCGTGCCGTGGGGGCTGTCGGTGCCGCTGGTGCAGTGGAACATGTACATCTGCAACGGCAGCTTCCTGAAACGGACGGACAGGGTCATCGGCGCCTCGTTGCCGATGTGGGAAATGAGCACCGAGGCGCTGATCGATGCCTATCTCAAGGGCATCCCCATCCGCCATGAGCGCACGTGGGGGCCCGACAACGTGTTCACCGAAGAAGAGCTTACCCGCCGCGCCGCCGCCACCGAGGCGCGCCTCGGCAGCCTGATCCACACCGTCAGCATCGCTGCGGACGGCCTGCGCGACGGAGGAAGGATCTTCGATGGGCAACTGACGGTAAGCCTTTCGTCGGTGGTGAAGAGCGCGCCCATCCGCTACACGCTCGACGGCTCCCTGCCGACGGCTGCGTCTACGCTCTACACCGGTCCTTTCAAGCTCAGCGATACAGCGCGGGTGACCGCCGCCGCGTTCGACGCGGCCGGCAAACTGCTGGGATACGCCTCAGTCGCCACGTTCACGTGGTCCAACAAGGAGACCAACCTCACCACCGGCAAGCCCGTGATGGCATCCGGAACAGAGGCCAGCTACGTCCCCACCAACGCGGTGGACGGGTCCGTGCTCCTCGACACGGCCTGGTGGGCCAGCCCCTCGCCGCAGTCGCTCCAGATCGATCTCGAAAAGGTTCACACCCTCGACCGCGCGACGGTCTTCCCCTTCTGGGATGGACGCCGCTACTACCAATACACGGTGGAACTCTCCGCCGACGGCAAGGCCTGGACGCAGGTGGTCGACATGAGCACGAACACCACGCCCTCTAGCCCCAAAGGGCACGCCAGCACCTTTACCCCCACGCCCGGGCGCTATGTCCGCGTGAATATGCTCAAGAACAGCGCCAACGCCGGCGTGCACCTCGTGGAAGTGCGCGTCTATGAGGCAAGGAAGTAGGCGCCGGCGCGGCCCCTACCCCACCCCCGCAACGCTGTTGCCGCGCGCCATGCGGATCGGCTATCGTGCGCTGCGTGGCTCCGCCACGGGTGCGGCGCTTGGAACCCGACACAAGGGAGGCAACCATGGACGCAAGACAGGCAGCAACGGTGTGGGTGGCGGGGTGTATGCTCGTGTTCTCGGGGTGCTGCAAGCCGGCGCCTCAGGCCGCTCCGCCTGCCGGCGCGGCGGTTGACCGCTCGGGACAGTTGTACATCGAGGTGTCCGCTCTGGGCGGGCTCGACTATTTCTTCGACCACAAGCTCGGCATGGAACTCGCGGGCAAGGCGCTCGGCGTGAAGACTGAATACATCGGCCCGCCCGATTACGACATGGCGGCGATGGTGACGATGTTCGAGCAGGCCATCGCGCGCAAGCCCAAGGGCATTGTGGTGGTCGGGTTCGAGCCGTCGCTGAACGCCATTGTCGACAAGGCGGTGGACGCAGGCATTCCGGTGGTAGCGGTGGACGGCGACCTGCCCGGATCGAAGCGCTGCGCGTTTGTGGGCACGGGTAACACGCAGGCCGGCTACCAGGGAGGGAAGAAGCTGGCGGCCTTGATCGGCGGCAAAGGCCAGATCGCGCTGATGACCAAGCCGGGTCAGCTGAACCTCGAAGAGCGGATCGCGGGCTACCGGGCGGCGATGGCCGAGTGCCCGGGCGTGAGCATCGTCCAGGTCGCCGACACGCAGTCCGACCCGAACGTCGCGGCGCAGGCGGCGGCGACGCTGCTGCAGAAGTACCCGGACCTGGCCGGCATCGGCTGCGTTGAAGCCGCCGGCGGCATGGGCGCGGCCATGGCCGTGCGCGAGGCCAAGAAGGTCGGCGCGGTGAAGATCGTGGCGATGGACCGCGGCAACGACTTGCTGGAGCAGATCAAGGACGGCGTGGTCTCGGCCAGCGTGGCCCAGCAGACGGCCCTGATGCCGTTCTACGCGACGCACATCCTGTACAACCTGGCGAACGCGCCCCTGCCCATCACCAGCGACAACGCCAAGGCGGGCGTCGCGGGCGTGCCTGCGGTGATCGACACCGGCGTGGTCATCGTCGACGCCAGCAACTGCCAGTACTTCATGCGGAAGTAGCCCCGCCGCCGGAAGTATGAGCAACGTCGTTCTCGAACTGCGGGACATGGTGAAGACCTTTCCGGGCGTGCGCGCGCTCGACGGCGCCCGTCTTGCCGTCCGCGAGGGCGAATGCCATGGCCTTGTAGGCGAGAACGGCGCGGGCAAGAGCACGCTGATGAACATCGCGGGCGGCGTGTGCCGCCCGGACAGCGGCACAATCCTGCTCGATGGCCGGGCCGTGGAGTTCGCCAACCCTCACCAGTCCGCGCAAAGCGGCATCGCCGTGGTGTTCCAGGAGCTCAGCCTGGTGCCCAACCTGTCCGTGGCCGAGAACATCTTCGCCAATCGCCAGCCCACGGGCGCCTGCAACTGGATCGACTGGCGGGCGCTGCATCGGCAGACGGCGGAACTCCTGGAACTGTTCGAGCTGCGGATCGATCCCGGCACGCGGGTCCGGCACCTGTCCGTGGCCCAGCGCCAGGTGATCGAGATCCTCAAGGCGCTGTCCCTCAAGCCGCGCGCGGTAATCCTCGACGAGCCAACCTCGTCGCTCACGGCGACGGAGACGCGCCTGCTGTTCGCCGCCATCCGCAAGTTGAAACAGCAGGGCGTCGCGTTCATCTACATCTCCCACCATCTGCCCGAAATCTTCGAGATTACCGATCGCGTGACGGTCATGCGCGATGGACGCTATGTCGAAACCTTCGCGACGGCCGACGTGACCGAGGACACGCTCGTGCGGCGGATGGTGGGCCGTGAGCTGTCCGACATGTACGGCGCGCGCACGGCGGCTGTTGGCGGAGACTACTTTCGTGTCACGGAGGCCTCTCGCACGGACGAATTCTGCGACGTCAGCCTCAACGTGAGGCGCGGCGAGATCGTCGGGCTGGCGGGCCTGGTGGGCGCGGGTCGCACCGAGCTCGCGCGGGCGCTGTGCGGCATCGAGCGCCTGGAGCGCGGCGCCCTGAACCTGGATGGCCAGTCGCTCGCCCTGGGCTGCCCGGCCGACGCCATCCGCCACGGCATCGGCTACCTGACGGAAGACCGCAAGGATCAGGGGCTCTTCCTGCGCATGGCCCTGCGCGACAACTGCGCGGCTCCCAGCCTCGGCGCATTCGCCAGCCGCCTTGGGTGGCTCGACGACGGGCGGATCGACGAGAGCGCCAGCCGCAACTGCAGCGCCTTTTCGATTGCGACCCCGTCCATCCGACAGCGCGTCGGCAACCTCTCCGGCGGCAATCAGCAGAAGGTGCTGCTGGCCATGTGGATGGGAATCGGGCCGAAGCTCCTGGTCGTCGACGAGCCGACCCGCGGCGTGGATGTGGGTGCGCGCAGCGACATCTATGTACGCCTTCGCGCGCTTGCGGCCACCGGCGTGGGCATCCTGATGATCTCGTCCGACGTGCAGGAGATCCTCGGGCTGAGCGACCGCGTGCTGGTCATGAGGGCCGGCCGGCTCGTGGCGGATATTCCGCGCGCCGCGGCCACGGAAGAGGGCATCATCGCCGCGGCCACGGGCGTCAATCTGGGCGGATCATGAACATGAAGCGACTGACACAATTCCGTGAGTTCATTCTGGTGGTCATCATTCTGCTGCTCGGAGCCGGCGTGTCCATGCGCTCGGACATCTTCCTGAGCGGCAGCAACCTGCTGGCCCTGCTCCTCGGCCTGGCGGTCGAGAGCATGGTGGCCGTGGGGATGACCGTCCTCATGGTCTCAGGCGGATTCGACCTGTCCGTCGGCTCGACCATGGCGATGACCGGCGCGGTGGCCGCCTACGGCCTCTCAGCCGGGATGCCGGTGGTCGTGGCCATTCTCACCGCGCTGGCGGCGGGCGTGGCGATCGGGGCCGCCAACGGGTTGATCATCGCGCGCATCGGCATCAATCCATTCATCACGACGCTGGGCATGATGAGCATTGTCCGCGGCCTCCTGCTCGTCATCACGCGCGGCCAGAACATCACCGGCCTGCCCGCGTCGTTCAAGTTGATCGGACAAGGGACGGTCTTCGGAGTGCAGTATCCCATCCTCATCGCCGCGGCGGTCCTGCTGGCCGGCGACGTGGCCCTGCGGAAGACGCGGTTCCTGCGGCAGTACTACTACATGGGCGGCAACGAGAAGGCGGCGCGGCTCTCGGGCATCCCGGTCAACGGGCTGAAGGTGTTCAACTACGCGCTGGTCGGCTTTCTGGCTGCCCTGGCGGGCGTGGTGATGACGGCTCGGCTCGGCTCGGCCTCGGTGACGGCCGGCACCGGTCTCGAGCTGAAGGTGATCGCCGCCGTGATCATCGGCGGCGCAAGCCTGCAGGGCGGCGAGGGCACCGTGCTGGGCTCCTTCCTCGGGGCCCTGTTGATGGCCGTGCTGATCAACGGGCTCACGCTGCTGGGCGTGGACGTGTACTGGAACACGCTGGTGACCGGCGCGACGCTGCTGCTTGCCGTGCTCATCGACACGCTGGCCCGTCCGCGCGGCACGCGGGCGTGAGCTACCAGGCGTAGGCCTCCGGAGCCGCCCCGCCGGGCCCGGGAAACGCCGCGTCGAGCCGTCGCAGCGCCTCGGCGTCCAGCGTCAGTTCGGCTCCGCGCAGCGATCCCTCGAGTTGCTCCCGGGTGCGGGGTCCGATGACCGCGCAGGCGACAGCCGGATTCGCGAGGAGCCACGCGAGGGCGACCGATGCGCCGGTCTCTCCGAGGTCGCGGCACAGGGCGCCAAAGGACAGGAACGCGTCACGATGTCGATCCGTGTAGTCCTTCCCCCCGGCAGCCCTCGACCCTTCGTCCGGCTGCAGCGCCTTTCCCGTGAGCAGCCCGTTCCCGAGCGGGCTGTAGGCCAGCACTCCGATGCCCAGCCTCCGAGCGGCGGGCAGCACTTCCAGCTCTGGCAGGCGGCACAGCAGGTTGTACTTGTGCTGCTCCGACACCAACCCCATGAAATGCCGCTCTTTGGCCGCCGCCTGTGCCATGGCCAGAACCCAGCCGGGGAAATTGCTGGAGCCCGCGTAGCCAATCTTGCCCTGATACGTCAGGACTTCGAAGGCTTCCCAGATCTCGTCCCATCCGGCGATCCGATCCACATGGTGCATCTGGTAGAGCTCGACGTAGTCGGTCCGAAGTCGCTTGAGTGAACCCTCGATGTGGCGCCGGATCTTGTACTTCGACAGCCCGCCGTCGTTGTTCGGCCCGTCGTGGGGGTCCATCATGGGCTGATAGACCTTCGTTGCCAGGACCACCCTCTCACGCCGCCCGTTTCCCTGAGCAAACCAGCGTCCGATGTATTCCTCCGAACGTCCGCAGTTCACGAAGTCCGGATAGTGGTTCGCTGTGTCGAAGAAATTGATGCCCGCTTCCAGCGCGGCATCCATCATTCGGAACGCTTCCTTCTCATCCGTTCGCGTTCCGAAGTTCCACGTGCCGAGACACAGGCGGCTCACCCTCAATCCCGACCGGCCCACGTTCGTGTAGTTCATGCTCCGGACTCCTCTATTCCCAGTCGAACACAATGCCGACGTAGTCCTCCGGTTTGCTGAAGATCATCTCGTAGGCGGCAGGTGCCTCGCGAACGTGGAAGCGGTGCGTAATGAGCGGCTCAACCCGGAGGCCTCCCTGCTTCATCATCCGCCAGGAATGCTGCACGTGCTGGGGCTCCAGCGTCCACGGGAAAAAGGCCCGGAAAACCGTTTGCCCGTGCAGGCGCTCGAGGGCGAAGTCGGAGCCCTTGCACCAGCCGAGGAATACGTAGCTGCCGCGCCGTCGAACCGCGCCGAGGGACGCCTCGACCGCGCGATACGAGCCGGTCGTGTCGGCGACGATGTCGGCCCCGTCCGGCCAGAGCGCGCGGAGCGCCGTGACCATCGTCGGACCGCCCTCGATCAGGTGGTCTGCACCGCATGCTGCGGCGATCGCCATCCGCTTCGCGTGCAGGTCGGTCACCGCCACTTCGGCGCCGCGCAGCCGGAAATGTTGCGCCGCGAACTGGCCGATCACCCCCTGCCCAACGACCAGGACCTTGTCTCCCGGCTTCGTTTCGGGCATGGTCGCTCCCATGGACGACACGGCGGCGATGCCGCCAAAGGCTGCCAGCTCCGACGGGATCGCGTCGGGCACTTTGATGCAGTACTGATCCGGCCCCATCAGGTCGCGCGTCTGGGGATTCACATTGAGCACGGCCGGGCTTTGATGTCCGCCGCAACCGTTCCAAGGGCCTCCAACAGGTTGAGCGGGGCTGAAGTAGGATACCCGTTCCCCCACCGCAAAGAGCTCAGCAGCCCGGTCTCCGACCGCCTGGACGCGGGCCAGGGGCGCGTACCCGGGTATGAAGACGTTGGTCGCGCTCGCCATCTGCCCGATGGCGTAAGACTCTGTCCCCACGCTGACGGCGGAGCGTTCCAGCGTGACTCGAATGTCCCACTCGCCCACCGACGGAACCTCGATGGCCCGCACCTCAACCTTGCCCTGGCCCACCGCGACAATCGCCCTCCCGTTCATGATCGCCCCTTTCGAGTGTGTTGACGGTTGGCCTGTAGCGACACGTTCGCCGAGCGCTGAGGCCACGTTACCATGTTGGCCCTCGCGTTGTCGCCAAAAACAAGGACAGTCCTCTATCGCCAAGCGGATGACGCCCGATTAGAATCCGTCGCGCATGAAGCACCCAGTGGACATGAGACCCGCGAGATACCCGTTCCTGGCACTCAGTCTGGCGGTCGTTGCATGGACGGCGATTGCAGCGCAGGCCGCAGGCCCTGCCGACAGCCCCGGGGTCCCGGTGCGGCGCACGAACAACCGTTCGCCCTGGTTTCCTGTGGCTGAATCCGATGTGGTCTTCCACATGAACTACACCGGCTTCACGTATACCAACGCCGCGCGCACGGCCGGCCAGCGGTTCCTCGTCGATGCGATCGGTCCGAAGATCCTGAGCATGATTGAGGCAGCCGAGCAACGGATCATCCTGTCCGTCTTCTTGTTCGACAACTTCTACAGCACTGTGCCATCGGATAGCGATGTGGTGGGCGTGCTGACCGATGCGCTGGTTCAAAAGCGTGAAGCCTGCCCGGATATCCGGATTGCCGTCATTCTGGATCCCTCCCACAAGGCCTACGGCAGGCGGGAATCGCCCGCGGAACTCCGATTTCGGGAAAGCGGAATCGACGTGTTCTACTCGGACCTGGTGACCGGCCTCAACCGGGCGAGCTTTCTCGGCGTGCGTGAAGGCCTGGGGCATGTCAACCGCGGGGTCGACGTGCTGACCTTCGGCGGCTGGGGCAACCTCTGGTCCGGGCTCTTTTCCTACGCAAAAGTTCCCGCCCAGTTCGACGGCGACACGATGAGCCTCGAGAACGTCTACAACGCGCTGCTGATGAAGGCCAACCACCGCAAGCTCCTCGTGACCGACATCCACGGCACCAACTACGAGGCGCTGGTCTCCTCCGCCAACCCTCACAACGCCAGCGCCAACCACGTCAACTCGGCGGTCTCGGTGCGCGGCGCTCCAGCGCGCTACGTCCACAACCTCCTGCGCGTGGATATGATGCATTGCGCCGACCTGGGCCGCCGCTACGCGCACTGGCACGATGACGTCACGCGGGATTACCGCCGCGCGTTCTTCGTTGACCGCTTTCCGCCGCTGCCGATGGAGGCGGTCAGCGAACGGCCGACCGGGAGCGAGGTTGGCGTTCGGGCGCAGATCGTGACCGAGTCGGGCATTCCGGACGGCATCGTGGAACTGCTCCATGGCGTTGAGGCGGGTGACGAGGTGCGCATCCAGATGTTTTATCTCTCCTTCAAGCCCGTCGTGGAGGCGCTGCTCGGGGCTGCCCAACGCTCCGACACCCCCGTGCGTCTGCTGCTCGACGCCAACAAGGATTCTTTCAACCGCGAGAGGGATGGCACCCCCAACCGCCAAGTGGCCCGCTACCTCCTGAGCGAATCGCAGCACCAGGGCGGGCGCATCGAGGTCCGCTGGTACTCGACCCACGGCGAGCAGAACCACGCCAAGACCATGAGCATCGTCAACCCGCGCACCGGCAAGCGCCAGTTGACCACCGGGTCCTGCAACTGGACCGGGCGCAACCTGGACGGGGTGAACATGGAGGCCAACATCATCGTCGACGGGTCCGAGCCGGTCGTGCAGGACTTCAACGCCCTGTTCGATCTCTTCTGGAGCAACGCCGACGGGAACGAATACTCCCTGCCCTACGAGGTGTTCAAGGAGCAGACCGCGCCCGACCGCAAGTGGGTGCTCGGGGAAAAGCCCTTCTACTACAGCGGATTCTAGTTTATGGTAAGGGGCGCGCAACGAGTCCAGGGGACAATCAGCCAGCAGCGAGAAAACACCATGCGACGAATCCGCGTCACCCGTAAGGATCCGGACCACCTTTCGCGCTGGACCATCAAGGACAGCGCCGAACTGTACGGCGTGGACCGCTGGAGCGACGGCATTCTCTCCATCAATCCCGATGGGCACGTCTGCCTGTCGGGCTACCGCGATGCCGCGGCAGTGGACATCAAGTCCCTGGTCGACGAGATCCGGCTGCGAGGCCTTACCCCGCCCGTGCTGATCCACTTTACGGACGTCCTGCGCCGCCGCATGGACATGCTCGTCGACGCCTTTTCCGCCGCCACCCGCGAGTGCAACTACCGCGGCTCGCACCTCGGCGTGTACCCCATCAAGGTCAACCAGCACCGCCACGTGCTCGAGGACATTGTCGCCCTTGGCCGGCGTCACAACTTCGGCCTGGAGTGCGGCTCCAAGCCCGAGCTGCTGCTGGCGAGCGCGCTCAACGACAACCCGAACGCCGTCACCGTGTGCAACGGGTTCAAGGACCGCGACTACGTCGAGACGGCCCTGTCGGCCCAGAAGCTGGGCGGGCGCGTCTTCCTGGTGATCGAGAAGCTCTCGGAGCTGACCCTGATCCTCGACGTGTCGCGTCAAATGGGGGTCGAGCCTCTGATCGGCATTCGCATGAAGCTCTCCAGCCGCGGGCGCGGCATGTGGGAGAGCTCCGGCGGCGACCGGAGCAAGTTCGGCCTCCGTACCGATGAGATCCTGGAGGCCGTTCGCATCCTCAAGCGCTACCGCCGCCTCAGCACGCTGCAGTTGTTGCACTGGCACATCGGCAGCCAGATCTCGGACATCCAGGCCATCAAGGACGCCCTCAAGGAGTCCACCAGTCTGTTCAAGGAGGTCGTCCGCCTCGGGGCACCGATCCGCTACGTCGATGCCGGCGGCGGCTTGGCCGTCGACTACGACGGCTCGCACACGAACTTTGACTCCTCGGCCAACTACACCCTCGGCGAGTACGCCTCGGACGTGGTCAACGCCTTCGCGACCGTGTGCAACGAGACGGGGATCGACCATCCTACCATCATCACCGAGACCGGCCGAGCCCTCGTCGCCCATCACTCGGTGCTCGTCGTGGAGGTCATCTCCACCAGCAGCGTCAGCTCTCCCGGCAGCCTGTCGCCCATCCCCAAGAAGGCCTCCGAAGTGCTCAAGCGGATGCGCGACATTCTGAACGACTTTGCCGAGAAACGCTTTCAGGAGACCTTCCACGATGCGCTGGAGGCGCGACGCGACGCCCTGATGCTCTTCAACCTGGGGCACCTGTCCCTACCCCACCGCGCCATCGTGGAGCAGTACTTCTGGGCGATCTGCCGGCGCATCTACAGCTATGTCCAGTCGCTCGACTACGTTCCCGAGGACCTGATCGGCCTCGAGAAGCTCCTGTCCACGACGTATTACTGCAACTTTTCGCTCTTCCAGTCCCTCCCGGACCACTGGGCGGTGAAACAGCTGTTTCCCATCATGCCCCTGCACCGCCTGGACGAGAAACCGGACGTCGAAGGCATTCTCGCGGACATCACCTGCGACTCGGACGGCGTGATCACGCAGTTCGTCGACCTGCGGGACGTGAAGCATACGCTGCCCCTGCATCCGCTGCGGTCGGGCGATCCCTACTACCTCGGCATCTTCCTGGTCGGCGCCTATCAGGAGATCCTCGGCGATCTGCACAATCTCTTCGGCGACACCAACGTTGTGCGCGTGTCTGCCCAGGACGACGGCTACGTCATCGACCGCACGGTAGAAGGCGAAACCATTGCCCACGTGCTGGAGTATGTCCAGTTCGACCAGCGCCATCTCGTGGGCCTGCTGCGCCGCCGCATCGAAGACGCACTCAAGCGCGGGGACATGAAGCTGGAGGAGTCTGCGCCGCTGCTTCGCAAGATCACGCAGACGTTTGACGACTACACCTACTACCGTGCCACGAGCTCACGGAAGAAGACGCCGGGCGGCTGACAGCCGCGCGATCCGAGCCCTGACCTCGGCACGCAGTTTCCGAACTCTAGCGCATGCGTATGAGGTGCGTCCGAGGCCGAGATGCCCCCGGATCAGGCGCAGCCTGTCGCGCTCGAACTCCGGATCCCGGCCGCAGCTGATCCCCCCCGGTTCGAAGTCAGCAACCAGCACAGGCACGTGGATCTTCCGGATCTTCTCCGCCCCGAAACACCGCATGTTGAACTCCCAGTCGGCGAAGACGCGATACGTCTCGTTGAAGTCGCCGCAGATCTCGAATACGCGCCGGCCATAGAATGCGGACTGGTGGCAGATGTTGGCGGCCGTCAACTTCCTCGCGGTAAATTCTCCATCGTACGTCCGGCCGAAGGCGGTCACGTTGCCGTACACCAGCGCGCACGGATCTTCAGGAAGATGTGGAGCGATGGCGGCCAGACTGCCCGGCTTCAGCGTATCGCCAGCCCCGATGAAGTACAGATAGCGACCCGCAGCCCCGGCGATCCCCTTGTTCATGGCTGCATAGACGCCGTGGTCGGGCTCCGACGAGAATCGAATGCGGTCGCTCGCCGCGGCCAGTCTCTCACCGAGCTCACGGCTGCCGTCGGACGATGCGCCGTCAAAGATCAGATGCTCGTAATCGACCGGCTGGCCGATGATAGATGCGACCGTTCTTTCGAGCTTCCGCCCCGAGTTGAGGTTTGCCGTGATGATTGAGAAGAGCGGTTGTTGCATGGCCACTGATGTTCGCAGCACACTCCGGATGGATTCAGACCAGGCCGGGCGGACACCACCCTAGCCGTGCCCCGAGGCCGGCCGCTATGCGTTCACGCAGCAGAAGCCCCTGCCGGGCGCCCAGCGCTCGGGCGATGCGGCGCACCTGCCGTGTGTCGCCCTGCCGGCACAACGTGAGGAGCATATGGCTCATATCTCTCGCCAGCCGGCGTTCCAACACCGCCTCCGCTTGCTCCTGCCCCATCCGGGCATGGGCAATGGACGCGCGCTGAACTCGTTCCAATTCAAACGGGAAATCCTGCTGCGTCCAAGTGTCCATCGAGTACTGCTGGTCATGACGCACGTATTTCAGGAACCTCGGGCTGCGGATGACGTAGGATGGAAAGCGCGCACATATCCGCGGGAAGTACTCCATGTCCGCCGAATACTTGAAGAGCGGATTGAACCCACCGACCTGTCTGACGATGGAGCGATGGAGCGTGACGCCGGAGGGACAGAACTCCGCCTCGAGTGCCGCCTGTGGACCCGGCTCGCGGAACGTGAAGGACACGCCGCCCCGGGTTGGACCGGCGGCCCCATCAGGACGCCGTCCCCGCAGCCTCCGGATGAGCCTTGCGACTCCTCCCCCCTCCCACTCTGCATGGGCAACAAGTGCCGCCCGACCAGGCAAGGCGATGCGTCGAAGGGATTCCAACGCCGATGGCATCAGTTGATCATCGTCATGAACCAGGCACACCCATTCATTCGACCCGGCGTGGAGGCAATAGTTCCAATTTTCCACCATGCCCAGGCCACTGTCGTGCCGCCGCACCTGCACGCCTGGAATTTCCGCTAGCGCTGCCGCCGTATCGTCAGTGGATGCATCGTCTGAGACAATGAGTTCATCGCCGGATCGCAGTTGCGGCACAATCTGCCTCACGAGCCGCGTCACTCGGCCGCGGCGATTGCGCGTCGGAATGGTGACCGTGATCAGCATATCTCGAAGGGGGCAGGAATCACTTCACTGAGTACCATCACTCCGTTCCTTACGGAAGGGCGGTTCACTTCGCACCGCAGGACCGATCCCAAGGAGTCGGCGCAACCGCACCTGGCTGAACTATGCCTCACGCTACCACCGTGCCGGGGTTCCGTCCATCATGTAGACGACCGACGCCGGCCGCGGCGATACGATCATGGTGCCGGCATCCGCGCTCGCCCCCCTGCGCGACGCGATCACCGAGGCGCTTGCCCGACCAGGCGCCGACGACCTGGGCGAATCCTTCGACGCCTATGTCCGGCGCTTTGGTGCCAGGCCATCCACCAGCAACTCCACATTATCAATTCTTCGCACTGAAGCTGCTTCCTCCATCCTCTT
>CAZJBP010000086.1:0-15957 GCA_964544115.1 uncultured Victivallales bacterium | reverse complement strand
CCCTACACGAAGCGCGCAGACGGACGCGGGCCGACGTGGTCCAACTCGCTGTTCGAAGACAACGCGGAGTTCGGGCTGGGCATGCGGCTGACCGTCGACCGGTTTACGGCGTTCGCGGCGGAGCTGACGGATCGCATTCTCGCCGGCGAGTGCAGCTGCCGCGAGTCCCTCGCCGGCCTGCTGGGCGAAATCAAGACCGCCGACCAGTCCTCGCAGGACGGCATTGAGAAGCAGCGCGAGCGCGTGGCGAGGCTCAAGGACGCCCTGGCCGGCTGCAAGGAAGAGGTCTGCCGCCAGCTCCTTTCCCTGGCCGACTACCTCGTGAAGAAGAGCGTGTGGGTGCTCGGGGGCGACGGCTGGGCCTACGACATCGGCTACGGCGGCCTTGACCACGTGCTGACCACCGGCCGGAACATCAACGTGCTGGTGGTGGACACCGAGGTCTACTCCAACACTGGAGGCCAGGCCTCCAAGTCCACGCCCATGGGCGCGGTGGCCAAGTTCGCGGCCGCCGGCAAGCCGGCGATGAAGAAGGACCTGGGCATGATCAGCATGACCTACGGGAACATCTACGTCGCACAGGTGGCGATGGGCGCGAACCCGAACCAGGTGGTCAAGGCGTTTGCCGAGGCCGAGGCCTACGACGGGCCGTCGCTGATCATCGCCTATTCGCACTGCATCGCGCAGGGCATCGATATGCAGGAAGGGCTGAAGCACCAGAAGATGGCGGTCGAGTCGGGCCACTTCCCGCTGTACCGCTACAACCCGGACCTGACGCTGCAGGGCAAGAACCCGCTGCAACTGGACTCCAAGGTGCCGACGATGAAGTTCAGCGAGTCGGCGGCGACGGAGAACCGGTTCCGCATCCTGACCAAGAGCAACCCGGAGAATGCGCAGCGCCTGATGGCGAAGGCCGACCGACTGGTCGAAGCCAAGTTCAAGTTGCTCCAGAAGCTGTCGGAGATGGACGCCTGCTGAACTGAGCGCAGGGGGAGGGAGGCAGCCGTGTTGACGCCAACCCTAGGCGGATGGATGGTCCACGTCATGCGCCAGGCCGATGGCGCGCTGTCGCTGGAGGAGTCGCTTCACGCCATCATGGAGAGCGTGAAGACCTACTTCCCCTCCCAGAGCACCGCGGTCGTGCTCATCGACGATGACACGAACGAGCTGCGGATCAAGATCTCGCGCCAGATCAGCTACACCTTTGCCAAGGCCTTCCGCAGGACCATGCCGCCGCCGTCCATCGAACGGATGGTGCTGGAACAGGCCTCCATGCTCATCGCGCGGGCGGACAGCGCGTCGGAGTCGTACGCGGACATCAAGCTCGAGCACGATTACGCGTCCGCGGTCCTCGCGCCGGTCATCCGGAACCAGAGGGGCGTCGGGTATATCTTCTGCGACCGGTCGGCGAGCCAGCCGGCGTTCACGGAGTCCGACCTGCTTCACCTGCAGGTGATCGGGTACCTCGTCGGAAACCTGATCGAGAAGTTCGAACTCCTTCGCGAGAGCAAGCGCCTGTCCCAGGTGGACGATGCCACCGGAGCCCTCCAGTACAAGGCCTTCGTGCCGGCGCTGGGCGTCGAGTTCGAGCGGGCGCGCGCTCACGGCTATCCCGTCGTGCTGGCGCTGCTGGCGGTGGATGCCTTCCGTCGCTACCTGGAAACCTACGGCATCGACCGCGCCCACGGCCTGCTAGCCGATGTCGCAACGGTCGTGAAGCAGCACACGCGCGAGATGGACCTGCTGGCCCGGTTTGGCGCCGACCAGTTCATTCTCTGCCTGTCCGGGCTCAACGAGGAACAGGCGGGGCAGAGGCTGACGGCCATCCGCCGCGACGTCCAGAACGCCATTGCCGGCGACGCCGGCCAGGTCGTCGACGTGGCAATCGGCGCGGTGGTGCTCGGCGACAGCGCCGCGCTCCTCCGCAGCCTGCAGGACATTCTGGGCGCGGTCGGCAAGGCGCTGGTGCAGGCCAAGACCGCGAAAGGAAGGCCGCACATATTCGGCAGCCTGCCGTGAGCGGCGCCGCGGCCAACCACTGAAAGGAGCGCATGGAACAGGACACTCAACAGGGAGCATCGGCCAATCTCCAGAGTCTGCTGGAGCGCATCCGCAGGGAGGGCACGGACCGGGCCGAGGCCGAGGCGAAGACCATCGTCGAGCGGGCATCCCGCAAGGCGGACGACCTCGTGCGGCAGGCCGAGGCCCGGGCCGATGCTTTGCGCAGGGAATCGGCCGAAGAGGCCGAGAAGAACGCGGCACAGGGGCGGCGCGCGCTGGAACTGGCCGCCCGGGACGTGGTGCTGGCCGTCGGCAACGCGGTGCAGGAGACGCTCGACCGAATCGTCCGCGCGGATGTCGGCCAAGCGATGAAGGGCGAGGCGTTTCGGGCTATGGTGGCAGGCGTCGTGGAGGCCTACGCGGCCAAGCTGCCGGCGGAGACCGGCATCGAGCTGCTTGTCCCCGAGAGTGAGCGGGAGGCGCTGGCGCGTGCACTCCAGGCCCGGTTCTCCGAGGCCGCGCGCGGCGGGCTCGACATCCGCTCCGACAAGAGCGTCGTCGCGGGGTTCCGGGTCTCGGCGAAGGGGAGCAGCGTCGAACACGATTTCACGGCGGGCGCCGTCGCGGAGGCGATCTGCCGACTGGTGCGCCCCCGGCTGGCGGAACGCGTGCGCGCCGCCGTGCCGCCCGGAGGGCCCGCGCGATGAGAGGGGCGCCGCTCGGGCGGCGGTGAAGCATGAGTTACTACTTCTTCGCAGCCACGCTTCCGGTTCTGGACCTGGACTCTCCCCCGCCCATGGCGGTCAAGGAGTTCCTGCAGTCATGCCGTCGTCATCTGACCGCGGCCGATGCCGAGGCGGCCGAGGCGGCGCTGACGCCCGCGGCGGCGGCTCGGTGCGCGCACCCGACGGTCCGCGCGTGGCACGACAGGGAAACGCAGTGGCGTAACGCGATCGTCCGCCAGAGGGCGCTGCGCGCGAAGCGGGACGCCGGTCCGTTCCTGAGGGCGCAGGCCGGCGGCGACGCCGCCATCGA
Organism: uncultured Victivallales bacterium; assembly: GCA_964544115.1. Classification (GTDB taxonomy): domain Bacteria; phylum Verrucomicrobiota; class Kiritimatiellia; order UBA8416; family JADHWI01; genus CAZJBP01. The sequence continues at coordinate 12,921 of CAZJBP010000086.1, read as the reverse complement.
CGCGGCCGTGGCCGCGGCGTTCAACGCCGCTTCGCCGCTGGAGCGTGAGAAGGCGCTGGACCGGGTGCTGTGGAAACAGGCCGAGGAGCTGGCCGGGTGGGATCCGTTCTCGGCGACCGCCGTGATCGTGTACGGGGTTCGCCTGCGGATGGCCGCACGGTGGGCCGGATTGATCGCCGCCGCCGGGGAATCCCGGGCTCAGGCGATCGTGGGCGCGGCCCCGGGCGCGTGAATTCGATCTTGCGGACAGGTGAACTATGGAGCACGCGACAGGCATCGTCAGGGGTGTGAACGGCAACATGCTCACGGTGGCGTTCACCGGGGCCATCAGCCAGAACGAGGTGGGGTTTGCCGTCCTTGGCGACATCCGGCTCATGGCGGAGGTGGTCCGCATCCGCGGCTCGCTGGCCGACATGCAGGTGTACGAAGACACCACCGGGCTTTCCGCCGGCGGCGCGGTTGAGTTCAGCGGCGACATGCTCTCCGTCGAGCTCGGGCCGGGCCTGCTGTCCCAGGTGTTCGATGGGCTTCAGAACCCGCTCCCGCGCGTGGCCGAGGCGGCGGGATTCTTCCTGCGGCGCGGCATGTACCTGCAGCCGCTGGATCGGGCCCGGCGCTGGTCCTTCACCCCCCGGGCCCGGGTCGGGGATTCGGTCGGCGCCGGCGACGTGCTGGGAACGGTTCCGGAGGGAATCTTCGAGCACTGCATCATGGTGCCGTTCGGGTTCCAGGGCACGGCCACGGTCCGCAAGATGGCCCCCGCGGGCGACTACACGATCATGGACCCCATCGCGGACCTCGACGGCGAGCGCGGCGCGGAGACCGTGACCATGCTGCAGCGATGGCCGGTGAAACTCCCGGTCACCTGCTACGCCGAGCGCCTGAAGCCCGAGCAGCCCCTGGTCACCAAGGCCCGCATCATCGACACGTTCTTCCCCGTAGCCAAGGGCGGCACGTACTGCATCCCCGGCCCGTTCGGCGCCGGCAAGACCGTGCTGCAGCAGCTCACCAGCCGCCACGCGGACGTCGACATCGTCATCATCGCGGCCTGCGGTGAGCGCGCGGGCGAAGTGGTCGAGACCCTGCGCGAGTTCCCCGAGCTCAAGGATGCGCGCACCGGGCAGAGCCTGATGGACCGCACGGTGATCATCTGCAACACCAGCTCCATGCCCGTCGCGGCGCGCGAGGCGTCGGTCTACACGGCCGTGACGCTCGCGGCGTACTACCGGCAGATGGGCCTCGACGTGCTCCTGCTGGCCGACTCGACCTCCCGCTGGGCGCAGGCCCTGCGCGAGACCTCGGGACGGCTGGAGGAGATCCCGGGCGAGGAGGCGTTCCCGGCGTACCTCGAGTCGGTGATCGCCGGCTTCTACGAGCGCGGCGGCGTGGTCCGGCTGAAGGACGGCCGCACCGGCTCGATCACGATCGGCGGCACGGTCAGCCCGGCGGGCGGCAACTTCGACGAGCCCGTGACCCAGTCCACCCTGAAGGTGGTCGGGGCGTTCCACGGCCTGTCGCGGGCCCGCTCGGACGCGCGCCGCTACCCCGCGATCGACCCGCTGGAAAGCTGGAGCAAGTACCGCAGCGTGGTCGATGACGAGGCCGTCGAGGCGGCCCGCCGCCTGCTGCGCGCGGGCAGCAACGTCGGCCAGATGATGAAAGTCGTCGGCGAGGAGGGCACGTCGGACGACGACTTCGTGCAGTATCTCAAGGCCGAGTACATCGATTCCGTGTACCTGCAGCAGAACGCGTACGACGCCGTGGACGGCGCCACCGCGGCCGAGCGGCAGCAGCACACCTTCGCCGTGATCCGGCGCATCGTCGAGGCCCCCATGCAGTTCGCGGGCAAGGACGAGGCCCGCACGTTCTTCCACAAGATCACCCAGCTGACCCGGGACTGGAACCGCGTCGACATGGATGAGGAGCCGTTCGCCGCGATCGAGAAGCAACTGCTGACGCTGGTTGCGGAGGTGACCCGCCGTGCATAAGGTGTACCATCAGATCGAACGCATTGCCGGAAACGTCATCACGCTGCGCGCCGGCGGCATCGGCTACCGCGAACTGGCCGAGGTGTCGTCGCGACGCGGCGTATCGCTCTCGCAGGTCATCCGCCTCAACGGCGACGAGGTGTCACTGCAGGTGTTCGCCGGCTCGCGCGGCATCGCCACGGACGCCCGCGTGCGCTTCCTTGGCCAGACCCTGCGCGTGCCGTTCACGGACCGCCTTCTGGGGCGCGTGTTCACCGGGGGCGCCCAGCCGCGTGACGCCGGCCCCACGCTCACGGACAACCCGATCGAGATCGGCGGCCCCTCCGTCAACCCGGCCAAGCGCATCATTCCGCGGCGCATGGTCCGCACCGGCATCCCCATGATCGACGTGTTCAACACCCTCGTCGAATCGCAGAAACTCCCCATCTTCGCCCGCGCGGGCGAGCCGTACAACCCCCTGCTCGCCCGCATCGCGCTGCAGGCCGAGGTCGACGTGATCATCCTCGGCGGCATGGGCCTCAAGCACGACGACTACCTGACGTTCCGCGACACGCTCGAGGACAGCGGCGCCATGTCGCGCAGCGTCATGTACGTGCACACCGCGGCCGACCCCGTGGTCGAGTGCCTCCTGGTGCCCGATGTCTGCCTGGCCGTGGCCGAGCAGTTCGCCCTCCAGAACAAGCGCGTGCTTGTGTTGCTGACGGACATGACGAATTTCGCCGACGCGCTGAAGGAGATCGCCATCACGATGGAACAGATCCCTTCCAACCGCGGCTACCCGGGGGACCTCTACAGCCAGCTCGCGGCCCGCTACGAGAAGGCCGTGGACTTCGACACCGCCGGCTCGATCACCATCCTGGCCGCGACCACGATGCCCGGCGACGACGTCACTCACCCGGTGCCCGACAACACGGGGTACATCACCGAGGGCCAGTTCTACATGCGCAACGGCCGCATCGAGCCGTTCGGCTCGCTCAGCCGCCTCAAGCAGCAGGTCAACGGGCGCACCCGCAAGGACCATCGCACAATAATGGACACGATGATCCAGCTCTACGCGGGGTACAAGAGCACGCAGGAGAAGCAGTCCATGGGCTTCCGCATGAGCGAGTGGGACAAGAAACTCCTCAAGTACGGCGGCCTGTTCGAGACCGGCATGATGGACCTGTCGGTCAACATCCCCCTCGAGAGCGCGCTGGACCGGGGCTGGCGCATCATGGCGTCGTGTTTCGAACCGATGGAGACGGGCATCTCGTCGGCCCTGGTGAGCGAGTTTTGGCCCAAGACCACCATCGACACTGCGCCGGCGGCCTAGGCCGCCGGCGGCGCACCCAGCCATGGCAAAGATCAAACACACAAAGAACGAGCTCAAGTCGCAGCGGGACGCGCTGGCGCGCTTTGAGCGCTTTCTGCCCATGCTGCTGCTCAAGAAGCAGCAGCTCCAGGCCGAGATCCAGCAGGTCGACGCGCAGCTTTCCGAGCGCGAGGCCCGGAGCGCGAGCGGCTGGACCGCGCTGCGCTCGTGGGTACGGCTGCTGTCCGAACCGGTGGCGCTGGACACGATGGTCTCGCTCGAAGGCGCCCGCTACGAAGAGGGCAACATCGCCGGCGTGCGCATCCCGATCCTCGCGGGAGTCGATCTCAGGCGCCCCGCCATCGACCTCGCCGAGACGCCGGCCTGGGTGGATGACGCTGTCGAGGCGCTCGGGCAGCTTATTCATCTGCGCGTGGAGCGGGACACGCTCTCCGAGCAGCGCCGACTGATCGCCGAGGAGCTGCGGACCACGGCGCAACGCGTCAACCTGTTCGAGAAGGTCAAGATCCCGGAGTGCCGCGAGAACATCCGGGTGATTCGCATCTACCTCGGCGACGAGCAGACCGCGGCCGTCGCCCGCGGGAAGATCGCCAAACGGCGGTCCGAGGTGGCGGCATGATCGTCCCGATGAAGAAGGTGACGGTCCTGTGCCTGGACGCCGACCGGGATCGGACGCTCGAACGCCTGCAGGCTGCCGGCGTGCTCCACCTGGAGCCCGTCACGCCGCCCGCCGGCGCTGACCTTGACGCGCGCCGGAGCGACCTGGATTCGGCGCGCAAGGCCCTGGCCCTGCTCGACGCCGAACCCGCGGCAGCCGCCGGCGCGAACGCGCCGGCGGTGCCCGACGCCACCGCCATCGCCGGCCAGGTGCTCGCGCTCGCCGCCCGACGCCGCGAGCTCAGCGAGACGATGTGCGAGCTCCAGCGCGAGCGCACCTCCGCCGCTCTGTTCGGCGATTTCGATCCCGCCGCGCTGCGGCAGTTGGCCGACGCCGGGGTCCGCGTCGCCTTCTTTCTTGACCACGGAACCGGCTTCACCCCGCCGCCCGGCACGGCCTGGAGCCGGCTCGGGACGGACAGCTCCGGCACGCTCTATGCCGTTGCCGGGGCCGCGGGCGCGTCCGACGGAGCCGTTGAGGTGGCGCCCCCGGAGCGGCCGATCGGCGTGGTGAACCGGGATCTCCGCGAAGCGGAGGCGGCGTCAGCCGCCCTCCGCCTTCAGATGGCCGGGCTTGCCACGGCCCGGACCGCACTCGCCGCTCACGCCCGCCGGATCGAGGACGACGTCGCGTTCCTTGAGGCGCGGACCGGCATGGGCGCGGCGGGCCGCATTGCCTACCTGCACGGGTTCTGCCCTGCCGACCTCGTTCCGGCGCTGGAGGTGGAGGCGCGGGCCGCCGGCTGGGGCCTGCAGGCGGCCGAGCCGGACCCGGGAGACCGCGTCCCCGTGCTGATCCGCCCGCCCGCCTGGGCTCAGCCCATCGCGTGCCTGCTGCGGTTCATCAAGATCCTCCCCGGCTACCACGAGGCAGACGTCAGCGGGTCTTTTCTCGTGTTCCTGAGCCTCTTTTTTGCGATGATCATCGGCGATGCGGGCTACGGGGCCATATTCCTGGCCCTGACCGCGCTCGCGCGGAAGAAGATGCCGCGGGCGACCTCGGAGCCGTTCGTGCTGATGACCATCTTCAGCGTCTGCACGGTCGTCTGGGGCGTTGTCACCGGCGTTTACTTCGGCATCACCACCGCCCTGCCCGGGCCGCTCCAGGCGCTCCGGATCGACTGGCTCTCCGACACCCAGAACATTATGTCCCTCTGCCTGCTGCTGGGCGCGATCCATCTTTCGGTCGCGCACACATGGAACGTCGTGCGGATGATCAACTCGCCGCAGGCGATCGCGCAGGCTGGATGGCTGGCCATCGTGTGGACCATGTATTTCGCTGGCCGGATGCTCCTGCTCAACCAGCCGTTCCCGATGTGGTACACCCCCGTGGCGGCCGCCGGCCTCCTCGCCGTGATCGTGTTCATGACCCCGCCAGCGAAGCTGAAAGCCGACTGGATCAACCACGCGATGCTGCCGCTGACGCTGATGTCGAATTTCGGTGACATCCTTTCGTACCTGCGCCTGTTCGCCCTGGGGGTGGCATCGGTGCAGCTCGCGAGCGCCTTCAACAAGATCGCGGTTGAATCCATTGGGTTCCACGGGCCACTCAGCGGGTTCGTTGCGGCAGCCCTGCTCTTCGTTGGGCACGCGGTGAACATCGTGCTGAGCGGCATGAGCGTGCTGGTGCACGGCATTCGCCTGAACGCTCTCGAGTTCTCGATGCACATGGGGCTGGAATGGTCGGGAACGCAGTATGTGCCGTTTTCGCGTCGCGGGTCGCAGACGGCGGGATAGGCCCGCTTCGCTTTACGATCCGCGGCCGATCGGATAGGATCGGGCTGCATTAACAGGAGGGTATGGAGATGACGATCGACCCGGAAACCTTGGTATCCATGAACCGCATCGGCGGCGAACTCGCGCTGGGCCTGTCCGCCGGCGGCTCAGCGCTTGGCATTTCCGCGGCCGGCATGGCCGCGGTGGGCGCGTGGAAGAAGTGCTTCATTCAGAACAAGCCGGCCCCCTTCATGCTCGCGGTGTTCATCGGGGCGCCCATCACGCAGACCTTCTACGGCATGATCGTGATGCAGAAGCTGCTGGAGATCGCCAAGGACGGCAGCCCGCCCGCGCTGATCGGATGGGGCATGTTCGGCGGCCTGGCCATCGGCGCCTCGGCGTGGGGGCAAGGCCGGATCGCCGCCAGCGCGTGCGATGCCCTGGCTGAAACCGGACAGGGCTTCACGAACTACCTGATGGCTTTGGGCATCATCGAATCCGTGGCCATCTTCGTGATGGTGTTCGTGTTGATCTCCGCCTGACGGGTCCCGCCGATGCGAGAAAAGATCTCAGCCTGTATCACGGCCGGCAACGAAGAGGAAAAGATCGCGGCCTGCCTGGAAAGCGTCCGGTGGGCCGACGAAATCGTCGTCGTCGACAGCTTCAGCACCGACCGAACGGTTGAGATCTGCCGCCGCTATACCGACCGCGTCTACCAGCACGAGTGGCTGGGGTACATCGGGCAGAAGAACCTCGCCAAAGACCTGGCGCAGGGCCCGTGGGTGCTGTTTCTCGACGCAGACGAGGTGATTTCCCCCGACCTCCGGGACGAGGTGCTCGACGAGATGACCAGCGGGAGAAGTGCCGAGGTCGCCGGCTACGAATTCCCGCGCATGGTCAAGTACCTCGGGCGCTGGATCCGCCATGGAGACTGGTATCCCGACGTCAAACTGCGCCTGTTCCGGAAGGATTTCGGCCGCTGCGGGGGGGAAGAGCCGCACGACCGGATCATCGTGGAGGGGAGCGTCAAGCGCCTCAACAGCCCCCTCCACCACTTCACCTATACCGACGTGAGCGATCAGGTCGGCACGGTCAACCGCTTCTCGACGATCACGGCCGTCGGGCACCACAAGCGCGGTCGCCACTTCCGCTACACCGACCTGTGGTTCCGCCCCGCGTTCCGGTTCTTCCGGGGCTACATCCTCAAGAGGGGGTTCCTCGACGGCCTTCCGGGGCTGGTGATCGCGGTTACCACCGCGTACGGCGTGTTCATCAAGTACGCCAAGCTGTGGGAACTGGAGCGCTGCGAGAACGCCGCCGCCGCTGCTGAGTCCGAAGAGACCTGAGCCGCGAGCCGCTGTTTCAATGCCCCCCGGCAACCGTCTTCCTGGCTGCAGCGTGCCTGAGCAGGCGCCGAATCATGCCAACGGGGCTTGAGCGGCGCCCTGCAGAGGTGAGCCCCCCCGGAGCAGCCGCTGCGGAACGGATTAGCCCGCACAGCGAACGCGCCGGAGCAGCCGGGTCCACGGGACCTGCAACGCGGGTCGCATAGCGTCCCGCCATTCGCTCTTCACCCGCCTGCGGCAGCGGATCGGATCCGCACACCCGCCCGAGTCCCGCGGCCACGCCATCCCGCATGAGTCGCGGCGTCGGCCAGCCCACGGCGCGCAGGGACGTGTCCCCCAGCATCAGCGCTTTCCCCCTGAACTGCCGGATCAGCCCGGCCACGCATTCGCCGCGAGGCCCCATCCATTTTCCAGGGGCCCAGGCGAGCACCGGCAGCGCGCCCGACGCCAGCACCGCCTCGATCGTGCGCGCCGCAGCCGCGCCGTCCGCGAACACCGCGCGCGTGCCCAGCGCCAGGACCTCCAGGCGCTCGGCGGTCACGATCTGCCGTCCCGCCACGACGCGCAGCACGCACTCGCCGGACGCAGACACGACGTCCAGACTCTCCGCTTCGACGGTCGCTCTCACCAGGAACCGTCCCACGCCAATTCCTCCGAGCGCGCCGAGCCGCCCGAACCCGTCGCAGCCAGCCCCGTCCACAATCACCGCCGCCCGTTCCGCTCCCGGCGCCGCTCGGGACAGGTTGGTCGTCAGGCTCTCCAGCAGCGTCTCGGCGTCATGAACCGGGTAAAGGTGAACGTGCGTATCGACGATCGTCATCATCCGCCCCGCCCCCTCTCCAGCACAGCCTCGTAGCAGGTCCGCAACCCCTGCTTGAACACGTCGTAGCTGAACGTCTCCCGCTGCAGGCGACGCCCCCATTCCGCCAGATCGCGCCGGGCGGGTTCGTCGGCAGCCAATCGCACGATGCCGGCGGCAAACGCCGTCGGGTCGGGCGCCGTCAGGCACGCGGTGCGCTCGTCGAGAATCAGGCGGTTGGCCGGCGTGTCCGTGGCCACAATCGCCGCGCCGGCCTTGAGGTAGTCCAGCAGCTTCAGCGGCGTATTCACGCCCGTCAGACGCGGGGAGAGCAGCAGGTCGGCAGCCGCCAGCACGCTCGGCAGCTCGTCCGGCGGAACCGGATCATGGAACGTGACAGCCTCGGCGCAGCCCGCCGCAGCCATCTGGCCGCGCCGCCCGGCCACCTGCTCCGGCGTGCCGCCGATGATGACGAAACGCACGCCGGGGCATTGCGCCACCGCCCGTGGAATGGCCTCGAAGAGCAGGTCAATCCCCTGGTACACGGCGAACGAGCCCACGTACATGGCCAGCCGCTCGCCGGGGCGCCGGCAGAGCCGGGCCCGCGCGGCTTTCACCTTGTCCGGGGCGGCCTCGGCCAGCGACGACGGAATGTCCGGCACGTGGAACACCCGCGCCCGCGCGCACGAGGCCCGCACCTGCGCGGCCAGCCCCTCCCCCGTGCAAATCACGGCATCCGCCCGCCGGACGGTCAGCGCTTCCACCCGCGCGTAGGCCTTCAGCACCAGGTTGCGCAGCGCGCCCTTGCGGTGCGAACCGGGGTCGGAGTGTTTCTCGAAGATGACCCGTGCGCCACATCGGCGCGCCACGGCCAGCGCGATGGCGCCCGCCTCCTCCACGCCGTGAATCACCGCGTAGCGACGATGCCCGGCCATGCGCCAGGCCTGCAGCAGCATGACGACGTCCAGTGCGGCTTTCGCCGGCGACGGCCCGATCGGCAGCGAGCGAACCCGCAGCGCGTTAGGCACCCGCAGCACCCGCACGCCGGGGATCGTGTGCGGCATGCCGACGGGCATGGTCAGCAGGTCAACCTCGTAGCCCAGCTCCGCGAGCGCCCGGACATCGAAGCCGACCCGGATGGGAGACCCCCGCCACTCGAAGAATGGCTGCGGAGAGAGGAACAAAACTCGACGGCTTGAAGTCATTCCCGGCGGCACCCGCCGAGCCCATGTGTGCCACATCGGGGTCTTGAAGTCTAGCCGCAACGGGGCACACCCCGCTTTGTCGTTGGCTTCCGTGCTGGCTTGTGACAGTGTCTGGCTGACGCTGGCGATCGGAAAATGCCGGCAAGAGAAAGGCTTCGTTGCCATGCTTCACTCCGTCTGGATGACCCCTCTCTCCCTCGTTGCAGTCGGGTTCTGCGCGTTGATCTTGGGTGGATGCGGACCGATTTGACGCTCCATTCATCAAACTGAAGGCACTTCTTGTCTACGGTTGTCGAACGCTATGTCAACTGCCTGCGGCTGAATGGGCGGGTCGGAGTCCTTGCCCTGCGCAATCGCTGGTTGCAGGGCCCGCAGTTTGCCGACGGCTATGACCGTGTGGCGGCGAACTATGAGAGCCAATGGCTGGCCCAGCTTCGCCCGGTCACGGACGCCCTTCTCGCGCGGCTGCCAGAAGCGCTTCCGCCGGGCGACATCCTGGACCTCGGCTGCGGCACTGGCTACACAACCGCCGAGCTCCAACGCCGCTACCCGGACCGGCCGCTGACGGCGTTGGACCTGTCCGCCGGAATGCTCGACGTCGCCCGGCGCCGCGCCGGGAGCTCACCTCGTCTCACGTGGATCCAAGAGGATATGTTGGCACACCTCCGTCGCCGTGCGCCGCGTCAGGCCGCGCTGATCGTTTCCACGTGGGCCATCGGCTACTCCCACCACCGGCAGATCCTGCGTGAAGCCGGCCGGGCACTGGCCTGCGGCGGAGTTCTGGCCTTTATCGTCAATTACGCGGACACCTTGCGCCCGGTCTTCCACGCCTTTCGCCTCTGCCTGGCCCGGTTTCCGGACCAGATGCAATTCGCCCTGTGGCCCGACTTCCCCCGAGATTGGGATGCCCTGCGGCGCCCGCTCCAGGCCGCAGGGTTTGACATCCGCTTTCATGCGGATGCCTTGCACCCGGTCGCGCCGCCCGCGGGCGTCTCGTGCTTCGACTGGCTGCTCACCACGGGAGTCCTGGCGGGCTTCGACGCGGTGCTGCCGTTGCGCGAGCCGGGTCCGGTGGCGGACTTCATGCGGGAGGAACTGGATGGTCTTTGCGCTCCGCTGGCTCACCATCATGCGACCGTGCTAGCCGTGCAAACGCGGGGCCCCTAGCCATGAGCGGTCAGTCCCTGCAACTCCTGGCGATGCTTTTCGACCCGCGCGTGACCGCCGCTCCGATCCGCGTCTTGCGCGAACTGCGCCGACGCGGCATTCAGCGGCTTCCGGACGAACTCCATCGGCGGCTCGATCGCAGCGACGTCCGGAATCCATCGTTCCTGCGCTTCGCCCGCCGCTGGCTGGACGGCGAACGCATCTCGCGCCACCGGGGGCAGTGGGTCATCAATTCGTTCCTGCCGCCGTTTCCCGGCCGCGCCTACGATCGTCTCTTCGAGAACCTGCTGTCGGGGCGGCATCTCAGCCCGGTCTCCGCCTTCCTGGCGATAACCGGGGAATGCCCGTGCCACTGCGCTCACTGCAGCGCGGCGCGCGATCGGCAAGCGGAGCTCTCGAAAGCGGACTGGGAAAACGTGATCCGCCAGCTTCACGGGCTCGGAGCCAGCATCATAGGCTTCACCGGCGGCGAGCCGCTCCTGAGGCCCGACGTTCGCGACCTTGTGCTGGCGGCCGCCGGTGGCGGCGCCGCCACGATCCTGTTCACCACCGGAATCGGCTTCGACCCCGGCACCGCAGCCGCCCTGCGACAGGCCGGGCTCTGGGCCGTCTGCGTGAGTCTCGACCACGTCGATGCCGCGCAATATGACCGTCAGCGCGGCCGGCCCGGGCTCTGGGACACGGCCGTCGCCGCCATCCGCCTGGCTCGCCGCACCGGGTTCTACACCATGGTCAGCACGGTCGCCACCCCGCAGGTGGTGCGCGACCGAGTCCACGAACGGATCTATCGCTTGGCGCGCGAACTCCGCGTCGACGAATACCGATTGGTGGAACCGATGCCCTGCGGCCGGCTCGTCGATGCCGTCGAAGCGGACCTCCTGACGCCCGAGGATGTGCTCACGCTTCGACGCTTTCACGTGGAGACCAACCGCCGCGGGCGCCTTCCGAAGGTGTGCGCGTTCAACCAGATCGAGAGCCCGGAGCTCTTTGGCTGCGGCGCCGGGACCCAGCACCTCTACATTGACGCGGCGGGCCGCGTCTGCCCGTGCGACTTCACACCGCTCAGCTTCGGAAACGCCGTCACGGAGCCGCTGGCCGACATCTGGAGGAAGATGAACCTCGCCATGGGCGACAGCCCGCGCACCCACTGCTTTGTCCAACGCCATTTCCGGGCCATCCGCGAGAAGGCCGCCCTCGGCTTGCCCCTGCCACCGACCGTCAGCGAGAACATCTGCCGCGCCTTGGGTCCGGAGCCTTTGCCGGGGTATTTCGCGTGCATCGTGCAGGGTGGTCACCGCCAGGAGGAGAAGACGCCATGAGATGGATCTGGGTCGCCTATGGAGTTCTGATGTTGACGTTGACCGGGCTCGCCGGAGTTCTGTCGAGCTGGCTGGCTATCATGTTGGCGCCGGTCTACGGGGTGCGAAGCGCGCTGTTCGGCGCAATCCTGGGACTGGGCGTCCTCCTGACCAGCGGGCTCAGCCGGGGGCACCTGCGGAGCGGACGGTATCCCCGCATCGACGTGGCACTGGGGGTGGCCGCCCTTTCCGGATGTGCAGCGGCGGGCATCCTGGCATGGCACGGACACGCGTTCCCGCTACGAAACGACGGCGACTTTCCGGCACCCCCTTACCTGACCGGCCTCCGACTGTGCGTCACATCCCTGCTCTATGCCATCCTGCTCCATGGGGTTTACGCCGCACGCGGCGTGGTGAAACACCCGCACTGGGTTGTGCTGCTCGGCTCCCTGGCGGCAGGGGTGGCAGGCGGTGCCCTGCGAGCCGCGTTGGCGTCCACAACGGGCCGCTGGGATCTTGAGCAGTTCGCCATCACGGCATTGTTCAGCGGCCCGCCCTTCTGCCTCCTCTGGATGATTGCGGTCCGCATCGCCGATCCGGGCTGGTCGCCCAGGCGAATGGTCAAGACGTCCGGGTGATGGCCCGAATCACATCTTGCCTGAGTGTGCGGTACGCTGCAGGAAGGTTGGCAACCAACGGCTCCATGCGATGCGGGTCAAGATCGAAGGCATAGGCGTGAGCGAAGAAGTGCCGGAAGGCCAGATATTCCCGGATTGCCATGGATCCGCTTTGAGACAGCACCCCGACATCGAATGCCAGTTGAACGAGCTCCTTATGCCAGGACTCCCCCGACGGAATAGTTTTGCCCTTCGCCAGCAGAACCTGCTTCAGAACATTCTCGATCCCGTTGTAGAACGAGTGGATCAGAGCGGCAACACCGGCCACTTCCAATTCAGACATGCCGGAAAGAGCTTCGGCGGCGGGGATTCGGGCAAGCACGCCGTCGATGTTCTCCAGTTCGACGGCGACCCTTTCCGATATCTCAGCCATACACCGGAACCCCTTCCTTGCGGATAAGGTCGGTGAACCTAGACTTGTGCCCCAGATCCACAAGGTCGACCGGCTTCGAGAGGCCAAAGATCAGATCGCCATAGAAAGAAAAGAAGCGCGATGGATGCAGTCCCTCAACGGCAAGATCAACATCTCTGGCTTCCGCCCCCTCAGCGATGCTGCTTCCGAAAAGGAGAACACGGCTGACTTGGTAGCGGCTGGCGATCTCTACGATTGCGGCCCTGTCACGACTGGAAACCATATCGCCACTCCTGAAATGAGGGTATCCTCGGCAGCGCAGTCGATCAACCCCAAACCGCCGTGTTGACGGAACCGATGGTTGCCGCAGCGGCTCCTCGGCGGCTATAGTTCCGGGCATGAGC
>CAZJBP010000085.1:0-15986 GCA_964544115.1 uncultured Victivallales bacterium | reverse complement strand
TTGTAGACCGCAACGGACATGACCTTCTTCGCGTGCTCCTGGCCGACCACGTGCTGATCCAGAATGGCCTTGATCTCGGCCGGCTTGGGCACCTTCAGCCCCGCGGTGCTGTGCTCGCGCCCGGTCTTCTCCTCGCGGCGCAGCAGCCCGTCACAGACCCGGATGCACTCGTCGCAGATGTTGACGTCGGGCCCCTCGACCAGCCGGCGGACCTGGTTCTGGGGCTTGCCGCAAAACGAGCAGTGGCGGGCGCCGCGGGCGGCCATGATCAGGCTCCCTTCTTCGCCGACGGCAGGCGCCGGCTGACGACAACCTCGTCCACCAGGCCATAGGCCTTGGCTTCCTCGCCCGACATGAAGAAATCGCGGTCCGTGTCCCGCGCGATCTCCTCGAGCTTGCGGCCCGTGTGATTGGCAAGGATCTCGTTCAGGCGGTCGCGCAGGCGCAGGATTTCCCGGGCCTGGATGCTGATGTCCGCGGCCTGCCCCTGCACGCCGCCCCAGGGCTGATGGATCATGATCCGCGCGTTCGGCAGCACAAAGCGCTTGCCCTTGGCGCCGGCGGCCAGCAGCACAGCCCCCATGCTCGCGGCCTGCCCGACGCAGTACGTGGCCACGTCGCATTTCAGGAACTGAATCGTGTCATAAATGGCCAGCCCCGCGGTCACCGACCCGCCGGGCGAGTTGATGTACATGCTGATATCCTTCTCCGCGTCCTCGGCCTGAAGGAACAGCAACTGGGCCAGGATGAGATTGCTGATCTCGTCGTCAATGGCCGTCCCGACGAAGATGATGCGGTCCTTCAGGAGCCGCGAGAAAATGTCATAGGCCCGTTCGCCGCGGCCGGTCTGTTCAACCACCATCGGAATCAACTGGTTCATTGTGCTCACGTTGGCGTTCCCTCTCCGGGCTTCGTAACTCCGCTCAGTCTAGCGTCACCAGGGCCGGCGCGACAAGGGGGCCCCGCCGCCCGGGGCCTTCATGCGGCCTCAGCGACGGCCCAGCGCCATGTCCACCAGGGCGTCCAGAACCTTGTTGCACAGGGCGTCCGTCCGCACCTCATCCATCTCGCCCCGGCGCTCGATCTCGGCGCGCAGGGACTCCACGGGCACGCGGTGCTGCCCGGCCATGACGCCCAGGTGCGTCTCGAATTCGGCGTCCGTCAGCTCAATGTGCTCTTCGCGAGCCACGGCCTCGAGGATGAACCGCAGCTTGATCCGGTCCGTTCCCACCTGCGTCGCCGTGGCGGCGACTTCCGCCCGCCGCTGCTCCACCTCTTCGCGCGGAACTCCCTGCCGGATCATCGACCGGACCGCGTGGTAGAACGCCTGGCGCGATTCGCCCTCCACCAGCGAGCGGGGCGCTTCCATCTCGGTCTTCTCGATCAACGTCTTCGATAGTTCTTCGTGCCGACGCGAGCGCTCCTCGTTCTCCGCCGACGCCTTGAGCCTTTCGCGCATGCTCGTCCGCACCGCCTCGACCGACTCAGCGCCCAACTGCTTCGCGAACTCCTCGTTCACGTCGGGCAGGTGCCGCCCGCGGATGGCCTTGACGGTCACGGTGTAGGCCGCCTTCTTCCCGGCAGCCGCCGGAATGCGAAAGCCTTCAGGAAACTCGACATCCACCCGGCGCGTGTCCCCGATGTTCAGGCCGACGAGACCCGCGGCCATGCCGGGCAGGAACTCCGGCTGGCCGATCTGAGCCCAGAAGTCCTTGGCGGCCCCAATCCCGCTGCAATCGGCCGACAACTCGGCAACGGGACGGCCATCGGCGGTGCGCCCCTCAAAATCGATCCGGACCAGGTCGCCGTCCACGGACGGCCGCCCCTCGACGTCCTCGTAGCGGGCGGTCTGCTGCCGCAGCACGTCCAGCATCCGGTCCACATCGGCGTCGGTCACCTCGCGGGACTGGTCTTTGAGGGTGATCTTCCGATACTTCGGGAGCTTGAACTCCGGGGGAAGGTCGACCGTGACGCGAAAGCGGAACCCCTGAGAGCGCACGAGGTCGACATCAGCCACCTGCACAACCGAAACGGGCTTGAGCTTCTCGGCCTCGAGCGCGGCGTTGTAGAATCGCGGCAGCAGGCGATCCCGCGCGTCCTCCGCCAGCCCCTTGGCATAGTGGCGCTCAACCACCTGGACCGGCGCACGGCCCTTCCGGAACCCCGGCACCCGGGCCTCGGCTGCGTACAGCGCAAGCAGTCGCTCGTAATCCGCAGAGACCTCGCTCCACTCAACGTTCACATGCAGGATCTTACGGCAAGGCCCCGCGTCTTCGACACGTGTGTTCATCAGCTGCAACCTTTCGGCGGCGACCGGTGCGGCCGCTGCGAACCGGAAGACGGCCGCGGCCGTCAATGGCCTGCCGCGGCATGACCGCCCTCACTGTTCTTTCATGGAAACGAGGAATTCTGCATTGCTGGCGGTCTTTTTCAAGCGCCGAATGATCATTTCCATGGACTCCACCGGCGGAACGCCATTGATGGCGCGGCGCAGGATCCAGATCCGGCTCAGCTCGTCGGGGTGCAGCAGCAGCTCTTCCTTGCGCGTGCCCGACTTCTCGATGTTGATCGCCGGGAAGACCCGCTTGTCGACAAGGGCCCGGTCCAGGCACAGC
This sequence comes from uncultured Victivallales bacterium, assembly GCA_964544115.1. Classification (GTDB taxonomy): domain Bacteria; phylum Verrucomicrobiota; class Kiritimatiellia; order UBA8416; family JADHWI01; genus CAZJBP01. The sequence goes on along the minus strand of CAZJBP010000085.1, from coordinate 13,371 downwards.
TCCATGTTGCCCGTGCCCTTGAACTCCTCGAAGATCACATCGTCCATGCGGCTGCCGGTCTCGACCAGGGCCGTGGCGATGATGGTCAGGCTGCCGCCGTTCTCGATGTTGCGGGCCGCGCCGAAGAACCGCTTCGGCTTGTGCAGCGCGTTGGCATCCACGCCGCCCGACAGAATCTTGCCGCTGTGCGGCTGCACGGTGTTGTAGGCGCGGGCCAGCCGGGTGATGCTGTCCAGGAGGATCACGACGTCCTGCCCGCACTCGACCATGCGCTTGGCCATCTCGATCACCAGTTCAGCCACCTGAACGTGCCGCTCCGGCGCCTCGTCGAACGTGGAGCTCAACACGTGGGCCTTCGTGTTGCGCTGCATGTCGGTGACTTCCTCCGGGCGCTCGTCGATCAGCAGGATGATCAGGTACGCGTCGGGATGGTTCGCCGAAATGCTGTTGGCGAGCTTCTGCATCAGCACGGTCTTGCCCGTCCGCGGCGCCGCCACAATCAGCCCGCGCTGCCCCATCCCGATGGGCGTGAACATGTCCATGATCCGCATCGACACCTCGTCGGGCGTCGTCTCGAGCCGGAAGCGCCGGTTCGGGAACAGCGGCGTCAGGTTCTCGAACGGCACCTTGTGCCGCGACATCTCCGGGTCCTGTCCATTGGCCTTGTCGACCCGCAGCAGCGCGAAGAACCGCTCCTTCTCCTTGGGCTCACGGATCTGCCCCTCCACCAGGTCGCCCGTTCGCAGGGCGAACCGCCGGATCTGGGAGGGCGAAACGTAGATGTCCTCAGGACAGGGCAGGTAGTTGCTGTGCGCGGATCGGAGGAATCCGAACCCGTCCGGCAGGATCTCAAGGATGCCGCGGCTGAACACGGCGCCCCCCTTGCGGGCGTGCTCTTTGAGGATCTCGAACACGAGCTCATGCTTGCGCAACGCGCCCAGTTCGGTCAGGCCGACGGCGTCCGTCATCTCGCGCAATTCAGGAACCGACTTCTCCTGCAACTCGTAGAGACAGATCGCGCTCGGAGGCGGCTGCTGGGGGTTGTTGGGAAGGGGAGGCCTCAGCCCCCCCTCGTCGTTTGCCCCCCCATCGCCTATCGGCGGCAGCGGCGCGGCATCGTTCTGCGCCGGGTCCCGCGGCAGGCGGTCCGGGTCGTACCCGCGGCGCACGTTGCCGTCATCCATATGCCGGTGGCGCGGCGGGCGTCCCCCGCGCGGTCTCCTCGAATGATCTCGCTCTACCATGTCTGTCTCTCCGTTATACTCCGCAGCACCGACTGCGTCTGTCGCCTCAGCAGATCCTTGGATCCTTCGTTCATAATCACGTAGTCCGAGCGCAGCTCCTTCTCGCGCATCGGCATCTGCGCACCGATCCGCTGCACCGCTTCCTGCTCCCCCAGCCCGCGCAGCGCCAGCCTCGCCAGCTGGGTCTCGCGCAGAGCGCTCACGCACACCACCGCCGACCAGCCCCCGGCAAAGCCCGCCTCGTAGAGCAGCGGCACGACCACGGCCGCCCGCCTGCACCCGTCTCCCAGCCCGCCGATCCATTGGCGCCAGCCCTCAGCCACCCAAGGGTGCACCAGGCGATTCAGCACAGCTCTCTGCTCACCGTCGGCAAAGACGATCCGGCCCAGCTTCCGCCGGTCAATCCGGCCGTCCGCGTCGAGAATCCCGTCGCCAAAATGCCCGACAACCCCCACGTGCGCGGCCATGCCCGGCTCCAGCACGGCGTGCGCCAATTCATCGGCATCGCAAACGGGAAGCCCATCCGCTGCCATAAGACCGGCCACTGTGCTCTTCCCGCAGGCGATGCCGCCGGTAACAGCAATCGTAATCATGGAAGAAGGACAGGTGAATGAACGCGCTCTGTCGGGAATCCGGGGTTGGTCTTGTACGCAGACCGTCACGCGGCCACGTCACACCCCAGTCGGCATCGTTGGAATCATGCTAGTCGCCCACTTGATGCGTGTCAAATGCCAATTTCAGGCCAATTCTCCGGGGTTTCTTACGGCCACGCAGTCTACCCGAACAGGTCCGGCTCGCGAACCCGCTTTGCCATCGACTCAAACTCGACACGGGTAAAGAACTCCAGAAGGCGACCGGCATCTCCGTCGACAGCCGCAGCCGACCGCCAGTCCGGCAGCCCGCCGAGAGCCGTGTCCAATCGCACCAGCGCAATATTGCGGTCAAGGATCTCGCGACTCGCCAGCAGGGAGTCCCGAATCCGCGCTCGGGGAATCTCGTCGAGGTGAGCCCGCAGCCCCGCCACCGAACCGTGCGTCCTCAACAGCTCTGCAGCCGTCTTCGCGCCGACGCCTGGCACTCCAGGTATGTTATCGGCAGAGTCGCCGACCATCGCCAGCCAGTCGACGATCTGCTCCGGCCGAACGCCCGTCTTGGCCTCGACCTGGGCCGTGCCCATGCGCTCCGGCTCGCCCGCCATGCGGATCAGGAAGATGCGGTCGGACACGATCTGGTAGAGATCCTTGTCCATGGTCGCCAGCAGCACCTCCGCGCCGTCACGCGCCGCGGCAACCGCCAAGGTGGCCATGATATCGTCGGCCTCCTCGCCCGGCACACACACCCGCTCCAGACGCCGGCAGTCGAGAAACTCCTCGCACATCGGCCCCTGGGATCGGAGAGCCTCCGGCATTGGAGGGCGCTGCGCCTTGTAAGTCGGGAGCAGCTGCAGCCGGCGAGCCGGTGAACCGCCATCGAAGATCACGCGCCAGTGCGTGGGACGCCACTGGTCGCGGAGTTGCTCGACCATGCGGACAAACCCGAACAGGGCATTGGTCGGAACCCCGGAGCGTGTGGACAGGCTACGAATCCCATAGAACGCACGGTACAGCGCGCAGGTCCCATCGATCAGCATCACCCGGGACTGAGCCAACGACGCCATGCCCGTCGATCAGCGGTTGCTGTTGTCCGCCGAGGCGGTGGACGCGGCAGCACCCTCGCTGCTGTCCGGAATACCCAGCGTATCTGCACGCTTGACCGGCCGGCCGGCCGGGTCCACCAGACGGGCCGTCACGAAGACCAGGAGGTTCTTCTTGATGCTCTTGTCGTACTTGCTCTGGAAGAGCCTTCCGATCAGGGGGATGTCGCCCAGGAAGGGGATCTTGTCCTCCGTCGAGGCCCGCACCTCCGCGATCAGTCCGCCCATGACGACCGTCGCCCCGTTGTACACCGAGATGCTCGTCTGGATGGAGCGCGTGTGGAAGAACGGCTGCGGCATGTTCACCTGCGCCTCATTGCCGTTGGCGTCCGTATAGACGGCGCCGTAGTTGTACCACTCAGGCTCCGACACAACCTCGGGCGACATGGTCAAGTTGATCATCTGCCCCTCCGGGCTCACCTCAGGAAGCACCGACAGGATCACCCCCACCTCGCGGGTCTCGAAGTTTTCGGGCACCGCAACTGGGATGCTGTTCTGTATGACCGTGTTGTCGCCATTGTTTCCAACGTCGTTGTTCTCCAATGTGAACGATGTCGGGTAGATATACTCCGTCACTACCTTCAGCGTTGCCTCCAAGCCCGACTGTGTCGTGACCTTCGGTGCCGACAAGAGGTCCGTATTGGTCTTCTGCTGCAAGGCATGCAGGACCAACTCCAACTCAGGGTTCGTGAGAACACTGGCCACCGTCAGGAGATTGTCCTGGGAAACGGTGACGTCGCCGGATGCGTTAATGTCGTCCGCAAAGCGCATACCGGTCGTGAAGCTGCCTGTATTGACCTGAACCTTCTGCTGGTTGCCCAGATAGTCTCCGCTCGAGCTCTTCTTGGTGGCAATCTCCCAGTTGTCGGTCAGGTTCCACTCGAAGCCCAGAGAGTTGAGATCGTCCTGCCCGACCTCGACGAACCGCGCCTCGATCTCAATCTGGTACGGGACCACGTTCAGCACGCTCAGCACGCTCTCGAAGGTGGTGAGATTGTCGGGCGTGTTCTTGACGATGATCTTCCCGATCTCCGGAATGTGCTTCACCGAGGAACCCGCCGGCCAGCCGACGCCCATGTTGCTGAAGAACTCTTTCCAGTCGCCCTTGGCGGGCGCAGCCGAGCTTGCATCCATCGCAATAAAGTCGCCGCTGCCGCGATTGGACGAACGGCTGACCGCAGGGGCCACGATGTCGATCCTATCGCCCACGGACGGAAGGACGTCATACATGCGGGTGAGCATCTCACGCTCGGGTGCGTCGCGGTGCATAACCATGACGACGGACCCGGAGACAGTGAACTTCAACCCAGCCACTTCTGTCACGATCCTCAGCGCCTCGTGGAGCGTGATGTAGCGCGCGCTGAAAGTGATCGGCGGGATATCCTCGCCTCCGGCCTGCGTGGCAGCCCCGGTCGCACTCGCGAACGGATCCGCCGGAGCCGCTTCGGCGGGCCTCGACGGTGCGCCAGCTGACAGGTTGAGGATGATGTTGACGCCCCGCTGCTCCTCGCCCTTGCTGACCTCGTCGCACTCGACGCTCTGCTGCTGGAGGAAGGTGATCACATCGTTGATGTTCGCCTGCCGGAAGTCGATCTCAGGGATCTTAATGCCCTTCATCTTGGTCAGAATCTTGATCCGGTCGCTCTCGATGATGGGCTGCTGCTTCTGCTTCTTTTCCCACTCCTGCCACAGGTCGCGGTCTTCGGCCTTGGTGCCGTAGTCCCTCGGATTGAACGCCCCGCGGACATCGGCCATCATGTTGGCCTTCGTCGCCTCCAACTCGGCGGTGGACGCGTCGAACCTCTGGTTGCCGATCTTCTCCAGCATTCGGATGGCTTCGGTGTTCTCAGGATCCTGGGCCAGCACCGTCTCAAACATCGCGCGGGCATTCTCCCATTCGCCCGACACCATGTGCTGACGACCCATGCGCAACAGGTCTCCGACCTGCTGCACTTGCTTCTGGTACTCCGGCTCCTTCCACCGCGGATTGGCCTTCTCCTCCTTCGGCAGCGGAGGCTTCTCGATGATATCGCGCAGTTCGCCGGCCAGCTTGGGAGCCTGCGGGTGCCCCATGCCGGTGGCCAGACGCGCGAGCTTGGAGGCCTCCTCGTAGGAGCCGCGCTTTTTCAGGTACAGCGCCTGCCGGTAGTAGCTCTCGGCCAGCCCGGCCTCGGCGGCATCCTTCTCGGCACGGTCCTCCGGGCGATTGCCGATGGACCGGATCAATTTGCGGGATTCCTCGTAGAAGCCGATGGCATCCTCGTAGCGACTGGCCTTCAGCGCCGCGTCGGCCGAAACCAGAGTCTGACGAAGGTGCGTCTTGTAGGCCTTGCGCTTGGTCTCCTCCTGGCTGCTCATGACGGAGATCACTTCGGCCTCAGAGGCACCCGACCTCAACTGAGTGGCGGCGCCGACGATATCCGGCGCGGATGCCTCGCTGGTGGGTGCAACGGGCGCCTCAACGGCGACCGGTGTCGGGTCCGCAGGCTCAGACGGAGTTTCTGAGGACTCTACAACCGTTTCAATCACCGCGGGCACGTCTTCGGTCAGAGCGCCCTCCACCGCCACAGGCTCCGCCGCCACAGGATCCATCTTGATGTCTTCAGGGATCACGATGGGCTCAGCCGTCAATTCAGCCGCACTTGCGGTTCCATTGACGACCGTGCTGACCTCAGCCTGGACCTCCTGAACCGCGTCGGTCACCGACGACGGCTGCCCGGCAGGTGCAATCGGATCGTCCTGTGCACCTGTGGACCCGACCAGACCGAGAGCCACCAGACACACTAACACATGGCGCATCAACTCACTGCGGATCATGGAGGAGGTTCTCCTTAAAGGAGGGGCTGCCATCCCGGCTTCCCCTGCTCAGCACACACGAACACGAACATCAAGCCGCTAGATTCGGTCAATCATTTCCCTGGCGATCCACAACCGGCGACGCACCCGCCGCTGCGGGCTCCGCCTTCCGTTCGGATGCGGCCGGCGCAGCGTTCACCCCACCAGCCTTACCCACGCGGAAGTCCCGGCCATCTCTGACACGGCGTATTACAACAGTGTCGGACGCAGTGTCAACATGCATCGCCTCGTACTTGCGGCCGGGCCGCAACTCGAACTGCTCATCGAGCTTGCAGGTGATCGCCTCTCCTGTGAGTTGGAAGCGAAAATGGCACGTGTATTCGTCGTACGTCTGATCCTGCCCGACGACAAGGGTGATGCTGCGCCCCCCCTTGCTGAGCACCAACTCGGACAGGTCGGCCCGCCCCCCCGCGACGGCCGTGGCGCCGGTGGTGACATGGGCGTTGAAGGCCATCAGCTTGAAACCGTCCACTTCCTCGCCCAGCCGCGCGAAGTAGGTGCGCTCGTTCCGCGTGTTGATCTGGAAGGTCTGAGACTCCCTGCCCTTCATGTAGCTCTTGAACAGGAGACTGAACGGCACGGCGTCGATGCTCTCGACTTGGAGAAGCGTCTCGATGTCGGGGTAGTCACCGCCGTTGTTCGGGTCGGTCTTCGCCCGAACCTCTTCCAAGTTGCTGAATAGATCGCCGTCGGCGTCCGCACGGGCATCCGCCGGGTTTCGCGGGTCCAACCCGAGCTGCTGCTCGGTCAGGTCAGGGATGCCGTCGCGGTCTGAGTCGCGCCCCCAATCCTCCAGCGGGGGTTGCTTGGCGCCGCAGAACGGACAGGTCAAGACGGAAAAGGGGATGGGGCGACTGCAGTCCACGCACCACACACGGATTTCCGGCACGGCCAGCGCATTGGTCCACCCCGCGATCTGGGGCGGGTTGCGCCGCAGCTCGGCGGCGTTCTCAAACGGGGTCGGATCCATCCGCGCCGCTTCGGGATGCGCGGGAACCAAGCCTTCCACCCGGCGCTGGAACGATGCCTCGTCGCGCTGAAGCCGGCCTATGCGCACGGCCAGGTACAGAAGCGATCCGAGCAGCGCCGCGAAAACGACGACCGCGATCAGCTTGTCGTACCGGGCGCGAACCCAGCTCACCATGTTGTCAAGCGCTCTCACCAGATTCGTCCCCCGAGAATCGGTAAACCTCAATCTCCAGACGGACCCGCGCGGGTTTCTCCGTCGCAGGTCCGCTGACCATACGCTCCTGCCGCTCCGGAATGGCGGCTGGCACTCCTTGGGCGCCGGCGGCCGGCGGCGCCGGCTTCTGGCCCTCGAGCACGTCGGGCCACTCCCGACGGAAGGAGAGCGACTTGACGACGATCACAACCGGGTCGCGCGCCAGGGCATTGAGGACCTCGATCAAGGCGCTCTCGTTGGCCGTGAAGTCAACGGCAAAGGTCATCTTGGTGTGGGCGACAGCCTCCGCGACCTCGGACGGCTGGCCCGACGAGGGGCCCGCCCGTTTCTGACGCCGATCGCCTTCTCCCTCGGATTCCTGTAGCGCTGCCCCGGCACGGGTAAGGCTCTCAAGATCCTCTCGCTCAACGGCATCCAGCGATGCGACGCGGCTGGCCAGGAGGATTCCGCTGATGCGCTCCACGAGGGCCAGTTGCTGAGTCAACTGCGGGACTACCTCCGGGGCCGGCAGACTGCTTTCACCTCCGGAGAGATATCGGTCGAAGCCGAACGCGAATTCGGCCTTCAGCACCACACCCCGCTTCGGGGCCTCCAGCAGCAGTTGGTTGCGCGTGTCCTGAAGGCGCCGCATAAACATCGTCGGGCTGCGCTCCGTCACCTTGAGATCGCCCTTGGCCAGGTCATCGGACAGCTTTCGATACCACTCGCTCAGCTGGGTGGCGTTCGTCTGGGCGATCTCCACGTTGCCGGCAGACGGGAAGGGATCGCGCCGGTAGAAGGCCTCGAGCTTCTTGAACTGCGCCTCGGCCTTCTTGCCTGCAGAACTGAACTGGCTGAAGCCCCGGGCCAGCAGAAACGCCGCGCCCGAGAACATGAGCACCAGAACGGCAACCCCCGCGGCGACAACGATGTTGGTCTTGCCCTTCATGGCTGAACCGCCTCCGTCCCGGGCAGCTGCTCGCCTTCCTCCAGCACAACGAGAATGGTGAAGTCCCGGGCGTACGCCCCCGGGGCCATCGCCGGCACGGCCGTGATCTCCGTCTTGTCGGAGAACAGCGGGTGCTGGCGCAGCCTATCCCTCAGCACCTCAATGGCGGTCGCCTCGGACGAATCGTTCTTCTTCAGGCGGTCATCGAAACCCCGGCCCGAAACCTCGAGGCACAGTTTGCCGCCGCTCATCACCGGGTCGACCGACCGCAGCCAGGCCCCTTCCAGCATGCAATCGTTGAGGCCCTGCAGCCAGTCGATCCACCGCGACCGCTGGCGGACAATGGACACCACGTCGTCGTGCTTCGCCTGCGATTGCTGCTGGGAGCGAAGAGCCGCGGTCAAATCGCGATCCGTCTCCTCCCGGATGTCGAGTTGCAGGTCCAGCTTGCGCGTCCGCTCCTGCCAGACGTCCTTCATCTTGAGGAAGAAGGACCACCAGCACAGCATGACCAGAACCAGGCCGACGGCCGAAGCCGCGAAATACGGCTGGCGGCGCCTGAATGCCTTGCGCTCAACCAGAGCCGGCGGCAACAGGTTGATTTCAATCGGACAGGACATGCTCCGCCGGATCGCCAGCCCAGCCACCTCGCCGAGCAGGGGCAGGTCCCGCTCCACGTCCTCGGACGAGATCCGCTCCGAAACCGGGATGTTCGCAAACGGGTTGAGGTAGTCCACCTCCACCTTGAGCTTCTCGCGGAAGAACGTATCCGTGTGCGGAATGGCCGACGATCCGCCGGTCAACAGCACCAGCGAGGGAGGACTGCCGCCCTGCTGGCTGCGGTAGAAGTTGATCGAGCGGTTCACCTCGGCATGCAGGCGCGTGATGACGTTGCGCACGATCTTAGACACCCGGTCCGCCGTGTCGTTCTCGGGGCCCGCATAAACGCCGCCAAAGGCCACGAACGCGTGCTGCCGCTTCAGGGCCTCGGCTTCGCGGGCCTGCACGCCCAGCTCCTTCATGATTTCCTGGGTGATCGTGCCGCCCGCCACCGGAATGCTGCGGCTAAACACCAGGTCTTCTTCGATGAAGATCAGGCTGGAACTGCGGGCGCCGATGTCCAGGACCATCGTGCAGCCCTGAAGATCCGGGTGGTTGAAGCGGACGGCGTTGTACAACGCCATGGGAGCCACATCCACCACGTCCGGTTCCAGGCCGGCCGCGACAACGCAATCGGTAAGCCGGGTCACATTCTCGGTCTTAACCGCCACCAGCATCACATTGACGTCGTCGTGCTGAGCCCGCTGGGCGCCGAGAATCTGGTAGTCCCAGACCACTTCGTCTATGGGAAAGGGAACGTTCTGCTCGGCTTCGTAGCGGATGATCGGCAGGAGCTTGTCCCGGGACACGGCGGGCAGCTTCACGAAGCGCGGGAACACCGTCTGTCCAGAGATGGTCATGTAGACCGGCGCCGGGCGGATGCCCTTGGTCCGCATGATGTCTCGAATCGCCGCCACAATGTAGGCGGAGAGGTCCGCCTCGACCGACCCCTCGGCTTCGAGCGCGCCGATGCCGTAGGACAGCAATTCCGGCATCCCCGCGCGAGCCACGTTGAACTCGGCGACGACGACCTTGCTGGCCCCGATGTCCAGCGCAATCAGGCGGTTGGACTTGAGCACTACTTGATTGCCTCGTAATCGTCGATGTTGATGAACACGAACGGAGACTCCTTCCGGCTCAGGAGATACCCGTCACGGGCCGTCACGGCTTCACTCTTGACGACCTTCTCGCTCTTCCACCAATCCACCGGCAGGGTGTCGCGAATCGCGGTTTCGCTTTGCTGTGCCACGAGCTCGCCCTTCACTGAGATTTCCACCGCCACGGCCGCCACCGGCCCGAACCGCTCGAGAGCCGACGGCATCAGGTACACGTCGGCGACGTGGAGCCGATCCTGCTTCACGTCAACATAGGTCACGTCTTTGCGGTAGAGGGAATAAACGTTCCGCCCGTTCTTCGACACCATGGAGAGCACGTAGAAGTTGACCGTCACCTCGTCCAGCCATTCCGGCTGAGAGGCATACTCCACGGTGACCATCCCCCACTCACGAGGCGGCTTCGAGCCCCGTGACACACTGGTGGTGTACTGAGGGGTCATCATGCGGTCCCGGCGATTCACCCCCGTAACCTTTCGGATGGAAATCGCACCGCGCCCGGATTCCACGCCCGCCGCGCCGCCCGCCTCGGGAGCCGGCAACGGAAGACCTGGCTGTCGAACCGCCTGCGCTCGGGCACCGGCGGCTGATCCAAACAGGATTACGCACCCACAGACGACTCGCCCAACGGCACGCAGTAGAGTCCGTTTCATGCCCCCCCCCTTTGTCGGGCCGCCCGGCGCCACCTGAATAAGGCGAGCCCCACCTGAGAACGGTCGCGACTATAGCCGCATACCTCATGATTGCAAGGCAAAACACCGGCAAAACACCGGCGGCGTTGAGCGCCGCGCCCGCCCCTCAGGAAGAGGCGGGTCGAAGCCCCCGAAGGGGCGTCGAAACGGCAGTCTATGCCATCGCCAGGAAGTTCCCCCGCCCGCATCAGACGGCCCTCGCAACGGCTTACCGAGACGGGAATACCGTTGACACATCCATGCGGGGTAGTCTACCGTATTACAGATGGCAGGGGCGGTTGTCAGGGGTGCATCAGGCTCTATAAGATGCGGGGCGCTCTCTCAGCCGTAAACGTGACGTCGGCACATCTTGAGGGGCGTAAACCGGATAAACGGGGCCGATGCAGGTTGGCACAAGTCCAAGTGCAAGTGGGAGACATTACATGAGAGCGATTCGTGCGGGATCGGGTGTGGCTAGCTGGGTGCTAGGTGCGGCCGCGCTTGCCGTGGCAGTCACCCCTGCGGCCGTTATGGCCACCAATACAGTGCCGTACCATGACTCCTTCGAAGCGTATGCGCCCGGAACAGGGTTGGTGAATTCGACCAATTGGTATGGCCTGGTCAACACCGGCCTGGTCGTCAGGGCGATGACGAACAACTACTCGGGTCGTTTTCCGCTGCCACTGTCCACCCACTCCAACGTGGTCGAACTGGTCGAGCCGTCCACCAATTTTCTGGATCACGCCGGTGGCGACACGAACATCTGGCTCGACTTCACGGTGCTGCCGGTTCGCAGCGCCAGCGCGCCGGAGGTCACGAACGACGTGCAGATGGCCCTTTACTTCAACACGAACGGTCACATCGTCGTGAAACACAGCTACACCACGATACCCGGAGGCAGCTTTGCGCCGCCCCTGTGGACCGAGCTACAGCACGCGCCTCTGGCCACAGATCAGTGGGCGCGAGTCACGATCAAGTTCGATTACCTCACGGGCGACATCTTTGCCGACGGGACGGATTATGATCGGTTCTTCGAGGTCCATCTGAACGGTGGTCCGGCGCTGACCAATCAGCTGGGATTGGCGAGCGTCCCGCGCGACATCCTGTCCTACCCGGATTGGACGGACGCCTACGTGTACGGCGGCACGTGGTTCATGATCGCTAACGAGAAGCAGGAAACCATAGACCCTCTCGACAGCAAGATCTCGTCGGTCGCCCTGGAGGGCACCGGATTTCTGGACGATCTGGTCGTGACAAACGGCGACGTCCTGGTGGTGAATTACACAACCAAGGGCGTGCCGAACGATTGGTTGGACTTGTACGGCTTCACGGATTACGAGAACGATCAAAACTTGGACCAGGATCAGGACGGACCCAAAACGTGGGAGGAGTACGTGGCCGGCACCAACCCGACGGACTCCAACTCGACGTTCCGAGTGCTCAGCGTTGCTCGCGTGGGTGCCGCGAACCGGGTGACGTGGTACGGCACGCTGGACAGCGGCGTGACGACACCGTTCAGCATGCTCCGCAACACCAACCTGACGACGGGAGCATGGTCCCTGATCGCCACCAGCAGTATCCCGCGCAGCGCCAGCGGCACAAACGTGTGGGACGATACGAACGCCCCGGCGGGCAAGCCGGCGTACTATCGGCCAATGATCCTCTGGTAGCGGCAGACCGTCAATCTCAGCGGGCTTTAACAGCACGGCATGGTGGGTGAATCCGCCATGCCGTGTTGCTTTTCGGTGGTGCTCGGGATGCCCCGTCAGGTACAATGACGGGTGGAGACAGCGTCAGGAGGAGATCCGGATGCGCAACAGGGAACATGGCACGTGGATGGCGGGACGCCGGGACGGACGTTGGCGCAAGAGTCTGGCCTGCGCTGCGGTCGCTGTGGCCGGTTGGGTCTGCATGGCGCACGCCGATGTGGGGGCTCCGCTAAACACCGGGAACTTCAAGTACCAGATGAAGATCACCTTCTCGGGGTACGCGGGTACAACGAGCCTGACGAACTTCCCCGCCTTGGTCGCTCTCCACACCGGCATTTCAGGATTCAACTACGCCCAGCTTCAGACCGGCGCGGCGGACTTGCGTTTCGCCGACTCCAGCGGCTTCGAACTGGCCTACGACAAGGACACGTGGAACGAGTCCGGAACCTCGTACGTATGGGTCCGCCTGTCCAAGTTGGCGGCGGCCACGGACTACGTCCGCGCCTACTGGGGTAATGCGTCCGCCACGGCTCCGGCCTATACGACCAACGGCGTGGCATGGCCTTCCTATGCCGCCGTATGGCACATGCGGGAACCGGCCGTCGTTGACTCTTCCGCGCTGCACAATACCGGCATCGCCAACGGCAACCTCAGTTCGACCGGCCTGGTCGGCACGGCTCAGTCCTTCGCCAGCACGAACTGGGTCAACGTCAGCAGCGTCAGCGCGGACATCACGGCTTCCGCGTTCACTCTGTCCGGCTGTATGCTGACATCCAACGACGGAGGCATCGACGGTTCGACCCCGATCAGCGCCTCCACATCGGCGAAGGCCGGCATCCTGTGGCTGAAGATCGGCGGAACCGCCACGCCCGTGGTGTCCGCAGGACAACTCGCCCTGATCACAGGCTCCAGCACGCTGGCCATCAACTCTGGCGAACGCGTCGACAGCGGGATCTTGCGCCACTTCGCCTACGTGCGCAGCGGCAGCGTGGGAACCCTGTACATCGACGGCGTTCAGAAGGGAACCTACACGGCCGCCGAAACCTACGCGGCAACGGACCTCTGGTCGATCGGCCAGCGCTACGGCGGAGTCGCCCGCACCCCGGGCCGCTATTTCATCGGGAAGCTCGATGAGATGCGCATCGCGTCAACAGCGCGCAGCGTGGATTGGGTCAAGACTGAGAGTTCAACGGCCAGGAACAACGCCGGCTTCACCACCTACGGGGCGGTGGAGTTCGCCCCTGAGACCGGTTCAACGTTTTTTGGATGGTAAAGGTAACCATGCGATGATGACCGAGGGTCCAATCCTGTGGCGGGTCCGGCTGGGCGTTCTCGCCGTCGGCCTCCTCGTGGGCACGGCCCAGGCCAACGTCAT
>CAZJBP010000084.1:0-16095 GCA_964544115.1 uncultured Victivallales bacterium | reverse complement strand
TCAAACCGGATGTAGAGGCGAAATCCGCGAACGTCCCTGCGGGCATAGGCATTGTGGTCCACATCGAAGGCGGGTGACAGACGCATGTGGACTGGACCTATTGAGCGCAACTCGTCGCTAGAGTCGAACGTGGATGTCTGTCGCACAACCATGCAACCCGTGAACGCCAGCGACATCACCACCAGAGAGATCATCGGTATGGTTCTGTGTATCATGTTCATGTCGCCAACTATTGTATCTGGCAACTTGTCTTTTGCTGGCCGGACTGGCGTCACGTGGGGGCACTGCGCCTGTGCGTGACAACCAGCCTCTGGGTTGGATTGTCCCAGAACGCGGCTTCTTGTCAAGGCACGCGAGTGGATTCTGATGGGCTTGCCCTCCTCTCTTACTGACCGAATGACAATGTGTTGCGACGGGTGAAGATGCACGCCACCCCGCCAACGACGTTGATGGTCAAGGGTGCAGCTTGCCTCATGCCTCTGACTGCATATCGGGCACGATGTTGCCAAATGCCCGGCTTTTCCCGCTCGCCGCGCCATGGCGAGCGTATTCGTTCCCGTCCTCGTCGTCGTCCTCGTTCCGATCGCGCATGAACCCATGGGCACCGAATCGGCTGAGCGCCAGGGCGGTTGCGCCAAGGTCGATGCCGATGGCGATCCCGACACGAGATGGCACTTACTTATGGGGTCCGTGCCGTCTTAATCGTAATCCTAATCTTGCTCTTAATCCGCTCGTGCATAATGGATTACGATTAGGTTCAGGATTAGGATTCGGACGGGAATCGGCGCTTAACCAAGCGCCATTCGATCCCGTCACCGAAAGGAAGGTAGCCCGCGATCGCTCCGGTTGCGCGCTTGAGGTGGTCGGCGGGATGGGCTAGTGTCCTCTGCCTGCCCGCGACCTGGCGGACGCGGCTGAAGAGGAGTCGGCAGAAGTGAGTGCGACACAAACGGGGCGGATGGGCGCGGGGGACCGGGTGGCGATGATACTGGCGACGGGCTTCGGCCTGGGCCGCAGCCCTGTGGCGCCCGGCACATTTGGGGCTCTGCTGGGGATCCCGCTGGCGGCGTTGCTGCTGCCGCTGCTGAACATTCCTCATGGGTGGATCGTGCAGTCGCTGGTCTGCGCCGTCTTCTGTGTGGTGGCGGTCCCGATCTGCGACCGGGCCGAGCGCGTGCTAGGGACGAAGGACGACCACAGCATCGTGGCTGACGAGTATCTCACGCTGCCGCTCTGCCTGATCGGGCTCCCGTGGATGACGGATCTGTGGATCCTTCCCGTGGCCTTCGTGCTCTCGCGGATCAACGACATCATCAAGCCCCCGCCGGCCCGGCAACTGCAGAGCATCCGGGGCGGGCTGGGCATTGTGATCGACGACGTCTTCGCCTCGCTCTATACGCTGGCGATGAATCACGCGCTGGTCTATGCGATGGGGCTCTGGGCCGCGCGCGCGGCGTAGCCCAAGGGTGGGATCTGAGGAAGCTTGGAAAGGTCGAAGGAATGGCAGCGACATCGAATGAAGAGAACGTGAGGATTTCGGTTCTGCCCAACGGCGTGCGGGTGGCCACCTCGGCGATCCCCAGCGTGCAGAGCGTTTCCCTCGGCATCTGGGCCGGCGTCGGCGGGCGCCACGAGCCTGCCGGAGTGTCCGGAATCAGCCACTTCATCGAGCACATGCTCTTCAAGGGGACGCGGTCGCGGTCGGCGCTGGAGATCTCGCAGGCGATCGAAGGCCGCGGCGGCTACCTCAACGCGTTCACGCAGGAGGAGAGCACCTGCTACTACGCCCGCGTGCCGTTCGACCGGGTGAACGACGCGCTGGACGTGCTGTCGGACATGTACCGGCGCGCGCGGCTGTCCCCCGCCGACATCGACCGCGAGCGGCAGGTGATCGTTGAAGAGATCATGATGTACCGCGACCAGCCGCAGCACGAGGTCTTTGAGCTGCTCACGACCTCTCTGTGGCAGGGCCACCCGCTGGGCCGCCCGATCGCCGGCACGCCGGAGACGCTCGCGCGCATCGACCGCGCGGCCGTGAGCGAGTATCTGCACCGTATGTATGTGCCGGCGGCCACCGTGGTGACGTTCGCCGGGCGGCTGGACCATGAGGACTGCGTTCGGGCCGTGCGGCGCCTGCTCGGAGGCATGCGCGCGGGCCGCGCGCCCACCGCGCGTGCGGCGGGCGACGGCGTGCGGCAGCGGGCCGAGGTGTTCCGCGCCCGCGAGGTGGAGCAGACCCATCTGGCCATGGGCTTCCGCATGTTCGGCCGCCTCGACCCGCGCCGCCACACGCTGCGCGTGCTCAACGCGATCTTCGGGGAGAATATGAGCTCGCGCCTGTTTCAGCGCATCCGTGAGCAGCACGGCCTGGCGTACTCGGTGCAGTCGAGCAGCCACATGATGCGCGAGACCGGCGCGCTGGCCATCAGCGCGGGCATGGACGGGAAGAACCTGGTCAAGACCCTGCGGCTGGTCGGCGAGGAAGTGCGGCGGATGAAGAACCGGCAGGTGCCCGGACCGGAGCTGGCCCGGGCCAAGGAATACTGCGTGGGGCAGCTGCGTCTTGGCATGGAGAGCACGACCAGCCGCATGATGTGGCTCGGGGAGCACCTGCTGACCCACGGCCGCGTGATTCCGCCGGAAGAGACCGTGGCCGCCCTCAACGCCGTGACGGCGCCGGCCATCCAGCGCCTGGCACGCGAGGTGATGGACCGCCGCCGCCTGAGCCTTGCGGTGGTGTCGCCGAAGCTCAAGGACAAGGTGCAGGCGCAGGCGAGCGCCCTGGCCTCAGGGTACTAGGGCAGGGGAAAGAAGGGGCTGCCGTGGGCGATGGGATGCGGATGCGCCGGCCGGCTATCGGCGTCTTCGTTCTGGTGGCGGCCGGCACCGTGGCGGGGGCGACCGTTGGCCATGGCGGAGCCGCACTGGCCGCCTTTGGATGCGCGGCCGCGCTGGCGGCCTGGCGCCTGCGCCGAGGGGCGTCTCCCTCCGCCCTCGTCGCGGCTGCGATCTTCCTGCTGGGCTGGTCCTCCTCGGCGCTGAACGCCCCGCGCCCGTATGCGCCGCCGCCGGATGGCCCCCGCGGGGTCAAGCTGGTCGGCACCATCGTATCGGCCCCCGAGTGCAAGGCTTCCGCCGTCGCCAGCTCCGATGCGGCCGTGTGGGTCTTCACGCTGCACGTGGAATCCAACCGCCTGGCCAGCGGCGAATGGCGCCCGCCAGCCGGCGACGTCCTCAGGGTGCGCTGGTTTGCCCCTCCCACGGCGTCCGGACCCGCGTACGGCGACCGCATGATGCTGACCGGAAACCTGATGGGGAGCGCGCGGACGCCGGTGCTGGTGAGCGGGCGGCGGGAATCCCGCCGGCTCTCCGTCGGCAACGGGTCGGCCCTATGCCGTCTGGCGTATCACATGCGGGATCGAGCGTCACGCCGGCTGTCGGCGGGCATCGAAGCCTTTCCGGAGACCTGCCGTGTGCTCGACGCGCTCATGCTGGGGTACCGATCGGCGCTGGGCGCGGATATGCAGGACCTGTTCGTGCGCACCGGCACGCTGCATCTGTTTGCGATCTCAGGGCAGCACGTGTGCATGCTGGCGGGGATGGCGATCGTAGTGCTGAAGATGGTGCGGCTGTCGCGGCTGTACTGGGTGCTGCCGCTGGCGCCGCTGCTGGCCATCTACACGCTGGGCACCGGCGCGGACCCGAGCGCGGTGCGGGCGTGCGTCATGGGGGTGATCTTTCTCGCGGCGCCCCTGTTCGGGCGGCGGAGCGATGGGCTATCGGCCCTGACGACCTCCGCCGTGCTCATTGTGCTGGTGCGTCCCGGGGACCTCTTTCGAGCCGGCTTCATCCTCTCCTTCACCGTGACGGCGGGAATGATTGTGCTGGTGCCGCTCCTGCTGCGAGCCGGACGCCTGGCGCACAGCAGGTGGCAAAGCCGGGGCGGCCGCTCGGCAGCATGGGCCGCCGTAACGCCGGCGGCGGGCGGGCGGCTGGGGCAGTGGCTGCGCGACTGGGGTTCCGCGCTGGGTGTCTTGGTTGCGTTCTCATCGTCCGCGTGGCTGGTGTCGACCCCGCTGACCGCGTACTACTTTGGCCGCTTCACGCCGGTCGGGCTGCTGAGCAACCTGGTGGTCATTCCGGTGGCCTACCTGGTCGTGCTCTGCGGCTGCCTCAGCCTCGTCGGCGGCCTGGCGGGCGCCTTCGCGTCGTCGACCTTCAACTACGCCAACGTGGCGCTGGTGGGCTTGCTGATGCGCCTGACGAGGGCACTGGCCGAGACGCCCGGCGGCTGCATAGAGGTGCCAGCGCCGCCCGGCTGGACCGTATGGGCGTTCATGGCAGGGCTGGCGGCCGCCGCAGGCTGGGCGCGGCTGTGGCTGGCGCGGGCCGAGGCGCAGATGGAAGCCCTGGCCTCATCCGCGGAAGCGGCGGGAGGACCCCTCGTCGAAAAAGAGGTGGACAGGATCACCGGGCACTGAAAGTATCCCCCCGCGACACGGCGGCCTGTGAACCGCCGGGGAAGGTGACGGCCGAACATGAAGAAGAGACTCCTCAGAGGGTGGCTGTGCGGGGCCCTGACCGGCGTGTTGGCGCTGGCGGGCGTGCAGCGCGGTTCCGCCCAGACGGGCGAAGTGCAGAAGGTTGTGGCGAACCCGGCGGAGGACGCCTACGACAAGATGGAAGTGCTGGCCGAGGTGATGCTCCAGGTGCGCAACAACTTCGTCGAGGAACGATCCCTGGACGAGATCATGTCGCTTGCGCTGGACGGGATGCTCCATTCGATCGACGAGTACAGCGGGTTCCTCGACGCCGACGAGTTCGAGGATATCCAGGAGGATACCGAGGGGCGGTACGGAGGCATCGGCATCCACATCGGGATGAAGGGAGACGTGTTGACGGTGATAGCCCCGATCGAGGGCACTCCGGCCTACCGCGCGGGAGTCCAGTCCGGCGAACGCATCGTGGCGATCGACGTGGTAAAGACCGAAGGCATCACCCTGAAGCAGGCGGTGGACAAGCTGCGCGGCGAAAGGGGATCAGAGGTGACGCTGCGCCTTGAACCCGCCGACGGAGGCGAAGCGCGCGATGTGAAGATCGTCAGGGATTTCATCGAGGTCCCCAGCGTCAAGGGCGCGCGGATGATCCGCGACGGCGTGGGGTATCTGAGGATCACGCAGTTCACCCGGCCCACGGGAGACCTGCTGAAGGCGGACCTCGAGAAGCTGAAGGGTCAGGGCATGAAGGCGCTGGTGCTGGACCTGCGCGGCAACCCCGGCGGGCTGCTTACGTCAGCCATCGATGTGTCGCAGCTCTTCCTCAAGCGCGGCGCGGTGGTCGTGACCACCAAGGGGCGCGAGGGCGTGATGCCCGAGCACAAGTCGGTCGCTGGCGGCGACACCCGGTACACGGACCTGCCCGTGGCCATCCTGGTGAACAAGGGCAGCGCGAGCGCCTCGGAGATCGTGGCCGGGGCCCTGCAGGATCACAAGCGAGCGGTGCTCGTCGGGGAGACCACCTACGGGAAGGGGTCGGTCCAGAGCGTGGTGAAGCTCCAGTCCAATCCAAAGCAAGCCATCCGGCTGACCACCGCCCGCTACCACACGCCATCCGGCCGCATGATCCATGGCAAGGGCATCGAACCCGATCTGCCCGTGGAGATGAACGCCGGAGAGTGGCGCGACGTGCAGATGGCTCGCGCCGTCGCGGAGGCCCCGGGCGAGTTCTCGGCCGAGGAGAAGAGCCGCCTGGCCGATGTGGTGGACTGGCAGCTGGAGCGGGCCGTTGACCTGCTCTACGCCGTGTGCGTGTTCCGTTCCACGGGAACCCCGTGAGATGACGATCCTCGCCATCGAGACCTCCTGCGACGAGACCGCGGCCGCCGTCGTGTGCGGCCCGCGTGACGTTCGCTCCAACGTCGTCTACAGCCAGGTGGCGCTCCACGGGCCGTACGGAGGCGTCGTTCCGGAGATCGC
Source organism: uncultured Victivallales bacterium (assembly GCA_964544115.1). Classification (GTDB taxonomy): domain Bacteria; phylum Verrucomicrobiota; class Kiritimatiellia; order UBA8416; family JADHWI01; genus CAZJBP01. The sequence goes on along the minus strand of CAZJBP010000084.1, from coordinate 10,120 downwards.
GTGCCGCTGTCACGTGGAGGTTCTTCCGGATGTGATCGTGCGCGCCCTGGCGGAGGCCGGGGTGGGGTGGGGCGATATCGATGAAGTGGCCGTGACCTATGGGCCCGGCCTGGCCAGTTCTCTGCTCGTGGGGCTGTCCGCCGCCAAGGGCCTGGCGCTGCGGCTGAACCGGCCGCTGTGTGCGGTGAATCACCTCCAGGCTCACATCCACTCCGCGTTCATGTCGGACAACGCGCCCGAGCAGGGCGACGTGTGCCCGTTCCTGTCGCTCGTCGTCTCCGGCGGCCATACCTGCGTGATCCGCGTGGACCGCCCCGGCGCTTACCGCATGCTCGGCCGCACGATTGACGACGCGGCGGGCGAGGCGTTTGACAAGGGCGCAAAGCTCCTTGGGTTGGGGTATCCCGGCGGCCCGGTCATGGACCGCACGGCAAAGAGCGGCCGGCGTGACGCGATCTCGTTCCCGCGAGGTCGCGTGCGCCAGGACCGCATGGTCGAGGATGGACTGCAGACCGATCTCTGCTTCAGCTTCAGCGGCCTCAAGACCTCCCTGCTGCACCACCTGCAGCGCCACCCGCTGGCGGCGGGTGATGCCGCGGCGCTGGCGGACGTGGTCGCCAGCTACCAGGAGGCGATTGTCGAGAGCCTGGTGTCCCGCACACGGAAAGCGCTCCGCGGGCTGCGGGCGCTGGCCGTCGGCGGCGGCGTCTCGCTCAACAGCCGGCTGCGCGAGGCCTTGCAGCAGATGGCGGCGGAAGAGGGCGTGCGACTGCTGCTGTCGCCTCCGAAGTACTGCGGCGACAATGCGGCCATGATCGGGGCCGTGGCGGCAGCCGGGGGCGGCGTGCGGGGCGCTGCGGCGCTGGCCGTGGACGCGGAACCTAACCTCGATGCGGCAGCCGCGTCGTAGGGCTCACCGCGGCGCGGGGGGCATCCCCGTTTCAGTACACGGGGTTGACGCCCAGGCGAGCCGGTCTGTCCCGGCCGCCCGATCCGCCAAAGGGGCGCGGGATGCGCGGCCTCGGGCAGGTGGGCCCGCGCTTCCTTTACCGCCCCGCCCGCAGGGCCGGGGCGGTGGCGAACGTGGCGCGGATCGGGTTGCGGCGTAATCGCCGCTCGAAACCGGACGCGGGAGATGGGTCCGGATGCAAGGCGACGAGGGGGGCGCCAGACTTCCGGTCTGCGCCCCCCGAAGGCAACGCGGCAGACGGGCCCATATCGCGCGCCCGCGTTTCGACCCGATCCGCGACACATCCCCCGTCAGCCTCAAGACCAGTTCGCCCACCACCGCCCGCCCGAGCTCGATACTGCCCGCGATGCCGCCAGCCCCGACGGCGGGCCTGGCACCACCCATACCATCTTGCACCGAAACGGAGATGCGCCCCCGAGGCGCGGGGCGAGCGAATTCCTGTTGCCGCGCCACGGGTGTTCCGGCAGATTGATCGCATGAAAGCCAAGGCCAGAGCACAAAGACTTCAGCCGGCCATTGCCAGGCGAGAGCGGACGCCGGAACGTTCGAACCGCACGGGAAACTACGGACGGACGTGCGAGCCGCCGGTTCCTCTGGCCTTCAGTTCGCTGCCGCCCGGGGCGGTTGAACCGACGGGCTGGTTGCGCGACTGGGCGTTGGCGGCCCGGAATGGAATTACCGGCCATCTGGACGAGTGGCATCCGACCTATGCCGACGGGTGGAAAGGCGTTCCGATTGCGTCCCGGGGCGCAGAACCCGACGGCTCCGGCTGGCCCCTCGAACAGAGCGCCTATTGGCTCGACGGCGCCATCCGCCTCGGTCTCATTCTGCACGACAAGGCGCTCATCCGGAAGATCCGGGCGCGCCTGGACCCGGTTGTGGATAGCGTACGGAAGGCGCCCAAAGGCACATCGTTCATCTACTGGAAGAAGAAGGGGTTCAAGCCGGAGGGCTTCAACAGCTGGGCGCATTCCCACCTCGGGCGGGCCATGGTCTCGCTCTATCAGGGCACCGGGGACCCACGCGTTCTGGACGCCCTGGTGAAGGTGTATGCCGGCTATCGGTTGGACTTCAGCGATGGGCTCTGCAACCTGGACCCCATGCTGGAAACGTATTCATACAGCGGAGACAGGCGGATTCTGGACCAGGTGCTGAAGGCCATGGTTCAGCCGGACATTGCGAAGCGGTTTCAGGACTGGAACAACGGAATCGTTGCGCCGGGGCACATGGTGTGCCTCTATGAGAACAGCCGCCTGGCCGCACTGGCCTATCCGTGGACCGGCGATCCCGCCCATTACCAGGCGACGCGGAATGTGTTCCAGTGGATCGACGACCACCACATGCTGCCCTACGGCGTGTCCTCTGGCGAAGAGTTCGCCTCCGGGGTCGGCGCGTTCCGCAAGACCGAGACGTGTGACGTGACGGCCATGTTGCACACGGCTTCCTGGCTGTACCGCATCCAGGGCGGCGGGGAGTGGGGCGACCGCATGGAGAGCGCCTTCTTCAATGCCGCGCCGGCTCCGGTGGCCCGCGACTTCAAGACCCTGTCCTACTACCAGTCTCCCAACCGCCTGCGCTCGGATTCGCTGCCGGTCGCTCCGCCGAGCAACCCCGGTCCGGACGGCAACCGGTTCCACCGGCTGGCGGCTCCGGATGTCCTCTGCTGCGTCGGCGCGGTCAACCGCATCATTCCGAGCTATATCATTCACATGTGGATGGCGACGCGGGACAACGGGCTCGCGGCCACACTGTACGGCCCTTGCACGGTGTCCGCGCGGGTGGCGGCGGGCGTGCCGGTGAAACTCCGCACCACAACGAACTATCCGTTCAACGAGACGATCGCCATCACGGTCGATCCGGCCAGGGCCGCGGAGTTTCCGCTCTATCTTCGCATCCCCGGCTGGTGCAAGGCCGCCAGGATCAGGGTCAACGGGGTGAAGGTGGCGGCGTCGCCGGATGACGCCGGGTTTGTGCGCATCGCCCGCACCTGGAAGCGAGGGGACCGCGTGGAGTTGAGGCTCCCGATGGCCGCGCGCGTTTCACGGGGATACGAAACGGAGATTCCCGCCGCCAACCGGGAATACTTCGGCTTCCAGTCGGAGGCACTGTTCAAGCCGCGCCGGCTTCCCTACGCGAGCGTGCTGTATGGCCCGCTGCTCTTCGCCCTGAGAATCCCTGAGCTGGACCCGGATACGCCGACATGGTGGCTCAAGTGGCAGTACGCGCTGAACGTGGATCCGAAGAATGCCTCGGAGATCCGCGTCAAGCGCCGCCGCATGACGTCGCCGTGGGATTGGTCTCCGGAGGCGCCAGTCGCCCTCACCGTGCCTGCGCGATCCTTCGAGTGGAATCCGACGGATGCGCAAGCGCTGCCTTCGGAACCGGTGGCGGGCGACTCGTCCGAGTCCATCACGCTGGTCCCCTACGGGTGCACCAAGTTCAGGATCTCGATGTTCCCTGTCACGCCGAAGACCTGGGAGCGCGCTCCCTTGCCGGGATCGTGAGCGGCTTCAGATGGAGCGTATAGCCTCGAACACGCTCACAACGACCTTGGACATCCGCCCGTAGTCCAGCCGGTCGGCCGTGTCCTCGGTTCCGTGGTAGGCCTTGTTCCTGTAGAACGCCGTATCGGTGATCATCAGGGCCTTGAAGCCGTGCGGCCAATAGTTCAGGTGATCGGAGAAGTCGACGCCCGGAATGGCGGCGGGTGCGCGGATGGAGTAGACGGGCAGGTCCGTGCATCCCTTCATGCCCACCTTCACCGACTTGATCCAATCGCCTTGATCCCACGCCCCCACGACCGCGATGAAATTGCCCCTGCTGGGGTACACCAGTTTCAGCAAGAGCGATGGGTAGGATTGTGAGCCCCGTTCATCGTTGAAGCACCCGACCATCTCAAGGACGATCACGCCCCTGACGGTTGCCGCTTCTCCTGCGATGCTCGCGGCATGGATCGCACTGCCCATGCTTGCGGTTCGGAAGAACGGGGGCTCTTCGAGCACATAGGCGACTAGTTCGACCTCCCTGGACGGCGCGTTGCGCCCCAGGAGATGCGCCAGTTCGATCAGAGCCGCAACGCCGCTCGCATTGTCGTCCGCGCCGGGGGTGTTTCCACAGGCATCATAGTGGGCACCGACCACCACTTTGGATCCGAGTCCAGCGCCGAACCTGCCGATCACATTCCGATAACGCCGGCCCTGAGCCTCGACAACTTGCGACTCCACGGCGGCGCCTGCGCTCGCAAGCTGTGCCTCGATGTAGTCGGCGCACTTTGCCAGGTTGTCCACGTGCTCCCAATCCCGCGGGTGCAGTGTCTCGCTCAAGGTGATGACGTGGGCTCTCAGTCTTGCGGCGTCGACGGTGATCGCCGAGGCTCTATTCTTTCGAAAGGTCGGCTGGGAGGTGAGGCACCCGACGACCGTGACAACGGCGGCCACGGCACACAAGACGCGCACGGTCGAGATGGCGATCTTCCTCTTCATGCCAGCCCGCCTCCGTGAGCTTGCGATTCCAGCTCCAGCACCCTCCGGAGCAACTCCTCGTTGATGGGCGTCCCGATTCCGAGCCGCCGGCCGGCCGCGACGATGGCTCCATTGATCTCGCGCACTTCTGTTCTGCGGCCGGACCGGACGTCCTGAAGCATGGAGGACAGGTTTCCGCTGGTCTGGCGGCACACGCGTTCGGCCTCCTCAGCCGCATCGTCGTAGACCAGGCGGATGCCGAGGGCGGCCGCCACCCGCTGGCCCTCGCCGGCTGCGGCGCGCAGGGACTGGCGGAGATCTTCCCGCTCAGCCACCTCGCCGTTGCGAACGCCCCAGATCGCAGTCAGGGGGTTGAGCGCGGCGTTGATAATCGCCTTGCTCCACACCACGGAGGGGGCATCGGAAAGTAATTCCACGGCCAGGCCGGCGTGGATCAAGTTACGGGCCACGTCACGAATGGCTTCCGGCACGGGTTGCCCATCGGCCGGAGCCATGCGGGTTACGCCGATACCCGCCTCGCGCACATGGCCCGCGCCGAGAAGCGTTGCGCCGCAGGAGGTCACTGCGCAGATCACGCGGCGCAGTCCGCAGGTGTCGGTCAGAACGTCAGCGTTGCCGATGCCGTTCTGCAGCGAGATCACGGGGGTGTCGCGGCTGACGACGGCGGCCACGGCCGTCCCCGCCACCGCCGTGTCGTAGGCCTTGACCGCAATAACGGCCGCAGAAATGCGAGCGCCATCTGGCAGGGCATTGCCCGAGCAGATGGCGTTCGCCGGATAGACGTGAATTCCGTCGGAGCGCTCAATCCGCAGCCCGCCCGCCGCGAGCTGGTCGCACCGGGTACGGTCACGGCCCAGTAGCAGCACGTCCACGCCGGAATCGGCAAGGCGCGCTGCGAACATGCAGCCGATGGCCCCCGGACCTACGACCAGCACGCGCATGGCGGAGCTGGCGGATCAGCCGTTCAGGCGCTTGGCCAAGTCAGCGGCCGAGGCGGCGTCAGGCGCGTAGCCATCGGCGCCGATCTCGTCGCAGAACGCCTGCGTCACCGGGGCGCCGCCGATCATCACCTTGACCTTGAGCCCGGAAGCCTTCACCGCGTCCACGACGGCGCGCATATTGGTCATCGTGGTCGTCAGCAGCGCCGACACGCCGATCAGCTTCGCGGAGCTGTCCTTGGCGATCTGCACGAACTTCTCAGGGGCAACGTCGATGCCCGCGTCCATCACCTTGAAGCCGGCGCCCTCGAGCATCATGCAGACGAGGTTCTTGCCGATGTCATGCAGGTCGCCCTTGACCGTGCCCACGACCGCGACGCCGCGCGGCTGGACGCCGGCGCTGGTCAGCTTGGGCTGCAGGATGGCCATGCCGGCCTTCATCGCGCGGGCGGCGATGAGAACCTCGGGCACATAGACTTCGTTCTTCTTGAAGCGGTCACCGATGACGCCCATGCCGGCGAGGAGGCCGTCGTTGAGGATGCTGGCCGGAGCAACGCCATCAGCCAGGGCCTTCTCTACCAGGGCCTTGACGTCATTGGCCTTGCCCTTCATCAGGTTCTCAGCGATCTGGTTCACGATGCTCATCTATGGATCTCCTTGCCGCTCCGGCCCCGTCCGCCCTCGGACGCGCTTTCCGGCGCGATCGATAGGTGCGAAACATAGCGGGATCGGTCAGGTGGGAATAGATCATTCCGCCTGAAAAGTAATACGATCTTGCTATCCTCGATTGAATCCGCGTACGAATAGCCAGTGTTTCAGCGCGCGTGGAGATGATTGTTATGGCGAATGGCTTGAGTCGGATAATGACGGCAACGCGGCGCGTGATGCGCTCCGAGCTCGGGATCGAGGTGCGTTTTCTGGCCCCGGCGGGAACGGCACTGGGGGTGCGCGATCCGTTAGATGGCTTGGAGGGTGCGGTACGGCTGCGCAGCTACGCAATCCAGGACAGCCTGAGCGCGGGCGGACCGGTAGTGCTCGAACTCGTTCAGGGGCTGGTCACGTGGGTGGTGGCGCTGGAGGACCGGCGAAAGATCCATGGGGGCATGCTCGGTCCGGTCGCGCTGCTCGACGGCGTCGGGGGCGACGGGAGGCCCGGGGTCGTTCGCGAGCTGACGAAGGCCGGGTTTGCGGAGAGCGACGCTGCGGCCGCTGTGGCTGACCTTCCTCTGTGTACGACGGACACAGTGCGACGCGAGGCCGAGCGGGCGGTGGAGTTGTTTTACGCCTCCAGCGGGTGGCGCCCGGAGTGGATGGAGGAGAACCGCACCCGCGTGCTCCGCCAGCAGCAGTGGAACCAGGCCATGCAGGACCTGAGGGAGAAGGGGTCCGGGGCCCTGTATGCGTTCGAAAAGGAGCGCATCCTGCTCGCCAACATCCGCGCCGGCAACCGCAACGAGGCCAAGCGGATCATCAACGAGATGCTGGCCACCATCTACCTTTCCTCGACCCAGATGGCCGTGCTGCGGGCGCGGACGATTGAGCTGCTCAGCTGCCTGTCCCGCGCCGCCATTGAGGACAACCCTCTGCTTGAGCCGCTGATCGAGCGGAACCACGAGTGGACCGAGCGACTGATCCGGGCAGGCAGTTTCGAGGGCGTGTCGGATACGCTGATGCAGGCGCTGGACGACTTCGTCGACGTGGTCTACCTCCACGGGATGAACCGGACGGACACGCGGGTGCGCAAGGCGCTGGACTTCATCAATGCCGAACACGCCCGGCAGATCAGCCTGCGCGAGGTGTCCCGACACATCGGCCTCAGCCCCAGCCGGACGGCGCACCTGGTGCGGGAGTTCGCCGGCCGCTCCGTTGTTCAGATGATCCAGGAGTCGCGTATTCAGCATGCCCGGCACCTGCTCGAACGCACCTCGCAAACCTGCGCCGAGATCGCCTACGAGGTGGGCTACGCGGACCAGAGCTATTTCATTCGCCATTTCCGCCGGCTGACGGGGACCACGCCGCTGCGCTACCGCCGCGTGCGAGGCGGAGCTGGTGGGTGAGGGATTGACTATGGAAGATTGTCGATTCCCGGGCCTCCTTCAGTCACCCGCCCTTGCTGTTACTCGTAATCGTGATCGTAATCCCCTACGTCCTGAATTCTCGATCAACCGGCACTCGAGGCTATGGGGACTTAAGATTACGAGCAAGATTAAGAGCAAGAGGCAGGACAAAGAGTACGGGATGCAATGGAGAGGAGGCGCGACGCCGTTCTATTTCCCGCTCCTGTGAGGCCGCTGAGGGGGGCGGGAGGGTGCGCGGCGTGAGGCGCCTTCGGGAACGAGGCAGCCGGGCCCGCGACCGATGAGGTCGGTGCGGCCGGCGGCCTGCAGGGCTTCGCGGGCGGCCTCGTGAAACTCCGGGCGGTGATACAGCAGCAGCGCTCGCTGGCGGTTCTTGTCGCGGTCGGTCCGGGCTACGTAGACCGGTTCGTCGGTGAGCGGATCGACGCCGGTGTAGAACATCGCGGCTGCCGGCGTCATCGGCACCGGGTAATAGTCCTGCACCTGCTCGGGCCGGATGCCGCGCTGGTGAAGATCGACCGCCAGTTCCACCATATCCGCGAGGGTGCAACCGGGGTGCCCGCTCATGAAGTACTCCACCACGCTGCCGCGCTTGCCGGCCTGCTTCATCTGCCCGAGGAACCGGCGCACAAAATCCGTGTAGTCCTCCGGGCCGGTCTTGCGCATGGCCCGCAACGTGCCCCGGGCGATGTGCTCGGGGGCAATCTTGAGCAGCCCGCAGACGTGGTGCTGCGCCAGCTCGGAGAGGTACGCATCTCCGCCGCCGGCCAGGGCGAGATCGAAGCGGATGCCGCTGGTGACAAAGGCATGCCGTATGGCGGGAACGCGCCGGACGGCGCGCATCAGCTCGATCAGCGCCCGGTGGCTCGTGTCCAGGTTGGGGCAGACGTCGGGGTAGAGGCACCCGCGGTGCGTGCAGCCGTCGCGTCCAAGGCGGCAGCGCGTGCCGTACATGTTCGCCGTCGGCCCGCCCAGGTCGCTGATCGTGCCGTGAAAGCCGGGGGCGGCGGCCACGCGGCGCGCCTCCTCCAGCACGCTGTGGGCGCTGCGCGAGACGATCTGCCTCCCCTGGTGGGTTCCGATGGCGCAGAAGCTGCACTGACCGTAGCAGCCGCGGTGGATCGTGATCGAATCGCGGATCATGTCGAACGCGGGGATCCGCTGACCGGCGTAGACGGGATGCGGTGCCCGCGTGAACGGCAGGGCGTAGAGCGCGTCCAGGGCGGCGGGCTCCAGGGGCGGAGACGGCGGCTGCACAACGAGCCAGCGCGCGTCGCAGCGCTGGACCAGCGTCGCGCCGCCCACCCGATGGTGAATGTGCACGAGGCGGGTCATTGCGTTGAACGCGCGCCGGCCGGCCTCCGAGTCCGCGCTGACGGCGGCATAGTCCGGGAGCTCGACCACGCCGTTCATGTCGTCGACGGAGGCGGCGGTCCGGGCGGTGCCCGGAATCCCGGCGAGGGGCTCGCCGCGCCGCTGCCGGGCGACCAGGTCCGACAGCGCGCTCTCGGCCATACCGAAGACCAGCAGGTCACCCTTGGCGTCGAACAGGACAGAGCGGCGGATCCGGTTGCTCCAGAAGTCGAAGAACGGAAAGCGCCTCAGGGAGGCCTCGACGCCACCCAGGACGACGGGCACGGTGTTGCAGACAGCCCGGGCCAGGGAGGCGTAGACAATGGTGGCGTTCGCGGGCCGCAGCCCGGCCTGTCCGTCGGGCGAGTAGTCGTCGGTCCTGCGGGGCTTGCGCATGACCGTATGCCGCGCGAGCTGGCTGTCGATGTTGCCGGCCGTGATGCCCCAGAACAGGCGCGGCGCACCGAGCACGGAGAGCCCGGCGGGTGAGGCGGTGTCGGGCTGGGGGATGATGCCGACCCGCAGACCCAGGGACTCCAGGTAGCGCCCGACCAGCGCCGCGCCAAACGCCGGATGGTCGACGTAGGCGTCGCCGCTGACAAGGATGACATCGCAGGCGTCCCACCCTCGGGCCTCCATCTCCGCGCGGGTGACCGGCAGGGGGCGGGCCGCGGCGGAAGCCCTGTGAGGACGAGCACTCATTGGCGGGGACGATACACGGCGCCCCCGCCCGCGGCAAGCCGCCCCGCAATGCCGGCCACGGACTCACGGACGCGTTGGGCGCATCTGCGATTCGGTGCAAGCCGGTTGGGGGGGGCGTTGCCAGGACCGCCGTCGAGGGTGGCGCCCTCGTGTGCCTTTCTTTGGAGGCCGGGTCCCGCGATGTTCATCTCTGAAAGCGCTCTGGTCATCCTGAGCGGCAGCGAAGGATCTTGCGCCCTTTGCGCATGGCTTGCCGGGGGATGTGTCGCGGATCGGGTCGAAACGCGGGCACGTGATATCGGCCCGTCTGCCGCGTTGCCTTCGGGGGGTCCAGACAGGAAGTCTGACACCCCTCCCGCAGACACTTTGCGCCGAGGCTTGCGTGGCAACAGGCGGGCGACCACCCGGCGTGCACTGAAACGCAGATGCGCCCGGACCGCGTTACCGCGTTGTGGATCGCAATTCTCTATTGCATTGCGCAGCCCGTATGGCGTAGCATCCGACCCTCGATCACGTACCTGTAGCTCAACTGGACAGAGCATCTGACTACGGATCAGAAGGTTGCAGGTTCAACTCCTGCCAGGTACGCCACTAAAT
>CAZJBP010000083.1:0-16115 GCA_964544115.1 uncultured Victivallales bacterium | reverse complement strand
GGCCATAGTGCCTCCTCTTTGTTGGTATGACCATATATCATACCCTGATCAGAGGACAATCATATTCTTCATCATGGCCATCGGCGAACGCTGCCGTTGAGGGATCTCCCGGAGCGCAGCGGAGGGCGATACCCTCGGACGGCTGGTTAGACGCACCCTTTCATTTGGCGGAGCCGACCATGATCGTCAGAAGTGGGATGTTCAGTTCCCTTTGACCGAGACCGTACCGATCATACACGAACAGGCGCAGTCTCAAGTCCTCGGCATCAAGGTAGTCGAAAGCCGTCAGTATCTTGGCCAACTTGTCATGTGGGATGGGGTGCGTGTCTTCGATCTCATGGAGCGTTATGACCCCGTCAGCATCGTCAAAAGAGAATAGGTCTGGTCTGAGATCGAAGATCCGCCGGAACTGCTTCTCATCAAACTCTGGGTCAGATGCGTCCTCGGCATGACGACGGTAGAATGCCAACGCCAGTCGCGGGAATGACTCCTTACAGTCGCGGGGGTAGACGGCCTTTAAATCAGCCATCTTCACGTGCTCCACTGCATGCGTCAGGACAAGGCCGTCTCTGTTGATGTCGCCAATCACGTCTTCATTTGACTTCTTCATCTCTGTCCTCCCCGTCCAACGTTGTTTAGCTGGAATTCCACCTTCTCCGGCTTGGCCTGCCATTTCTGCCGGAAAAGCAACCGCGGCGCTTCTTTACTATGACGGGGAGGGTAACAGAGAAGGCAGCGGTGTCAAGCCGGTGTGCCGGCGCGGATCGGACTGGAGGAGAAGGAGATGCAGCGCGGGGGACGTGTGAGTGAACACACAAGGAACAGGTGAATAGTCCGCATTCGCTGGCAATCACGCGCCCGTGTTTCGACCCGATCCGAGACACATCCCACGGCAGCTTTAAGACCGATCCGCCCACGCAGATGCGCCCATGACTGACGGCGTGAGTAATTTCAAGCCGACTAGAAAACACTCATGAGCATATTCGGGTGCCGTCCGAATTGACAACGGCATCGCTCAACGCTGCGATCCGCGCCCTGCCCTGAATCGGTTCGTTCCCCGGGCCGCGATCCTATCGACTCGCGGGTTCCGGACGCACCAGGAGCGTCTTGATCTCGAAGGGCCGCATCGTGAAGCGAACCGCCCCGCCGCTGAGCTTGAGGGGGCGCGCGTCTTCTTCCAGCAGGTTGGTCGCCGACACGGACGAGATCTTTGCGTTGAAGGTCACCTTCACGCGGCCGCCGGTCTTGCCGGCCTCGTAGAGCCGGACCACGAACGCCTTGCCCTGTTCCGCCCACTTGACCGACTCGACGATCACGTGCGGCGCGTCCACGGTCAGCAGGCTGGCCCATGGCAGCGCGTCGGCGGAGCCCCACCATGCCGTCACCGGCAGGTTCAGCTCGTAGGCGGGGCGCACCACCGACTCCACCGAAAAGCCGCACGCGTGCGGCAGCAGGGAGTAGGTGAAGCGATGCCGGCCGCGGTCGCCGCGGGCGTCCGGGTGCGTCCCGGCCTTCAGGAGGCTGAGCCGGAGCGTGCCGCCCTGCACGCCCATGCCGTATTTGCAGTCGTTGAGCAGGGCCACTCCGAAGCCGTTCTCCGAAAGGTCGGTCCACTTGTGGGCGCAGGCCTCGAAGCGCGCGCGATCCTGCGGCTGGTTGCGGTGCGTGGAGCGCTCCAGATGCCCGTACTGGATCTCCTGCCGCGCCGAGTCGGCCAGGACGTCCAGGTCAAAGCCCGCCTTGAGCAACTGGTGCCGCTCGTTCCAGTCGACGACGGTCTCGAAGTCGACGCGCGGGCTGCCGGCATGAAAGACCAGGTCCTGCGTGAGGCTCGATCCGGCGCCGAGTCGGTATTCGCTGCGGATGCGCAGCTGCAGCGGCCCGTCCGCCACCACCGCGCGACGCACGAGACGGTCCTCCGCGCGCATCTTCAGGCGCTGGTCGCTGTCGATATCCCAGCTGTCCCACGCCTCCGGAACGTCCTCGCCGATGAGCAGGGCGTTCAGGGCGCCGCCGGACTTCACGATCTGGCGGCCGGACGCCTTGTCCACGAACGACGTCATCCGGCCGGCCTTGTCGAACTTCACCGTGGCGTGCGGCGTCTCGACGCCGGTGGCGCTTACCGTGAAGGCGGACGCGCCGCCGGAGGCGCCCGCGACCATGGGGATCACCGTTGACCCGAGAGCAGGAACCGTCACGCCGGACAGGACCAGCTTGCTCGCGCCGTCCACATCCTCGATGCGCTGGGAGACGAGGTCAGGACTGGCGGGCTTCAGGTTCCGGCGCGGCGCGTCCAGGACGAGTTCGCCCGCGCGGTCCCAGCTCAGGCTGTTGACCAGGCGCAGGGACTTGCCCTCCGCGCTCGACGGGCCGGCCAGCCGCTGCAGCGCGGCCTGGCTCACGGCTCCCGCTTTCCCGGTGCAGTCGTCCAAGTCGCGCACCGCCTCGTCATTCACTTCGGCGATGGAGGAGCCCGGCAGGATGTCGTGGAACTGATTCGTGAGGAGAATCTTCCAGGCCGTCTTCAACTCGTCCGCCGGATAGGCGGCGCCGCTGAGCGCGGCCAGGGTGGACAGGTACTCCGCTTCGCGCAGGGCGAATTCGGCGAGGCGGTTGCGCCGCTTCACGCCGGCGATGGACGTGAGCGTTCCGCGGTGCCCTTCCATGTAGAGCTCGCCGACCCACTCGGGCAGATCGGCGCCCATGTCGCGGCGGATGCCCTGCATGAACTCGCTCACCGTCATGTAGCGGGCGCGGGGGCAGCCCTCGAGGTCTTCGACGCGCCGGGCGAACTCGCACATCTCCGCCGTCGGGCCGCCGCCGCCGTCGCCGAATCCGAAGGGCGCGAGCCGCCGGTCCTGGATGTCCTTGTGCTGAACCTGATTCCATTGCCAGATGAGGTTCACCGGGTCCGGCACGAAGTGAATGTAGTGGAAGTGGGCCAGCACCGACGTCCCGTCAACGCCTTTCCAGTGGAACGTGTCGTACGGGAACTTCGTGGTGTCATTCCAGTTGATCTTCGTGGTGCAGAAGAACCGGATGCCGCTCTGCGCCAGGATTTGGGGCAGGGCCGCCGAGTAGCCGAAGACGTCGGGCAGCCAGAGCGTGTCCGACGTGTAGCCGAACATCTCGCGCGTGGCGGCCTGGCCGACGAGGAGCTGGCGGACGAAGGACTCGCCGGACGGGATGTTGCAGTCCGGCTCCACCCACATGGCGCCGTTCGGCTCCCAGCGGCCGCGCTTGACCATCGCCTGGATCCGCTTGAAGAGGCCCGGATACTCCCGGCGCATCATGTCCGCGTGGCACGGCGCGCTCTGGGTGAACATGAACTCGGGGTACTGCTCCATCAGGTTGATCACCGAGGAGAAGGTGCGGGCGCACTTCCTCCAGGTCTCGGCGATCGGCCACAGCCACGCGGTGTCGATGTGGGAATGGCCGATGATCCCGAACCACGGAGCGGTGGGGCCGTTCTTCGCCGCCAGCAGCGGCCACATGATCTGGCGCGCCTTGGCCAGCTTCGGCCGCCAGCTGGCTTCCCCGCTCTCCTGCGGCATGGCGTCGACCGCCGCGAAGACGTCGGCCAGGCCCCGGATGATGCGGTTGCGGCGCAGGCTGTTCTTCTCCAGCGAATTGCCCTCGTCCCGACCGGCCAGCTGGAGCAGGACGCGCAGGTCATGGACAAAGCCGACGACGTCCTCCCGCATCCGCAGGATCTGCACGCCCCCGAACACCCGCGCCTTCGGCCCAACCACCTCGCCCTTCTCGTCGGGCGCGCAGCCTGGGAACGAATGCCCCGCGTAGGCCTCGAAGTTCACCTCGTACACGTGCCCGGCCTCGCCCCTGGCGGTCATCAGCACGGCCGGATGATTGCCGTCGAACACCCCGCGGTACTCGCCATCCACGATGAAGAGCGTCTCGCCGCCGGTCGCGGCGCGGACGAAGACCTTCTGCCCCACGACCGCTTTCGGCAGTCGCACGCGCCCCCGGAACCAGGCGGTGCCGAAGCTGTCGCCCCAAGCGGTCCCGGCGGGCGCCGGGAGCCACGCCACCTTCGCCGACCCGCGCGGCGCAGCGCGGAGCCGCTCCTGGGTCTCGTACATCTCCACGGGAACGTCCGCCACGGACTCGTAGCGCAGGTCCTGGTAGCGCAGTTCAATCCGGTCCAGTTTCCCGAGAATCTTCGCGTCTGTGAGCATGGCGCTTCTCTCCCTGACTTCAGCCGGCCAGACCGTACCGCTTCGTCCAGACGGGGGCAAGGCGAAGCTGGGAGGGCGCATCCGCGTTTCGGTGCCTATGGCGTCCCTGCGCGGGCCGGCGCCTCGGAGAGGCGCGGCCTACTTGATCGCAAACGACCGTGTCCCAGGACCGGATGCGCATGGGTAGGGCGGCGCTCTCCGAGCGCCAGCCCCATATGCGGGGTGCACTGAAACGGGGATGCGCCCGCCCCCCGAAATGGCCTCCGAAATTAGGCTTGCGGCGTCTCTTTCCCCAATCTACGATGCGGCGTGTAATCCTATGAATACGCAAGTCACTCTGAAGAAAAAGCTTTCGATTAAAGCCCAACCGGGCGCGCCTGAAGCCGTGGAAGCGGCCGCTCCCGAACGCGCGGCCGCGCGGCGTGTCGTGGACAGCAGCTACCACACGCCGGCCGCCATCATGGCCATCATCGCCTCGCTGGTCTTTCTCAGCCTGATCGCGTTGCAGGCCATAGAGTGGGCTTTCTACAAGGCGCCGCCGTCGGTCTGGCCCCCGGCGCCGTCGGCAGGGGCCGTACGCTGACCGACCCGCACCCCACGCCGGGCGTGCCGACCGTGAGCAATGCCCATCCAGCTCTCATCCACAGCCTCGACCGGGCTGGCGTCGATGCGTTGTGTCAATCCCTCGGCCAGCCGGCGTTCAGAGCCCGGCAGCTGTGGCATTGGCTGTACGAACGCCGCCTGACCGACTGGAATCAGGCCTCGAACCTTCCCCGGGCGATGCTCGACGCCCTGCGGGAGGCGTTCCGCCTGGACGCGGCGACGCGCGCCAGCGTGCAAGGCGAACCCGACGGGGCGCGCAAGCTCCTCGTGCGGCTGACCGACGGCGACGCGGTCGAGACCGTTCTGATCCCCGCCGCCGACCGGCGGACCGTCTGCGTCTCCACCCAGGTCGGCTGCCGTCATCACTGCGCCTTCTGCGCCAGCGGCCAGGCCGGCTGGCGGCGCAACCTGGAGGCCGGCGAGATCGTCGGGCAGGTGTTGCTGGCCTGGCAGGAGTACGGAGAGCGGCCGACCCACGTCGTGTTCATGGGCATCGGCGAGCCGATGGACAACTACGACGCCACGCTGACGGCGGTCCGCATCCTCAACGACCACGACGGCATCAACATCGGCGCGCGACGCATCACCCTCAGCACGTGCGGCGAGGTGCCGGGCATCGAACGGCTGGGCGCAGAGGGGCTGCAGATCGAGCTGTCCGTCTCGCTGCATGCCCCGGACGATGCGCTGCGCTCGCGGCTGATGCCGGTGAACCGCAAGTATCCCCTCGATGTCCTGTTGCCGGCCTGCCGCGCGTATGCCGAGCGGACCGGGCGGATCGTCACCTTCGAATACACGCTGATTCGCGGCGTAAACGACACCCCCGAGCATGCGCGCCAACTGGTCGCCCGCATGGCCGGCATTCAGGGGCGGGTCAACTTGATCCCGCTCAGCCCCGTGCCGGAGTTCAGCGGCGAGACCTCCACGCCCGAGGCCGCCCAGGCGTTCATGGCTGTCCTTGAACGCGCCGGCATCAACGTGACCTTGCGCTCATCGCGCGGCGCCGGAGTGCGCGGCGCGTGCGGCCAGCTGCGGTTCTCGCCGGCCGGCGTCCCCGCGGAGACGACCCCATGACCGACGACCCTGCGGCAACCGACGCCCCGAAGTCCTCGAACCCGGAAGGCAACAGCCGGCTGGCGGCGGCGCGCGTCGTGGGCGAGTGGCTGGAAACCGGCCGCTTCCCCTCTCGCATGATGGCGCCGGTGGCCGGCTCGCGCGCCTTCGTGAACGAGGTCGTGCAGGGGTGCGTGCGCTGGAAGGGCATGCTGGACTGGGTCATCGACCGGTACGCCGCGCGCCAGCCCGCGCCTCCGGTCCGCGCCCTGCTCATGGTCGGCCTTTACCAGCTGTTGCGCATGGACTCCGTGCCCGTGTTTGCCGCCGTGAACGAGACGGTGGATGCCGCGCGCAGAGGGGGGCAAGGCCGGTTCACGGGGTTTCTCAACGGGGTCCTCCGCCGGGCCGACCGCGAGCGGGAGGCGCTGCTGGCGGAGCTGGCGCGGCAGGATCTGGCCGTGCGTGAGTCGCACCCCGAAGTGCTGGTCCGGCGATGGACCGCCCGTTACGGCGAGGCCGACGCCGAGGCCCTGTGTCGCTGGGACAACCAGCCGCCGTTCGTCGTCGTACGCGTCAACATCCTCCGGACCACGCCCGAAGCCTACGCCGCGCAACTGCAGGCCGCGGGCGTCGAGGCCCGGCCGGTGCCCGCCCCGGCGGTCGCCTGCCTGACCCTCGCCCACGGTGCGCGGGTCGACCAGCTGCCCGGGTTCGCCGAGGGCCTGTTCACCGTGTGCGATCCCTCGACCCTCAGGGCGGTCGAACTGACGGGGGCGCAGCCGGGCGAGCGCGTGCTCGATGCCTGCGCAGCGCCGGGCGGCAAGACGATCATGCTGGCGCAGCGCATGGGCGACCGCGGCGTCATCGTTGCAATGGACGTCTCGGCCGCGCGGCTCGAGCGGGTGCACGAGAACGTGGCGCGGCTGGGCCTGCAGAGCGTGCGGACCGTGGCGGGCAGCGCGGCGGACCAGCAGGCCGTCGCCAAAGTGACGGCGGACGGGCTTTTCGACCGCGTCCTCCTCGATGCGCCGTGCACCAACACCGGGACCCTGCGCCGCAGGCCCGACGCGCGCTGGCGCTTCACCTCGGAGCATCTCGAGACCGCCGTGCGGCGACAGCGGGCGCTGCTGGACACCGTGTCCGCGGCCGTCAAACCCGGCGGCATCCTGGTCTACAGCACCTGCAGCATCGAGCCCGAGGAAAACGAGGCGCAGGTCGGGACGTGGCTGCGGGAGCACCCCGGCTTCACCGAAGTCGCCCGCGAAGCACTCTTTCCGCCCCGCAGCGGCACCGACGGCGCCTTCTGCGCTGCCCTGCGGCGGAAGGCCTGATAGACCGTCCCGCGTCAGCGCACGCATCCTGCCCCCATCCGCCCACCCACCCATTAGTGGCACAAGTCGTGATGTTAATTAAACAGTAGCGGCCGCTATTGTTATATGAACATCATCGAGGTGGTATGTGGGCGGGAGAGGACTCGCTGTGGCGAGCGGGTGTCGGGCGGCTGACGGTGTCGGGCGGCTTGACGGACGCGGCGGGGATGGGCCAGAGTATCGCCCGTGGCAGCGCCGGCCGCGGGACGGCGGGCGCGCCATGCAGGGGAGCGGGCCATGGACAGCACCACACGAGCGAACGGCGATGATCTGCAGTCCCTGATGGCGCTGGGGCCGCTGGACGGGCGGTACGCCGGCAAGGTTGCCGAGCTGGCGCCGATCTTCTCCGAATTCGGCCTGGTCCGCTACCGCGTCCGGGTGGAGGTGTGCTGGCTGCGGGCGCTGTGCTCCGAGCCGGGTATTCCCGAGGCGGGCGCGCTGTCGGCCGACGAGGCCGCCCTCCTCGACCGACTGGTGGCTGACTTTTCGCCAGCCGACGCCCTGCGGGTCAAGGCGATCGAGGCGAAGACCAACCACGACGTCAAGGCTGTGGAGTACTTCCTGCGCGAGCGCTTCCAGGGCACGTCCCTCGCCGACCGGTCCTCGTTCCTGCACTTCGCCTGCACGTCGGAGGACATTAACAATCTGGCCCACGCGCTGATGGTCCGCGACGGCCTGGCGGCGCTGGCGGAGCGGCAGAACCGCGTGATCGAGGCCTTCACCGCTCTGGCGCGGGCCTGGAAGGACGTGCCCATGCTCGCGCGCACGCACGGCCAGACCGCCTCTCCGACCACGGTCGGCAAAGAGCTGGCCGTGTTTGCAGCCCGCCTGCGGCGTCAGTCCGAGTCCCTGGCCGCCTGCCGGCCGCTCGGCAAGATGAACGGCGCCGTGGGCAACTACAACGCCCATGTGGTGGCATACCCCGACGTGGACTGGCCGGGGCTCAGCCGGCGCATCATCGAAGACGAACTGGGCCTCAAGCAGAACCGCTTCACCACTCAGATCGAGCCGCACGACTGCCTGGCGGAGATCTTCGACGCGCTGGCGCGCTGGAATCGCGTCCTGATCGACGCCGACCGCGATATCTGGAGTTACGTCTCCCTGGGGTATTTTGCGCAGAAGACCGTCGCCGGCGAGGTGGGCTCTTCGACCATGCCGCACAAGGTCAATCCCATCGATTTCGAGAACAGCGAGGGCAACCTCGGGCTGGCCAACGCCCTCCTGCACCACCTTTCGGAGAAGCTGCCCGTCTCCCGCCTGCAGCGCGACCTCACCGATTCCACTGTCCTGCGCAACGTGGGCGTGGCCTTTGGCCATTCGCTCCTGGCCTATGCGTCAGCCCTGAAGGGGCTCGGCAAGCTCAAGCTCAACGAGGCGCGCCTGGCGGAGGATCTGGACGGGGCCTGGGAGGTCCTGGCCGAGCCGATCCAGACCGTCCTGCGCAAGGCCCGGGTCGAGGACGCCTACGAACAGCTCAAGGCCGCCACCCGCGGCAAAGGCGCCGTCTCGCGCGAGGCACTTCAGACCTTCATCCAGGGGCTGGACATCGGGGCGGACGACAAGGCTCGCCTGCTGGCGCTAACCCCGCGGGCGTACACTGGCCATGCGGCCCGGCTGGTTGACCTTCTCTAGCCAGCCGGCAGCCTTCTCACCGGGCAAAAGGCCGGGCAAAAGGCCGGCACAAATCTGTTGCCACAGGTCGTCTGTGTGCTATCTTGTTCCAGGGAGTCTGGAACAACATGAGTGCGCCGGATGAGATGAACATACGCGAATTGGCGGCCTATCTGAGGCTGCCGTCCGAGACGCTCTACAAGTACGTCCGCAGCGGACGCTTGCCCGCCCGCAAGTCCGGTCGCGAGTGGGTCTTTGACCGCGAGGCCATCGACGCATGGATCGCCGACAACACCCACATGCCGATGAAGGGCGGGGCCCCCACGGTGCTGGTCGTCGATGACGAACCAGTGGTGCGCCGGGTGTTCGTCCTTTGGTTGGAAGGCGCCGGGTACAAGGTTGAAGAGGCCAGCAACGGTGAGCAGGCCATGGAGAAACTCCAGGCCGGCACGATTCAACTGGTCTTCCTCGACCTGATGATGCCGCGGTTGGACGGCGTCGAGACGCTGCGCCGGATACGGACCCTCCCGGACGTCCCCGACGTTGTCATCGTCACCGGTTACTACAACGGTGCGCTGATGGAGGATGTGCTGGCCATGGGACCGGTGCACGTGCTCAAGAAGCCCGTCCAGCGCCAGCAGTTCCTACAGGCGGCCACCACGTACCTGCCAATCGCAGGAGTCGAGGCCGCACGTACCGTTTCCGCACCGAACGCCGTGTAATAGCTGGCGTTCCCTCTGTTCATCCGCTCCTGGTTCCAGCACCCCGTCGCATCTAATCCCCATCCGAGCCGCCCCGACGGACTCAGAGCCATGCCTTCTCTGCATTTGCATTCTCATAAACGAGAATCTCGCATACCTGCAAGGCAGAACGGTCGCACCCGACTGTTGAACACGTCATTACACGGCCGGATCCGATTATCTTCATGCGTCATTGCTGGTAATTCCAGCTTGATGAGTGAGGTTGCCGTCGGTTAACTCCAGATCGACTAATTACCGTAAGACCATATAAAACAGCCACTTACGAATGTGGAACAGTTACTGCTCATACCTTCCCGTACGCAGCAAGCGGAGGTTGATGGATGAGGCTGCGGCGGGAGGATGAAGTGATGAAGACTCTGATCGCAATGATGGCACTGGTAGTCGTAAGCGGCGTAGCGGAGGCGGGCAAGAGCAGGCGGACTCCGACTACCCCAACCACGACCACAACCACAACGACCACGACGGTCCCGGCAGCTCCGGCTATGGCTCTGGCCAGTGTGAAGATTCGCGTAGACGCGGACGGTCTTTACACCGTGACTGCGACCCAAATGGCTGCGTCGCTGGGCATCACCACCGCTCAGGCCACGTCGTACATCCAGAACAAGCAAGTCCGCATCACGAACATGGGCATGGACGTGGCGTGGCTGGCCGGTTCGGGATCGGCCTCGCTGCACTTCTTTGGCGAGGGCATCAAGAACCGCTTCGGCGGCGGCAACGTCTATTGGCTACAGGCAGGGGTGGCTGGCATGGTCATGAAGAGCAGCACCGGCACAGCCCCGGCGGCCAACACAGCGGCGATCTCCTTCACCGACACAGTCCACGCCGAAGAAAGCCGCTACGGCGTGACGACGCTATTCAGCGACGTGAACGCCGACTTCTGGGTGTGGGATTTCGCCTTCGCTCCTGACGCCCAGTATGGTCGCCGCACGTTCACGGTCAACGTCCCCAAGGTCGCCGCCTCGACGGCCACAGCCAGCGTGAAGGTCGCCCTGATCGGCGGCGCTGACAGCTCCCTGCCGGCCGACAACCAGGCCCGTCTGTACCTCAACGGCACGCTCATCGGCCAGGGGGCCTGGGACGGGTACGCAGCCTACACGCTGGCTGGCACCTGTGCACAGAGTCTGCTCCGTGAGGGCGCCAACACCGTCGAGGTCGAGTGCATCGTGCCCGTAGGCGCGCCCTATGGCTGCTTCTACATCGACGCCATCGACGTCACCTACCGCAAGGCCTTCGCGGCGGTGGCCAACACGGCTCTGGTGAAGGGCGACGGCAACACGGTCGTGACCGTCCGCGGCTTCAGCAACGCAGACATCAAGGTGATCAACCTGGCCAACCCGCGCAGCCCCGTCGTGGTCGCCGCGACGAAGATCGATAGCGACACCGCCGGCTACCGCGCCAGCTTCAAGCCCGCCTCGGCGACCACCGAGTATCTCGTGGTGGCCCTCAGCAGCGCATCGACGGCAGCGGCGAGCGTCGACGCAGCCTCGAACCTGACCAGCGCCGGCAACGCCGCCGACTACCTCGTCATCGCCCCGGCTTCCCTGGCGGCCGCCGCCGGCGAACTGGCCGCCCACCGCGTCACGCAAGGCCTGAGCGCCAAGGTCGTGACGGTCGAGGACATCTTCGATGAGTTCAACTACGGCCTCCGCGACCCGCTGGCCATCAAGGCGTTCCTGGCCTACACCCAGACCACCTGGACCGGTAAGCCGCGCTACGTGGTGCTGGCCGGACAGGGCTCCTACGACTACGCCAACGCCCTGGGCAACGGCGACAGCCTGGTGCCGCCGCTGATGATGAGCACGCCCTACGGTCTGGTGGAGTCGGACACGCTGCTGGCCGACACCGATGACAACGGCGTGCCGAATCTGGCCATCGGCCGCCTCCCGGTCCGCACCGCCTCCGAGCTTCAAGCCGTGATCGCCAAGATCCGCGCCTACGAACAGGGCGGGGCGTGGAAGAACACCGTCCAGATGGTCGCCGACAATGACGACGGCTCCGGCAGCTACACGTTCGAGTGCGATCTGGCCGCCCAGAGCGTCAAGGCGGACTACGTCAGCAAGGCGTACCTGCTGCAGCAGCCGCTGGCCGATGTGCGCGCCGCGACGATGGGCGCCCTGAACGCCGGCTGCGCGGTCGTGAACTACGTCGGCCACGGCCTGACCACCCAACTCGCCCAGGAAGGCATCCTGACCCAGGGCGACGTGGCGGTTCTGGCCAACGGGGCCAACGCGCCGGTCGTGCTGGCCATGGCGTGCTACGCCGGCCAGTTCGGCATGCCGGGCGCTGACTCGGTGGCCGAGGCGATGGTGGTGAAGGCCAATGGCGGCGCCGTGGCCGTGTGGGCCGCGGCCGATCAGGCCTACGCGTCCGAGAGCCGCATCCTCAACGCCGGCTTCTACCAGTCCCTCTCCGCCGCCACCCCCCGCATCGGCGATGCGATCCGCGGCGCGCTGACGAAGTACGCGGCGGAAGGCCACATGACCTACATCCGCTACATGTACAACCTGATGGGCGACCCGGCCACGATCGCCGGCGAGAACATGTAATCGAGAGAGCGACTCCCGTCGCAGACCCAGCGCGGCCGGTTCCGGATCACCTCCCCGGAGCCGGCCGCAACCTTTTTACTACCGGTACTTCGGCAGCCACGTGCCGTGCGCGGCGATCAGGTCGTCGCACAGGGACCGGATCTCATCGAGCGTGAGTTCGGCCGCCGTGTGCGGGTCCAGCATGGCCGCCTGGTAGATCAGATCCCGCTTCCGCGTCAGCGCCGCATCGATCGTCAGGATCTGCGGGTTGACGTTGGTCCGGTTCACCGCCGCGCACACTTCGGGCAGGTCGCCGACATGGCAGCCCTGGACGCCGTTGCGGTCGACCAGGCAGGCGACCTCGACGCACGCCCGCGCCGGCAGGTTCGTGATCAGCCCGGTGTTCATGACGTTGCCGCCGATCCGGAGCGGCTGGTCCGTCTCCATCGCTTCCATGATCAGGGCGCCGTATTCGTGCGAGCGGGTGTGGGTCAGCGTCTTGCTCGCCACGATCTCGTCCCGGCGCTTCTTCCAGTCGGCGATCTGGCAGACGCAGCGCCGCGGGTATTCATCGAGCGGAATGTTGAACGCGTCGATCAGCTCCGGGTGCGTGGACTTGATCCAATAGGGCATGTACTCGGCGTTGTGCTCGGAGCTCTCTGTGATGTAGTAGCCGAAGTGCCGCATGCACTCGAGGCGGACCATGTCGTGGGCGACGAGCGCCAGCGGATCGGTGTACCACTGGTCCCCCAGCTTCTTCCGGGCCTTCTCCACCACCTTGCGCCCGCCGCCCAGCTTGCCGATGGCCGCTATGCGTTCGGCGGCAACGCGCCTGATCTTCGGATAGAGGTCGCGGCCGCCGTCGGTGATCTCCAGCAACCACGCCTGGTGGTTGATGCCGGCAATCTTCCACTGCAGCTCCTTGACACCCTCCCGCAGGCCCAGCTCCCACAGCAGATGGTGGGCGCAGCCCTGCACGGAATGGCACAGGCCCACGCCGCGGATGCCGCTGCCCTGCAGGAGCGCGCCCGTGATCATCGCCATGGGGTTGACGTAGTTGAGGAACTGCGCGCCGGGGCACACGTCCTCCATGTCGCGCGCGAAGTCCAGCACGACGGGAATCGTCCGCAGCGCCCGGAAGATGCCGCCGATGCCGAGGGTGTCCGCAATGGTCTGGCGCAGCCCGTACTTCTTCGGCACCTCGAAGTCGATGACCGTGCACGGCTTGTAGCCGCCGACCTGGATTGCGTTGACGACGTAGTCGGCGCCGCGGAGGGCCGCCTTGCGGTTGCGCACGCCGAGGTGGGAGCTGATCGTGGCCCGCCCCTCGTTGACGTTGGCGTTCAGCGTGTCCAGCATGAGCTTCGACTCGCCCAGCCGCCCGCCGTCCACGTCGTACAGCGCGATGTGCGAGTCTCTCAGCACGGGCGACATCATGCAGTCGCCCAGCACGCTCTTCGCGAAAACCGTGCTGCCCGCTCCCATGAAGGTGATCTTGGCCATGTCTGCGTTCTCCAGGGTCAACCGCCACCGCGCCCCCCACACGGGTCCGCGCGAAGTGGCTCAGGGGTCGAGCATAGTGAACGGCGACGGGGCCTCCAAGAAGAAAGGGCCGCCCCATCGTTCTCGCCCTCGTCGTCGTCCTCGATCCGATCTTGCGATCACGAGGACGAGGACCGCTTCGCTGAGGACGAGGACGATTTCATAAGGGGTCCCATCAGCGCAGATCGTAGAGGCTGTTGTCGGCGGAGATGAAGCCAGTGCCAGCGAAGATCGGGTCGGTGGCGTCGGTGGCGGTGTAGATGGTCTCAAACGATTCGACGTGGCCGTCGCAGAACGCGATGTTGGTGCGGTCCAGGTGCCGGAACCCCTGCGTGCCGGCCGCTCGCAGCGAGGCATCGCCGTCGCCGCCGCCCGGGATGTCGTTGAATGGCGCGCGCATGAATTTGTTCGCGCCGCCCTCCCACTGGCCGTCGCCGAACAGCGCCGTGCCGGCGGGGTTGATCACCATGCCGATCGACACCGGCTGGGTAATCGGCTCAAGGTCGCCGTGTCCGATGTAGCTGGTGTTGTAGTTGTAGCCGGTATAGGGGTCGCTCGTGCCGGGCGCCGCGCCCACGTAGGAGGGACACTGGAACACGCGGCCGTCGGCGAACCGGCCGAAGATCGGCCCCGGCTTCACCACCGCGCTGGGGCCGGAGCCCACGGTCACGAAGTCCCACGCGTAGGTCGTCATCGACCCGCCCGAGAACTCGGTGTGGTACGCCTGCGGGAAGCGCCCCTCGTGATCGGCGGCGTAGGCCAGCGTGGCCGCACAGATCTGGCGCAGGTTCGAGCGGCACTGGGCATCGCGCGCCTTCTCCCGCGCACGGTGCACGGCCGGCAGCAGGAGCGCAACCAGCAGGCCGATGACGGCGACCACGACGAGGAGTTCGAGCAGGGTGAACGCGCGACGCGAAGAGCGTGTCGCCAAGGGTATAACCAAATCCGTCATGTTTTCCTCCTGACCCCCGAGCCCTGAACGCTTCTCTCTTCCTCTGCGTCTGCCCTACTCCGCCGCGGCCACCCGCAGCCGGTAGAACCGGGGCCGGTTGTCCGGCACCACGTGCCACCACACATTGGTTCCCGTCGGAGAATGGGCGAGGTCATCGGCCAGCACGGACCACGCGCCGGTCAGGCTCTCGCGGCCGAGCACGCAGAATGGCTGTGCCGATCCTCCCGTCCCGCCGAGCCACACCAGGCGGTTGGACCCGACGCCGGCCTCGACGGCGATGAATCTAAAGACCGACGCGGCGTTGGTCGGATCCGTGCCGGCCAGGAACTCCTCCAACGCGGTGAGGCCGTCGCCGTCTACGTCCGCGGCGGCGGCATCCGGAGGGCTGCCGTTCGTCAGGCCGTGGACCACCAGCCACGCCTCAACCCCGGCGGGCAGCGTCACCGGCTCGAAATGGGCGCTCAGCGTACGCTTCCGGTCCATCACGACGCCCGTAGCCGCCGCGGTCGCGTCGCCGGTCACATCGCCCGCCCAGCCGGCGAAGCGGTACCCGGACGCCGGCGTCGCAGTGACCATGGCCGTCGAGCCCGCGGTGCGCCACGCGCCTGTCACCGACACCGTGCCGCCCGTTCCGGCGGCTACACTGAGCCACACCTGCGTTTCCCACCGCCAGGTCAGCTCCGAGTCCGTGCCGATCGTAAACCGCGTCGTCGTTCCGGTTCCGGCGGCGGGAACGCTGCCGGTGCCCGACCACCCCACGCAGACGACCTGCGTGCCGACTCCGGAGGCGATCAGCGGCGCGCTCACCGAGCAGGCCACCGGGACACCGGAGGTGTAGACGAGGCTGCCCTCCGGCGGCGAGCACCGCTGCCACGCGGAGTGGACGGTCAGCGTCCGCCGCAGGCTCGGCGCCACATCCGACAGCGCATCCACCTCGGTCGAATACGTCTGCCCCAGCGGCTGCCACACCTTCACGTACTTGATCCAACCCAGCCCGGTAGGCGCCAGGTCCACGCCGCCGCCGCCGCCCGATCCGGCGTAGCCCGTGACGAGTGTCGCGTAGTTCTGTTTCGTCCAGTTCATCGACGGGTCCACCGGCAGCGTGAAGTCCGTCGGCAGCGTGCCGTCGTGGACATACTGGGCCGCCGAGGTGTTGCGGTAGCCGAGGGTGGGGAACAGGCCGTCCGCCGTGGCGGCGGCGACCTGGACCCAGTCCGTGCCGTTCTGGCTGACGCTGACCCGGCCAGTCTCCGAGGAGAGACCGATGGCCTTTCCGGTCAACGACGACAACTGGAACATGGCGTTGCCAAACACCAGCAGATCGACGCCGTAGGGGTTCTTCGGATCGTCAAGAATGGGATGATCGAACGCGACGACCAGTTCGCCGCCCGATCCAACGGACACGATTTCGTTCGTGCCCCAGGCCGGCTGGAACATCGTGACGTCCTCCGCGCCGCCGCTCGTGCGCCGCGTGGGCTCGCCCAGCGCCGTCTCGGGGCGGC
>CAZJBP010000082.1:0-16524 GCA_964544115.1 uncultured Victivallales bacterium | reverse complement strand
GACTACGTCGACCGCAAGAGCGGCAAGACCCGCATCAAGTACGACCACCCGCTGCTGGAGCCGATCCTCAAGGAAACGTACGGCGTGATGGTGTACCAGGAGCAGGTCCAGCGCGCCGCCAACGTGCTGGCCGGTTACACCCTCGGCGATGCCGACATCCTGCGCCGCGCCATGGGCAAGAAGAAGGCCGAGGAGATGGCCAAGCAGCGCTCGCGCTTCATCCGGGGCTGCATCGAGACAAACGGCCTGACCGAGGAGCTGGCCGGCCGCATCTTCGACAACATGGAGAAGTTCGCGGGCTACGGTTTCAACAAGTCCCACAGCGCCGGCTACGCCATCATTTCGTACCAGACCGCCTACATGAAGGCCAACCACCCGGTCGAGTTCATGTCGGCGCTGCTGTCCTGCGAAATGGGCAACTCCGACAAGCTGCCCGTGTTCATCGCCGAGGCCGTCGAGATGGGGCTGAGCGTGCTGCCCCCGGACGTCAACCACAGCCACGTCCGCTTCCGCCCGGAAGGCGAGACCGGCATCCGCTTCGGCCTGGCGGGCATCAAGAACGTCGGCACGGGCGCTGCGGAAGCCATTGTGGCGGCCCGCGCGCGCGGCGGCCCGTTCAAGGGGCTGATCGATTTCAGCTCCCGCGCGGACAGCCAGGCGGCCAACAAGAAAGTCATCGAAAGCCTCGTGCGCTGCGGCGCCATGGACGGCCTCGGCCCGCACCGCGCCCGGCTCTTCGCGGGCATCGACATGGCCATGAGCCGCGCGCAGTCCGCGGCGCGCGACCGCCAGTCCGGACAGGGCAGCCTGTTCAGCCTGCTCGGCGGCAGCGACTCCGGCGCCGACGTCTCGGACGCCGCGCTGCCCGAGGCGCCCCGCTGGCACGACAACGACATGCTCGCCGGCGAGCGCGAGCTGCTGGGCATGTACATGACGGGGCACCCGCTGACCCAGCACGCGTGGCTGCTCGAGCGCTACCAGCTGGCCTCGGTGCAGAAGCTCTCGGAGCTGCCCGACCGCACGGAGACGCGCGTTGGCGGGCTCGTCTCGAAGCTGCAGAAGAAGCTCACCAAGGTCAGCAAGGAACCCATGGCCGTGCTGACCTTGGAAGATCTCGACGGCAGCGTCGAGGTCCTGGTGTTTCCCGAAGCCTACAAGCACCACGGGGGCGACCTGCTGGAGGACACCGCCATCCTGGTGTGTGGCGAGGTCTCCCGCAAGGAGGAGACCCCGAAGATCTACGCCCACGAAATCTATCGCCTCGAGGACGCCCCCCGGCACTTCGCGCAGCGCGTGGGGCTGCACATTCCAACCGCGCTGATGGACGGCAACCGCCTGGAGCGGGTCCGGGACATCGTCCGGAAGCATCCCGGATTGACGCCGGTGGTCATCTGCGTACAGTTTCCTGCCGGCGAGCGCGTGTTCGTCAACACCGACCGGGCCTATCGCGTGATGCCCGGCCCGGACTTCGTCCGGGCCATCGAGCACGAGCTGGGTGAGAGCGGCATCTATATAACCGTCAAGTCCGAGCCCTACACGCGCCCGAAGGCCGAACGCCGGCGCGCCAACGGAGGGGGTAAACCGTCGTGAGCACAGCTGCGGGCCCCTGGCACCTGCGAACGGCTCACAACCAGGTCTTCGGGCCGGTTGATCTGCCCACGCTGCGCGCGTGGGCGGAGGAGGGACGCGTCGGCCCGGCCCACGAGGTCTCCGCCGACCGGACGCACTGGGTGCCCGCCGCCCAGCTGGTCGAGCTCGGCATGGAATGGGAAGTGCGCCTGCCCGGCGCCTCGCCCATGGGCCCCTACCACATCCGCGCCCTGCGCGACGGCCTCATCGACGGCGGTCTCCTGTGGGACACCCCGCTGCGCAACCTCCGCACGGGCGCCGCCTCGACGGTGCGACGCCAGGCGCCGGCCATTTTCGGCGACGCCGGGGAAGCGGAGCGCCTGAAGGCGGCCCTGACGGTGGCGCGCGACGATGCCGATGCGGCCAGGCGCGAGGTGAACGCTGCGAGGGGGAAGGCCGACGCCGCGCGACGCGAGGCCGATTCGGCGCGCGAGGCTCTGGCCCGCGCCGAGGCAAAGGCTGCCGAGGCGCCGCCGACCGCCGCGCCGCCCCAGCCCGTCGCTTCGGCGGACGGTATCCGCATTCTGGAGCTGGAGTCTGGGCTGATCGACCGGGAGACCCGTTTGAGCGCTGCGATGTCCGAGCGCGAGGCCGCGCTTCGCGACCGCGACGCCGCGCGTCACGAACTCGCCGCACTGGGTCACACTCACGAACAGGCCGCCCGGCGACAGACCGACGAGGCCGCGCGCCTGGCAATTCAGGTGGCCTCCTTTGAAGCGCGCGTGCAGGAGCTGACGTCGTCAACCAACGAGTCGCGGCGCGCCGCCGAGCGTGCCGCCGCGGAGCTCAAGGAGGAGCAACAGCGCCACCAGACCGCGGCCGCCGCCTGGGCGGCCCGCCAGGCCGCGCACGAAGAGCGGGCCCGGCAGGACGCATCGGCACTGGACCAGCTCCGGTCCGAGGCTGCCGCCCTGAAGGCCGCCCTCGACGGCGAGCGGAGCGGGCGGATCGCCGCGGAAGAGCTGGCGCGCGTCGAAGCGGACAGGCTCCAGGTGCGTATCGCCGACCTTGACACGGGGCTGGCGGCCGCCCAGCAGGCCGCCACGGAACTCAAGGCGGCCCTGGAGGCGGAGCGCGGCGCCAGATCGCACGCCGAGGCCCGGGCCAACGTTCTGGCCGATCGAATGGACGTCGCCGAGCAACGGCTGGCGGCCGCACACCGGGCCGCCGCGGACCTCCAGGAGGCCCTGGCGGAAGCGCTCGACGGTCGATCGCGGGCCGAGGCCCAGGCCGAGGCTCTGACCGGCCGCATTGACGCCGCCGAGCAGCGGCTGGCGGCCGCACATCGCGATGCGGAAGAGGCCATGATCAAGGAGCAGCAGGCAAACCGGGAAGCACTCTCCGCGTCAGCCCTGCGGGAGCGGGAACTGGACGAGGGATTGAAGCAGCAGGTCCGGCTGCTGGAGGAAGAGACGCAGGCGTGGGAGAAACGCGAGCTGGTGCTGCAGCGCAAGATTGACCAGCTTCAGGCCAGCTGCCATGAGGCCGTCCAGGTGGCGCGCCAGTTGCACGATCGGCTCTCGGCCGCTTCCGAGCAGGAGCCACGCCGTCCGCCGGTGCCCCGACCCTCCGACACCCCCCTGCGAAACCTGGAGAAGCAGGCGCAGGAAGAAATCAAGCGATGGATAAAATCGAAATAGGAGACCCCGACATGACGAATAGCCCGAACGAGTTTGACCCTAATGCGCAGGCCACGCCGGCCACCCCCCCTATCCCGCCGCCCTTGCCGGACTTCACCCCCCACGCCCTGGCCCAGAGGCAGGCGGCCGGCCTGGAGACCGCCAACACCGAGTCCATGCCGGTGCTGGAGGCGTTTCAGCAGTTCCTAGACGCCGAGCGGCGCCGGTCTCGCAACCGCATGATCATGCTCTCGGCCGCGTTCGCAGGCGTCCTGATCATCGTCATCGCAGCCGGCGTGGTGGCCGCGCTATCCTATATGCGGCCCGTCCAGGCAGGCCTCGCCACGCTGCAGCGGGATATTGGAGGATCAGAACGCCGGGCCACACGCGCGGCGCGGAAGGTCGACGAGGCGATGGAGCAGCTGTCCCAGCGCGATCGGCGGCTGCGCGAGGATATCGGCCGCGACAAGCAGAGCCTGACAGAGGCTCAGGTCACGATCAAACAGCAGACTGAATCCCTGCAGACCGACATGGACCGATCCAAGGACATCCTGCGGCAGCTCCAGCAGGACAACCTGCGCCTGCGGAGCGAACTCAAGGCGGCGACCGTCCCCGCGCCTTCCCTTGCGGCCGCACCCACCGTGCCGGCGCCGTCGTCTCCTCAGGAGGCAGTGGCCGCTGAACGGCCGGTCCCCGTGGCCCCCGGCCGTTTCACCGCCGGACCGCAGCGGGGATCGCGATCCTTCGAGCTGAGCATCGCACCCGTCGGGGCGGACGAGGGCGTGGCCTGGCGGATCAGTGTTCCGGAATGAACAGCTTCTGACCGACGCGTAGGGAGTTGGGATTCTTGATCCCATTGGCCTGCATGATGGCGTTCACGTTCACCTTGTAGGCCGTGGCGATGGCCGACATCGTCTCGCCAGACTTCACAATGTGCTCATAGCCGCTCTCCGCGCGCGCCGGCGGCGCTGCGGGCGCGGACGTCTTGATCAGCGTGCTGACCTTCTGGCTCACGTCTGAGACGATCGACTGGCGCAGGCGCTCGCGCTCGCCGGCGGCATCACCCACGGTCCGCTCAACGGTCCCCAGGCGGGCATCGATAGCCCGGGACTTTGCCGACTGCTCGGACTGGAGCGCGGCTACATCGGACGCCACCCGGTCCTGAACCTGCGCCAGCTCGGACACCTGGCCCTGAAGCCTCACCATATCGGCCTTCAGGCGATCGATCTCCGCATCCTGCCGCATCTCCTCATCCTGCGACACCATCAGAGAGCTGCACCCGCTTCCCAGGACGCTTGCCGCCACCGCCAGCACACACACCGTTCGCATGTCGATCGCCTCCCGTCACACCGCGTCGCGCTCCACCGACGCCGCGAGCCACGCATGACGGCTCCATAGCTACACCATCCCGCCGCGTGGGGTCAACTCCCTGTGCATTTGGGTGTTGCGTGTCACAGCGGAATTTCGGATGTTGCGCACCATGATTCGGCCGCGATCATGGCTTTCTGCGCTGGGGCCCCAATCGGGCCTGCTGGCCGTGATTCTGTGTCTGGTCGTCCTGCTGACCCTCTTCGCGGGGTCGCACACCGACCGCCAGACCGGCCGCGTCCGCAACAACTTCCTGAGCACGCACACGCTCATCCAGACCGCCACCGACACCAGCTTCTTCGCCATCATGGCCGTGGGGATGACCCTGGTAATCGTTTCCGGCGGCATTGACCTGTCCGTGGGGTCGATTTACGCGTTCAGCGGCGTCCTCACCGCCCTGGCGTTGCGGGCGCTGGCGCAGAGCCTGTCGCCTCCGGCCCTCGTGGCCGCCGCCCTCCTGCTCTGCCCCCTGCTGGGGCTGGCGTGCGGCCTGCTGAACGGGTTGCTGACTGTTGGACTGCGCGTTCACCCCTTCATTATCACGCTCGGGAGCATGTGGATCTTTCGCGGCGTGGCCTTCGTGGCCAGCCGGGCGGAGAGCATCCTCCTGCCGACGCCCGTCACAAGCGTAATCAAGGCCAACCTGGGCCTGCCCGCGGCCCTTTACCCCGTGCCGCTGCTGGTCATGACCGTCGTCACGGTGCTGGGCGCGCTGTTCATGAGCCGCACGGTCTCGGGGCGCTACATCTACGCGGTGGGCGGAAACGTCGATGCCTGCCGCTATGCCGGCATCGGGGTCGGCCGCGTGCTGGTGACGGTCTACGCCATCTCCGGGCTGCTGGCCGGCGTGGCGGCGCTCGTGGGCGGCGGCTACTACGGATCGGCGTCCTGTGGCGACGCCACGGGCTATGAGCTGTACGTCATCGCCTCGGCCGTCGTCGGCGGCGCCAGCCTCAGCGGCGGACGCGGCTTCGCCACCAACGCGGCCCTGGGGGCCCTGCTGATCGTTCTGATCCGGCAGTCCATCCGCACGCTCCATTTCGACCAGAACTACGAGTGGATCATCATCGGCTGCGCAACGATCGTGGCCGTGGTGCTGGACCGTGTGAGCCGGGGCGTGGCCACCCGCCGGGCGCGACAGCCCGCGGGAGACGGCAGCGCGAGCGGCCCGCAAACAGGTAAAGAGAAGGAGCAACAGGCATGAAGACGATGAGAAGAGGCGGATGGATGGGCGTCGCTGGCTTGGTGGCGGCGGTTACACTGGTGGCGGGCGGATGCGGGCGGCAGGCGGAACCGGCCGCGACGGCGGGGCCGGCGGCCAAGGCGAAGCAGGGCCTGAAGATCGCCCTGATCGCGAAGAGCTCGACCAACCCTGTGTTTCTATCGGCGCGGACGGGTGCAGAGGCCGCCGCCAAGGAGCTGTCGGCCAAGACCGGCAAGGCCATCACCATCGACTGGCGGACGCCGCCCGTTGAGGATGGGCAGGTTCAGGCCCAGCGCCTGGCGCAGGCGGTGAACGAGGGCGCGGACGCGGTCCTGATCTCCTGCTCGGACGCCGCGAAGGTGACGGGCGCGATCGACGACGCCGTGGCCCGCGGCGTGCCGGTCATGACGTTTGACAGCGATGCCCCCCAATCCAAGCGCTTTGCCTTCTACGGCACCGACGACCTGACCTGCGGCGCGGCCGTCATGAAGGAACTGGCGGCCCAGATGGGCGGCAAGGGCAGCGTGGCGATCCTGGCGGGCAACCAGAACGCGCCGAACCTGCGCAAGCGCGTGGATGGCGTCATGCTGGAGGCCACCAACCACCCCAACATCAAGATCGCCGGTACGTTCTACCACGCCGAGACGCCGCAGGATGCCGCCTCCGAGGTGCTGCGGGTGATGCAGGCCTACCCGGACGTGACCGGCTGGGCCATGATCGGCGGCTGGCCGCTGTTCACCAAGACCCTGCTGACCGACCTGGACCCGGCCAAGGTCAAGGTGGTGGCCGTCGACGCCCTGCCGGCGCAGCTGGCCTACGTGGACAAGGGAATCGCCCCCGTGCTCCTTGCCCAGCCCACCTACCAGTGGGGCTACGTGTCCGTCGGCCTGATCGTCGACAAGATGGTCCTCGGCAAAGAGGTGCCTGTCATCAATCGAATGGAACTGATCCGCGTCACGAGTGAGACGCTGGGCGACTGGGCGCGCCAGTTGAAGGCGTGGGGCTTCGAGGACGTGCCTGAGGAGTACCTGAAGAAGTGACCGTGGCCGCGACCGCACCGGCTGTCCGCTTCGACGGCATCGGCAAGAGCTTTCCCGGGGTGCGGGCGCTGGACGGCGTGTCGCTGGAGGTGCGCGCGGGATCATGCCACGCGCTCGTCGGCGAGAACGGCGCCGGCAAGAGCACCCTCGGCAAGATCCTGGCCGGCCTGTACACGCCGGACGAGGGGCGCATGGAGGTGGGCGGGCGACCGGCTCAATTCCGGTCGCCCCGCGACGCCATGCTGGCCGGCGTCGGCATGGTGCACCAGGAGCTGCTGTTCTGCGAGAACCTGTCGGTCGCTGAGAACGTGCTACTCGGCCGCATGCCGCGACGCTGCGGCGTCGTGCGGCGGCGCGACCTGCGGGAGGAGGCCGCCCGCTGGCTCCGGCGGGTGGGGTCGGAGGTCAGCCCGGATGAGACCCTGGGGCACCTGCCGGTCAGCCAGCAGCAGCTCGTGCAGGTGGCCGCCGCCATCGCGGGCGGGGCCCGCGTGCTGGTCTTCGACGAACCGACCAGCAGCCTCTCGCAGGGCGAGGCCGAGCGGCTCTTCGACCTGATCGACCGCCTGCGTGCTGAAGGCGCCACCCTCCTGTATGTCTCCCACCGCCTCGAGGAAATCTTCCGCCTGTGCGACACGGTGACCGTCCTGCGCGACGGCCGGCACATCTCGACGCGACCCGTGGGCCAGTTCACGACCGACACGCTGGTGGCGGACATGATCGGCCGCTCCCTGCAGGCCTATTTCCCCGGCCACCTCGACCACCCGCCGGGCCGGGACGTCCTGAGGGTGGAGGGCCTGTCGAGCCCGGGCTGCCTCCACAATATCTCCTTCAGCCTCCGCGCCGGGGAAGTGCTGGGCATCGCCGGGCTGGTCGGCGCGGGACGCACCGAACTGGCCGAGGCCCTCTTCGGTCTGGACCCGGCGGCGAGCGGAAAGGTGTGGGTGCAGGGCGAAGAGCGGATGTCGCGCTCGCCGCGCGAGGCCATGCGCCATGGCCTCGGGTTAATCCCCGAGGACCGCAAGCGTCACGGCCTGGTCCTCGGCATGGGCGCGAGGGAGAACATCACCCTTCCCTTCCTCGATCGTTTTGCCCGGGCGGGATGGGTTCGCCGGAGGGAAGAGCGGCAACTGGCCGAGCACTTCCGGCTCCGCCTGCGGGTCCGGACCCCGCACATGGATACGCCGGCCCTCTCCCTGTCCGGCGGCAACCAGCAGAAGCTGGTCATCGCCCGCTGGGTGGCCGCGCGGTGCGCGGTGCTGCTGATCGATGAACCGACGCGCGGCGTGGACGTAGGCGCGAAGGCCGAGATCCATGGGCTGATCGATGAGCTGGCGCGCGAGGGCGTGGGGATCCTGCTGATTTCCAGCGAACTGCCGGAGATCGTGAACCTCGCCACGCGCATCATGGTCCTGCGCCACGGCCGCGTCGCGGGGGAGCTGCCCCGCGGTCAGGCGACGCAGGACGCCCTGATGCGGATGATGGCGGGCATCACAGGACGCTGACGGCGTCCACGTCGATGGCGCCGTGAACGTCGGACGGGAGTTTGTTCTCGCGCAGAACCGACACCAGCGGAACGGTCACTGCGCGCACCGTTCTTGATCGCAGCAGGATCTGGTACCGGTACCACCCCTTGATGCGCGCGATCGGCGCGGGAGCGGGATCGCCCACGGTGACCTCCGGGCCGGCGGCCGACGCCAGGGCCTTCTGCACCCGTGCGGCGTAGGCGGCCACCCGTTCCTCGGACAAGCTGCGCAGACCCAGGCAGACCAGGTGGCCGAACGGCGGATACCCCAGGTCGCGGCGGAATTCCATGTCCTGCGCGATGAAGTTCTCGAAGTCCAGGTTGCGCACCGCCTGCACCGCCGGATGGAACGGGGTGTAGGTCTGGACGATGACCTCACCCGCGATATCGCCCCGTCCGGCCCGGCCGGCCACCTGGGCCAGCAGCTGGTAGGTCCGCTCGCCGGCGCGAAAATCCGGCAGATGCAGACTGAGGTCTGCGTAGATCACCCCCACGAGCGTCACGTTGGGGAAGTCCAGGCCCTTGGCAATCATCTGGGTGCCGAGAAGGATGTCGATCCGGCCCGATCGGAAGTCGCCGAGCAGCCGCTCATGAGAGCCCTTGGCCCCCGTGGTGTCGGCATCCATCCGCTCGATGCGCGCCTTGGGAAAACACGTGCGAACAATCTGCTCGACCCGCTGGGTTCCCACGCCGGTGTATTTGAATTCGGGATCCCCGCAGGCCGGACAGCGGGAGGGGACCTTCTGCATGGCGCCGCACATGTGGCATTTCAGGCTCTCATCGTGCCGGTGGTAGGTGCAGGAGATGCTGCACTGGGTGCAGCCCGCGACGTAGCCGCACTTGCGGCAGATGAGCGATGAGGCGTAGCCGCGCCGGTTCAGAAAGAGGATGGTTTGCTCGGCCCGGTCCAGGCGCAGGCGGATCGCGTCCAGCAGTTCGCGCGAGAAGACGCCGGGCTGCCCGGACTCCTCGGCCGCCTGGCGCATGTCCACCACGCGCAGGTGCGGCATGCTGCGGTGATCGACCCGGGCAGGCATGCGGGCCAGGGCGTACTTGCCCTTGGTGGCGTTGGCCCAGGACTCCATCGACGGCGTGGCGGACCCCAGCACGACCGGACACCCCAGCATGTGCCCGCGCATGACGGCCACGTCGCGAGCGTGGTAGCGGGGCGCCTCCTCCTGCTTGTACGAGGGCTCGTGCTCCTCGTCGACGAGGATGAGCCCCAGCCGGCGTACGGGCGCAAACACCGCCGACCGCGCGCCGACCACGATGGTGGCCGCGCCGCTGCGCACGCGGTGCCACTCGTCATGCCGCTCGCCTTCAGACAGGTGGCTGTGCAAGACGGCCACGTGCGGCCCGAACCGGCCCACGAAGCGTTCCACCGTCTGCGGGGTGAGCGAGATTTCCGGCACGAGCATGATCGCCCCGCGCTCCTGCCGGCGGGCATACTCCAGCGCCTGCAGGTAGACCTCCGTCTTGCCACTGCCCGTCACGCCGTAGAGCAGCACCACGCGCGGGTCCCGCGTGTCGATCGCCCGGCGGATGAGGGCCAGCGCCTCCTCCTGCTGGGCCATCAGCGGCAGCGGCTGGGTCGGCAGGATCGTGCGGCCGACCAATGGATCCCTCAGGGATACGTCGGAGGACAGCACCACCAGCCCCTTGCGGACCAGCGCCTGGCATGCGGAGCGGGCCGCACCCGTCTTCCGCAGGAGTTCGGACAACACCGCCGGGCCTGCACGAAGCGCGTTCAGCAGATCGGCCTGCTTCGGCGCGCGCGCGCGCAGCGCCTCCGCCGCGGCGGCGGGCAGCGGCGTGCCCAGGCTCACGGACACCTGCTCACGGAAGCGTGCGCCCGAGCGCCTTACCGGAGCCGGGAGGACCGTGCGCACGCAGGTCTCGATGGGAGCGCAGTAGTACTCCGCCATCCACCGGCACAGCTTCAGCAGGTCGTCATCAATGAACGGCGGCTCGCTGTCGACTGACAGCAGGGACTTGAGCGCGGGATGCTCAGAACGAGCCGCCAACTCCACGATATAGCCGGTCGTGGTCCGGGCGCCAAACGGAACCTTGACGCGGACGCCCAACTGCGCCGCTTGTGAAAACTCGGCGGGAATGGCGTAGTCGAAGAGGCGATCGCACACCGCACCGTCCACCGCCACGCGCGCCACGGCGGGCCGCTCAGCGTTCTTGGTGTCCTTCCGTTCGCTCACGAGACGCACCATAGCGCACGCCTTCGGCGAACGCCACCAGAAGCATGGACGCCACGCTCCCTGGCAGCGCACCCCCTGGATAAACAAACGGGGGAGCGGCTAACCGCTCCCCCGTCCGAAAACAAATCAGCGCGTCGCGCCCTTACCAGGCGGCGTCGTCTTCCCACACCGTCGCTGCAACGCCACCTGTGGCCGTCATCCGCTCCCACTCGTCGTTGTCGAGCGTTCCGCTCTCGGTGGCATCGAAGGAGTTGTACCACTCGACGTGGCCATCCACGAACATGACATTCCCACCCGCACCCTTGTGGTTTCCACCCCAGGCAGCCGCGCCTTCGACGTCCGAGGTCGGAAGGTCGTCCGTCCCGTTCTTGTCGCACATGAGCAGCTGGTTCGGCTGGGAGCTCTCGCTCATGCGCAGGCCACTGGAATCAACGTCGTAGACGCGGTAACCGTAGCTGTTGTTGTCCGCGGTCATGTCGACGATCTCATTCGTCGGCGTGCGGGCGCTGTCGCTCGCGCAGGTGAACAGCTTGGCCTGATGGGCCAGGTAGCGGCTGGCGCCCTTGACCGAGGCCGGGAACTGCTCGCGATGGTCGCCGGCGTACATCTTGATGCCGAGGCCGATCTGCTTGAGGTTGTTGGCGCAGGAGATGCGGCGGGCGCGCTCACGGGCCTGGGCAATGGCCGGCAGAAGCAGGGCGGCCAAAATGCCGATGATCGCGATCACGACCAGCAGCTCGATCAGGGTAAACGCGTTCCACCGGAAGCGGTTGAGAATCTTCTTCATATCATATCTCCTTCGGCTGCATCCCTCTTTGCGTGCCCCGCAGGCCGCACGACCTACCCCTACCGGCCGCCAGCGCAAGTGCTGACGACTCCAACAGTCTGTGGAGAGCATAGCAGAAACTGTGAAAAACGGTCAAGCTCACCTTCCGTGATGTTTCAGGATTCTGCAGAACCGAATCTACAGGACCAGCATGCAGTCCCCGTAACTGTAGAAGCGGTAGCGACGAGCCACGGCGGCGCGGTATGCGGCCATGACCCGCTCACGCCCCGCCAGCGCTGAGACGAGCATGAGCAGCGTCGACTTCGGGAGGTGGAAGTTCGTCAGCAGGCCGTCGGTCACGCGAAAGGGAAACGGGGGGCGGATGAACAGCGAGGTCCTCCCCGACCCGGCCTCGACGCGGCCGGTCTGCAGGGCCGCGCTCTCGCAGGCGCGCACGGTCGTGGTCCCCACGGCCACGATACGCCCGCTCGCGCGGTCAACGTCGTTGATGCACCGGGCGGCGGAGTCGCCGATCACGTAGCGCTCAGACTCCATCTCGTGTTCCCCAACGTCGTCGCAGGCCACGGGCTTGAACGTGCCCGGCCCGACGTGCAACGTCACGGCCGTGCGCGTCACGCCGCGGCGCTCACAGGCCTCCAGCAGGCCCTCGGTGAAGTGCAGCCCCGCCGTCGGAGCCGCGATGGCCCCGGAGTGTCGCGCGTACACGGTCTGGTACCGCTCCCGGTCGGCTGCGGAGGTGGCCGCCCCGGGCTCCCGGCGGATATAGGGGGGCAGCGGCACGGAACCGTGGGCCTCGATCAGCTCCGACACCGGCGTCCCGGCGGGGAACCGCAGCAAAACCCGTCCGCGATCGACCCCCTCCACGCACGCCGGACCGACACCCTCGAACTGAAGATCGAGGGCCTGACGAGGCCGGCCGGCAGCCCGGTACATCGCCTCCCAGAGCTGCGGCTCGCGCTCCTCCACCAGCAGGACCTCGACTCTTCCGCCGGTGTCCACGCGCCGGCCGAAGAGCCGGGCCGGGATCACCCGCGTTTCGTTCATGACCAGCAGGTCTCCCGCGCGGAGAAAGTCGGGCAGCTCGCGGACGGTGTGATCGCTGAAGGCGCCCGTCCGGCGGTCCAGCACCATCATCCGTGCGTCCGTGCGCTCGGCCGGGGGTTCCTGCGCGATGAGTTCCGACGGCAGATCGTAATCGAAGTCGCTGGTTTTCATTCGCCGATGATCTTCACCAGAACGCGCTTGCGGCGCCGGCCATCAAATTCGCCGTAGAAGATCTGCTCCCACGGCCCGAGGTCGAGCTGCCCCGCGGTGACCGCCACCACCACCTCGCGCCCCATGACTGAGCGCTTGAGGTGAGCGTCCGCGTTGTCCTCGGAGCCGTTATGCGCATACTGAGAATAGGGTTTCTCGGGGGCCAGCCGTTCGAGCCAGCGCTCGAAGTCGGCGTGCAGACCGGACTCGTCGTCATTGATGAAGACTGACGCGGTAATGTGCATGGCGTTGACCAGCGCGAGGCCTTCCCGGATGCCGCTCTCGGCGAGGCAGGCCGCCACCTGCCCGGTGATGTTGACGAACTCGCGCCGCGCCGCCGTCTGAAACCAAAGCTCGCGGCGAAACGACTTCATCCAGCCCCCATCCCGACGGAAGCTGCAGCCCCAGCCCCGTCGCTCCCCTCGGGCACACCCCCACGCCTGGGCGCCGCCGGAGCCATGTCGAACTGCAGGTCGTAGAGACGGCGGTACAGGCCGCCGGCGGCCAGCAACTGCGCGTGCGAGCCCTCCTCGGCGACGCGGCCGCCGTCGAGCACCAGGATGCGATTGCAGTTGGCGATGGTCGACAGGCGGTGCGCGATGGCGAACACCGTCCGACCCGCGATCAGCTCGTCAATCGCCGCCTGCACCATCCGCTCCGACTCGGTGTCCAGCGCGCTGGTGGCCTCGTCCAGAATCAGGATCGGGGGATTGCGCAGAATGGCCCGCGCAATCGACAGCCGCTGGCGCTGCCCGCCCGACAGGCGGACGCCGCGTTCGCCAATCACCGTGTCGTAGCCGTTGGGCAGGCTCAGGATGAACGTGTGCGCATGCGCCCGGCGCGCGGCATCCTCGATGGCGCGGCGGTCGGCGCCCGGCGTTCCGTAGGCAATGTTTTCGGCCACGCTCAAGTTGAACAGGAACGTGTCCTGAGTCACCAGGCCCATCGCGCCGCGCAGGGAGGCCAGCGTGAACGCCCGCACATCGGTGCCGTTGACCAGAATGCGGCCGCCCGTGACGTCGTAGAAGCGGGGCAGCAGGTTGACCAGCGTGGTCTTCCCGGCGCCGGAACTCCCGACCAGGGCGATCTTCTCGCCGGCGACGACGCGCAGGCTGACCCCCTTCAGGACCTGCTCGTCGCCATAGGTGAAGTCCACGCGGTCGAACACGATCTCCTGCACGGGCAGGGGCAACGGCCGGGCCGCCGGCGCGTCGCAGACCGCGCTCTTGGTGTCCAGCACCTCAAAGATCCGGTCGGCGGCGGCCGAGCCCTGCTGGATCTGGACATGAATCTTGCTCAGTCGCTTGGCCGGCTCGTACATCATGAAGTAGGCGGCGATAAAGGCGAAGAAGCGGTCCATCGGCATCGAGGTCAGGCGGACGTAGCACAGCAGCAGCGTCACGCCGACCGAGGCGAAGAGGAGCACGACCGGCTCGACCCCCGCGCTGGCGCGCGTGACCCGCATCGCCCGCCCGAAGAAGGCCCGGGTCTGCTCGGAGAAGCGCCGCAGCTCGTGCTCCTCCATGCCGAAGGCCTTCACGATGCGCGTGCCCGAAACGCTCTCCTGCACGATCGACACCAGGTCGGCCATGCGCTCCTGCCCCTGGCGGGAGGCCTTGCGCACCCGTCGGCCGAACGCCAGCACCGGCACCACGATGACGGGGAAGATCACGAGGCTGACGACAGCCAGGCGCGCGTCGAGCACGAACACGGCCACGACCATGAACAGCAGGGTGGCCGGCTGCTTGGCCACGTCGGCGAGGATGGTCGACACCGCGTGCTCGACCATGCTGGTGTCTCCGGTGACGCGGGAGATCAGGTCGCCGGTCCGGCTCTGGGTGAAGTAGCCTACAGACAGGTCGTGGATGTGCCGGAACATGGCGTTGCGGAGGTCCATCACGACGCGGCGGCCGACCCACTGGATGGCGTACGTGGACACGTAGTCGCAGAACCCGCGCGCCAAAGCCGCCAGCGGGAAGAACAGGGCCACGGCCAGAAAGAACACACCCATCGGCCGGTTGCCGGTCTGAAACACTTCGCGAAGACCGTTCTTGATGACCCAGACGAAGCCGCCGTTGGCTGCGGAGTACAGCACGCCGAACAACAGCCCGGCCAGCAGGCGCGGCCAGTAGGGTCGCACCCAGACCAGCAGGCGGCGATAGGACTGCCACTCGGACCGCGCTGCGTCCGGCGTCCCCTCCCCCCGTTTGCCTGCGGCACGGCTCACTGGTTCAGACCCGACAGGTACCGTTCGACTTCCAGCGCCGCCATGCACCCGGAGCCGGCGGCCGTCACCGCCTGCTTGAAGATCGGGTCCTGCACATCGCCGGCCGCAAAGACGCCGTCAATGTTGGTGCGGCTGTGGTGCGCGCGGATGAACCCTTTGTCGTCCAGGTCCAGCGCGCCGGCAAAGGCCGCCGTGTTGGGCTGGTGCCCGATGGCCATGAAGACGCCTGGCACGGCGAGAGTGGAGATGACGCCGGTCTTGACGTTGCGCAGGCGCAACCCGGTGACCTCGTTCTTCTCCACGCCCAGGACCTCCTCCACCACCGTGTCCCAGATGAAGTCGATCTTGGCGTGCGACAGGGCGCGGTCGCCCATGATTTTGGACGCGCGCACCTGGTCGCGGCGGTGGATCACCGTCACCCGGGAGCACAGGCGCGCGAGGAACAGCGCCTCCTCCATGGCCGTGTCTCCGCCTCCGATCACCGCCACCGGCTGGTTCCGGTAGAACGCGCCGTCGCAGGTCGCGCAGGCGGTCACGCCGCGGCCGAGGAGCTTCTGCTCCGACTCCAGCCCGAGGTACTTGGCGCTGGCGCCGGTGGCGATGATGAGGCTCATCGTCTCGATCGTGCTTTCGCCGCCGACAACGATCTTCAGAGGACGGACTCCCAGGTCGGACCCCGTCACGTCGCCGGACATGAATCGCGCGCCGAACCGCTCGGCCTGCTCGCGCATGCGCTGAACGAGCGTCGTGCCGTCGATTCCCTCGGGAAACCCGGGGTAGTTTTCGACTTCCGTCGTGGTGGTCAGCTGGCCGCCTGGCTGCAGCCCCTCGATCACCAGCGGGGACAATCCGGCCCGCGCCGAGTAGACGGCGGCCGTCAGCCCGGCGGGTCCCGTTCCAACAATTGTGAGCTTTTCCATCGTTGTGTTTCCTCCGGGGAAGAGACCGGTATCCCGGCTCTCGCGGCTACGTGTACTTCAGGACCTCGTCCACGGTCGCCTTGCCGTCCAGGATGTTGCGGATGCCGTCCTCGCGCAGCGTGCGCATGCCCTGCTCGACCGCCTTCTCGCGGATGATCAACGTCGGGCTGCGCACGTTGATCAGGTCGCGAATGGCATCCGTCACCTGCACGTATTCATAGAGGCCCTTGCGGCCGCGGTAGCCGGTTTCGTTGCAGTGGGAGCAGCCCCGCCCGTAACAGAAGTCGCGGCCACCGACATCGGAGCGCGTCAGCCCCAGCCGTTCGAGGATCTCGTCGTCGGGCTTGTACGCCGTCTTGCACTTCTCGCAGATGGTTCGCACCAGCCGCTGCCCCAGCACCGCCTCAATCGTCGAGGACAGCAGGTAGGGCTCCACGTCCATCTCGATCAGGCGCGTGATGGCGCCGGCGGCGTCGTTGGTGTGCAGCGTGCTGAACACCAGGTGGCCGGTCAGGGAGGCCTGGATGGCGATCTGGGCCGTTTCCAGGTCGCGGATTTCACCGATCATCATCACGTCCGGGTCCTGCCGCAGGAACGCGCGCAGCACGATCGGGAACGTGTTGCCGGTCGTTTCGTTGATCGGCACCTGGACGATGCCCTCGATGTCGTATTCCACCGGCTCCTCGGCGGTGAGGATCTTCATCTCCACGGTGCTGATCCGCCGGAGGCCGGAGTATAGGG
>CAZJBP010000081.1:0-16716 GCA_964544115.1 uncultured Victivallales bacterium | reverse complement strand
AGTTGCACCCCTTCAGGGTGCATTCGTTGTTCGTTCTTCTCCTTGTCCAGGGGCTCCGCCCCTGGCTATCGAATGGCACCCCTTCGGGGTGCGCCCGGCAGCTGAAGGCCTGCTGTTCCATAGCCCAGGGCAACGCCCTGGGAACGCATGCCCATGACCTGTCCATCCGCGCCCTGAAGGGGTGCTGCGGACTATTATGCTGTCCCTACGCGGCTCCCTGGATCGCGCGCGCGATGATGTGGTCCTGCATGTCGCCGGACAGGCTGGTGAACCGGGCCGAATAGCCCCAGACCCTGACGATCAGGTCGGGGTACTTCTCCGGATGCAGCCGCGCCTCTTTGAGTGTGGCGACATCATAAATGGCGACGTTAATGACCGTGGCGCCCAGGCGGAAGGCCGTGCGGATCAGGTTCTCGATCAGCGCCCGGCTTCTTTCGCCCTGCGGCGCCAGCGACCGCGCCAGGCCGATGTGGAAGATCGCAACCCCGACGCAATCCGCCAGCGGCGCTTTCGTGGCCGAGCGAATGACGGCCGTGGGCCCATGTACGGCGCAGCCGGGTGTGGGCGAAAAATGCTCACCGACCGGGTCCATCCAGCGGCGGCCGTCCGGTGTCGCGCCGCACATCTGGGCTGAGTTCACAAACGCATGATTAAAGAGGCACGGCCATACGGGGAGCCCGGAAAACGACGGCGCCCGCTTCATGTGGTCGACGGCCCGCCGGATCACGTCGGCGATG
This sequence comes from uncultured Victivallales bacterium, assembly GCA_964544115.1. GTDB lineage: Bacteria > Verrucomicrobiota > Kiritimatiellia > UBA8416 > JADHWI01 > CAZJBP01. Next base: position 15,979 of record CAZJBP010000081.1, on the reverse strand, counting down.
ATCAGGTCAACATCGTCGTCGTCGTTGCCGAACTTAGGAGCGGCCCGACAGAGGGCGCGCAAGGCGTCGTGCCCCTTCCAGTCGGCCGCCAGAGCCTCTAACAGCTGCTCCGGCGCACAGGCCCGCTCTTCGAAGACCACCTTCTTGACGGCCGCCAGGCCATCGGCCACGGTGCCCAGAGACCCCAGGAACACCACTTGTTCTATGACCTCAACCCCGCCGCGGTGCGGATCGAGGCCCGACTCCAGAACGGAGGCGAAGGTCCCGGCCATCAGCGGCGAGCTGACGCCGTTGGCCGCGAACTGCTTCATGAGGTTGCCCTGATCCCTCAGGGCGCGATCGATGTGGTGAAGGTACTGCCGCATGAACGCTTCGAGGAACTCATCAAAGGAACGCATGGCGTTGAAGGCGCCGCTTTGAAACCCGGTGTAGGCCTGATCGACGAGATTCAGGGGCTGCTCCGTGGCGAGCAGGAGACGACGGGGCGCCTGGTGCGCGGAAGGGTTCTCCTTGCCGTCAAAAAGCGCCGCCTCCAGGCATTTCAAAGCGTCCACGATCCACAGGCATATCGTGGACTGACCGTCGATGGTGATCTCGTTGCATCCGTCGTTCGCATAGTTCCGCGCAAGCTCGAGCGGAAGGCCGTACCGAACAAGGGACGGGATGATGAGCTCATCGTTGTAGACCGTCCCCTGGCCGTGTCCGACGAGTTGCAGCTCAATAACCTTGTCGAGAAACCTTTTCTCCGTGCGGGCGTGGACGCGCGCACTGACGAAGGGGTTCGTATCGTTGACGCGAATGGCCGTATCGATCAGCAGGTACGAGACCTCGTTGGCGGCATCGTTCCCTGCGGCGTCCTGCCCACCGACCATCAGATTCATGAGGCCGTTGGAGGGATGCGGCACCTGGCGGTTGAGGCCGCGCCAGAGCTCGCAGAGGAGTTCGAGGGCGTCTTCCCGCGTGAGGCCACCGGCGGCGTCCGCCCGATAGAATGGAAACAGATGCTGGTCGAGGCGGCCAATGGTGCTGGACCAGCCGGTCACGCGGATGCAGTGGACGAACCAGAAGAGCTGAACGGCCTGCGCGAACGTCCGAGGCGGCTCTACGCTCAGCGCACGGCAGTTGGCCGCTATCGCTTCCAGCCGGTGTCTCTCGGAGGCGCTGGCGCCTCGGATTTTCCCCTCGGCGGCCGCCGCGTGGGACGCAATAAAGCAGCAGACGGCCTCGTAGGTGGCGGCAATACACTTCAGATAGTGCGCCTGCTCCGCCGGTCGCCCGGCGGCGTTCGCGAGGGCGCGCCGGGCTATTCCGGCGGAGCCGAGGCGCATCAGGTTGCCCACGTCCATGGGGAAGTGGAGGTTGTCGGCATCCCAGCCCAGTTGGTTGGGAGTTTCCGGCGACACCGTCCGGCGAAGCGGGCCCGCCAGAATCCCTGCCTCGGGAATCACCGGCTCGGTCGCGGCCAGCGTGTCCACAAAGTGCTGCGCCTGGGCCGTCGCCAGCGCCATGCGGCGGCCTTCCACGGTATCGGTGTCGGTGCTTTGTGCTCTGCTCATGTGGTGCTCAGCGGCACCTACCAAGGGTTGGATGGATTCATCTTCCATGCGTCCAGACGCTTTACCGTGGCGCTGCCGCCGCGGCTGAAGAGCGCAACGCCCAGGCTGTCCGCCCGGTCGGGATAGATTCGCTGGGTCACACACTGCCGGCTGTTGGCGAAGACTTCGAGGATCGAGCGATCGAGGAATATCCGCAGCTTCAGCGTCTCGCCCTTCTTCAGCTCAAACGGCGCCACCTGGACGCGAACGTCCTGCCGTCCGTCCGTAATGGGGTTGTCGGCGTAGAACGCCAAATAGGTGTTCGGGAACGGCTGCACCACTTCCTTGCTGAGCGTCGTCCGCGTCGTGTCCACCGTCAGGGTCTTCGCTGCCGGGTCACACACGATGGAGGTCTGCTCCTGACCGTCCGGCGAGCAGCACACCTTCACGCCGAACTGCTTCGCGTTGGCCATATCGACCTCGATCGACAACTCCAGGCTGTTTCCGCTCACGTCCTTGAGCGCCAGTTCCGAGTCGGCGGCGATGGCCACCGTCTCATGCCGGCGGTGGTCGTAGCGCAGCACGCTCAGTTCATCCGGCGGATCGATCAGCAGGGAATCATCTTTCGCCAGGGAGAGCACGCGTGGTAGCGAATAGATCCCCGACCAGCCGCTGAGCAAGGTCCGCTGACGCGTCCGCTGGTCGGGCACCCAGGCCCACAGGATGCGCCGGCCCTTGTCGTCCACCAGGCTCTCCTGGGCAAAGAATGAGCCGCCCGGCCAGTTCATGCGGCCGTGCTGCTCCGGATAGAAGGTCTCGTTCTCGTAGCGGCCGATGTAATACTGACAACCCCGCGCGTGGCTGATGAACATCAGCATGTGCTTCTTGCCGATAGGGAAGAAGTCGGGGCAGGAGCAATCCTCTTCCGGCCCGGTCCATTTCCGATCCGACTTGTAGAACTTGTGCAGAAACTCCCAATGAACCAGGTCGGGTGACCTGAAGACCCAGGCCACATCGCCGTCTTCCTTGGTATTGCCGCCGCTGAGGCAATAGTGAAAATCTCCGTCCACCCAGCCGCAGACATCCCACATTGTGTACTTGCCGAACTCCGGGGAGCCCTCCTTGGGAATGGGGATCACCGGATTGGCCGGAGACTTCGTCCAGTTCGTCAGGTCATCATCCGTGCTCGTCGCAACACAGGCCCCCGCCTCTAGCCCGTTGTAGATCAGGGTGGGAACGCCGTTCCTGTTCACCATCGCGCCGCCGGCGAACGCGTGTCTCTCCGGATCGCCGGGATTGATCTTGATCGCGGTCTTGTGACAGTGCCAGTGCACGAGATCCGTGCTGGACACGTGCCCCCAGTAGTTGATCCCGCCGGGAAAGAACGGATAGAAGATGTGGTATCGGCCCTTCCAGAAGATCAGCCCGTGTGGATCGAATGCGCAGTTGTAGTCCTCGGGTCCCATCAAGTGATACATGGGCCGGTGGGGATCCTGCTGCAGTTTCTCGCGCAGTTCGCGCGCGCTCACGATTAGCTTGCCGACGTGTTCAATGTCTTTCGCGGTCTTCTCGGCCTCGGTCTGAGTGTCGCTCATCTTGTATCACCATGGGTTGGAGGGGTGCATCTTCCACGCATTGAATTGACGTACCGTTGACTCGCCGCCGCGGCTGAAGAGCACGACGCCCATGCTGTCCGCCCGCGAAGGATATATCCGCTGCGTGAGACACTGGCAGCTATTCGCGAACACCTCAAGCATTGAACGGTCGAGGAAGATGCGCAGGTTCAGGGTGCCGCCCGCAGGTAGCTCCAGGGGGGCTTCCTGGACGCGGACATCCTTTCTCCCGTCCTCCAGTGGGGTGTCGGTGAAGAAGGCCATGAGGGGAAGGGGCCACGGTTGGACAACGTCTGTGTTGAGCGTCGAACGGCGGGTATCCACGCTCAAGGCCCTCGCCGCCGGATCGTACACGATGGATGTCTGTTCTTCGCCGTCCGGCGAGCACCGCACCTTCACGCCGAAGGCGCTCCCGGGGGCCAGGTCCACCTCCATCGAGATCTCCAGGCAATCGCCGGACACGTCAGGGGGCACCCATTCCGAGGTGGCGGCGAGCGTGATGTTCGCGTGCCGTCGGTGATCGTACCGCAGGACCTCCAACTCCTCAGCGGGCTCAATCCGCATCGAGCCATTCGCGGCAAGGGAAAGCACCCGCGGCAAGGTCAGCACACCGGCCCACCCGCTGAGCAAGGCCGACGTCCGCGTCCGATGGTCGACCGCCCAAGCCCAGAAGATGCGGCGTCCTTTGCCGTCGACCAGGGTCTCCTGGGCAAAACAGGCCCCGCCCGGCCAATTCATCCGGCCGTGCTGTTCGGGGTAGAACTTCTCGTTCTCGTAACGGCCGATGTAGTACTGGGTGCCTCGGAAGTGGCTGATGAACATCAGCACGTGCTTGTCGCCCAGCGGAAAGAAGTCGGGACAGGAGCAGTCCTCCTCCGGGCCGGTCCAGCGCCGGTCTGACTGGTAGAAGGGATGGCGGTATTCCCAGTGGACCATGTCGCGGGACCGGAAGAGCCACGCCATGTCTCCCACCACCTGCGGTTTCGGTGGCGAATCGATGATATTCCCGCTCAAGGAGTAGTGGAACTCTCCGTCCACCCATCCGCATGTGTCATACAGGAAGAACGTCCCGTACTCGGGATCTCCCTCTTTGGGAATGGGAATGACGGGGTTGTTCGGGTGTTTTGTCCAATGGATGAGCCCGTCGTCGTGGCTGGTGGCAATGCAGGTTCCGGCGCCGCCACCCCGGTAGATCAGGGTCGGGACGCCGTCCCTGCTCACCAGTGATCCGCCGGCGTAGGCGTGCTGCTCTGCGTCGCCGGGAGACATCGTGATCGCCGGCGGGTGGCAGGTCCAGTGGACGAGATCCGCGCTCGATACGTGGCCCCAGCAGTTCACCCCGCCTGGAAAGTAGGGGTAGAAAATATGGTAGCGCCCCTTCCAGTAGATGCAGCCATGCGGGTCGAACGGACAGTTGTAATCCTCCGGCCCCATCAGGTGATACATGGGGCGGTGCGGATCCTGCTGCAGCCGCTCACGCAGTTCCCGTGCGCTCTCGATCAGGCGGGCGACGTGCTCGATCTCTTTCGCCGTCTTCTCTGCCTCGGCCTGAGTGTCACTCATGTCGCATGATCTTTTTTGTGGTTCAATGTAACACCCGCGGGAGTACCAGGGCGGCAAAGGCCTCCGCGTCGAACTCGGTCGCGGGAAGATCCAATCGTTCCAGCCGCAGGTAGATACCCCAGGCCTTCCCGCAGTTGGAGCCCAGCGCCACCCATATGCTGTGAACCCCTGCCGTGGCCTGGACAACAGCCTTGCCCTTGCCCGCGGTTGCCGGATTGACACCGTCCGGATCGTGGAAGCATTCCTTGCCGTCGATCCACATCTTCACGGGGCCGTCATAACCGAGGAGCGCGGCGATCTCCATGGGCTCGCTGCACTCGAACTGGCAGGAGTAGTAAACCAGCAAGTCTTCGGGCTCGCGCGCGCCCAGTTCGTCGTGCAGGTTGCAGAAATCGCCCTCGAACGTCCGCGGCTTGAAGTCGAGACTATCCATGCGAGACGGGAACTGCAGGCCGTGCAGTTTACCGGCGCCGGGCAGGAGTGTGCTCACCAGCATGGTCGCAATGAACGGCGTGATGGCCCGGTACTTGACGCGCGGAATTGCCAGCTTCGCCGATTCCGGAGCAGGATCAACGTTGGACGTCGCGCCGGGGAACGCATACCAGTAGGTGGCCGCGATGTAGTCCAGCTTCGTGGCCTCCCACGAATGGACCTCCATGTCCATCTTCAGCGAGTGTCTGAACGTGATTCCGTCGAGATTCCGGGTCCTGGTGAGCACGTTGTGGCCCTGTGTGTGGGATTCATCCATGCGGACATGGCTGGCGAATGGAAGGTTGAAGGTCGGCTTCGGGGCCCAGGAGAAATTGTAGTAGTCCTCGGTGCCGGTACCCATGTGGGAGGGGCGCTTGTCGTCGTCGACCCAGATCTTCTCTGTACCCTCTCCGTACCATGACGGGATTGGATTGAAGACTGTGAGCGTATCGCCAACGTAAATGCCTTTGCCCTTGATCGCGATGTAGCTCCAATCCATCCACGGCGGCACCTGGATTCCCGCCTGGAAATGCCAGTTCGCGTGAAAATGCATGGAGCGGCTGTCCCAATTCCACGGGCTTGTCACGATCTCCGCCTGCACGCCCACCGGGCGGCCCGATAGATTGTGAAAGGTGATCGTCGCGGCCTTGGCGTAGGGCATAACCCATCGGCACACCATCTGCCCGTCTGCGCTCACGTCGCGATACCAGCTCTGGACCACGCTGAGGCCAGGGCCCGCCCCGAAGAAGTCGCCCAGCGGGCACCAGATGGTCTGTTCGCCGTCGAACTCGGCCGAGATCACTGTGGACCGCATGGCTTGTGCAATCTGCTTGCCATCCTCCACTGTGAGGCGGACGGAGAATTCACGGACGGCGGCCGGTCCGCTCGGAAGGCTCAGCGAGGAGGATTGACCAGAGGGGAGCGTCTGGTCCACGGTCTGCAGGGCTCCGCCGACAAACGCCGGGGGCGCGGACAGAAGGCGGTTGGTCCGGCGGATCGCGCCGGCGGCGCGGGCCAGGACATCGGTGCTGAGCGTCTCAACGGGGGAGCCTGCGGCATAGGCCCGGTAATTGATCTGGTAGCAGACAGTGGGCGTCGCCGGCCCGCCGTCGGGCTCCTCCCAGGTCACCTTGCAGTTCCGGGCGTAGGGGATGGGAAGATACGAGACCGTCCCTCCAAACTTGTTGGCCTCATAGCAGGGCTGCGTTGTCATCAGCGGGGTGCCTGGGTTGAACGTTCCCTGCAGCAGGTCGAGTGCCCGGTATTCCAGCACCGGCGTCGGAGAACCATCGAGGTAGATCCGCAACTTGCCGGGCTTTCCGCAGTGCGATGTCACAAAGAACCGGACGATGGCCCCGGGACCAGCAACGTCCATCAGCACATGCTGTTTGCGCCCGGCGACCTCATCCACGCGGACGAAGTTCTCGCAGGATTTCACAAACCAGTCGGGCTGATCGGGAGCCACGCGGCGGCGGTCCATGCTGTCCGCCTGCACGCACGTATAGAACGGATCCGGCCAGCGGGCGACAGACGCGCAGTCCAGCATCTCCGCAAGCAGCGATTCCAGCGTGACGGCAGAAAGCGCGGATGCCATGTGCTATGCTCCTGTGAAGACGCGCGGAAGCGTGAAGCCGTCATCCACCCGATCAAGCCGCAGGTAGATGCCCCACGCCTTGCCGCAGTTGGAACCCAGCGCGACCAGCACATCGTGAACGCCGGCCGCGACATCCACCTCCGCCCGGCCCTTGTCGATCAATGCCGGGTTGACGCCATCCGGATCATGGAAGCGCTCCTTGCCGTCGATCCACATCTTTACCGGCCCGTCATATCCGAGCAGTGCGGCGATCTTCATGGGCTCGGGGCATTCAAAGCGGCAGGCATAGTAGACCAGCAGGTCCTCCGGCGCCCGCGCACCCAGTTCGGCGTGCAGGTCACAGAACGATTCAAAGCTCCGCGGCTTGAAGTCCAGTCCCGCCATGCTGACGGGGTACGCCAGGTTGTCGAGTTTGCCGGCGGAGGGCAGGAGCTTGCTCACCATCATGTTCACGATGAGCGGCGTAATGCGCCGGAAGATGCGCGTTGCGGCCTGCGGCATCGGTCGGACGTTGGACACCGCACCCGGGAGCGCATACCAATACGTCGTGGCGGCATACGTCAGACGCGTCTCCTGCCACGGCATCAGCTCGATATCGAACTGGAGCGAGCGCTCGAACGGGATCCCGTCCAGGTTCCGGGTCCGGGTCAGCACGTTGTGCCCCTGGGTCATCGCCTCGTCGATCCGGACCTCGCTGGCAAACGGTGTCTGGAACACAGGCTTCGGCGCCCAGGAGAAGTTGTAGTAGTCCTCCGTGCCGGTGCCGATGTGAGACGGAAACGATTCGCCGTCCACCCAGATCTTCTCGTTGCCTTCCCCGTACCAGGTGGGAACGGGGTTGAAGAGGGACAGCGTGTCGCCGGCATAAACGCCCCGCCCGTTGATCCGGATGTAGTTCCAGTCAACGAAGGGCGGCGTCTTCATGTCCGCTTCGTAATGCCAGTTGGAGCGGAAGTGCATCGATCGCGCATCCCACACCCACGGCCCCGTTCGAGCCTCCAGGTTCACCTTCACGGTCGCCGGGCCGAGGTTGACCAGCGCCAGGCGGGCCCCTTCGCGGTAAGGCATGACCCACCGGCAGGTCATCAGGCCGTCAGGAGCCACCGTCCGATACCAGCTCCGCAGTTCGTTCAGCCCGTACCCGCTGCCGAAGAAGTCGCTCACCGGACACCAGACCGTCGCCTCGCCGTCACACGTCATCTCGAGGACCAGCGCCCGCGCCGCCCGCTCCAGTGTGCCGGCATCCGCGGCGCTGACGCGGACGCACACCTCTCGCACGGCGGCCGGGCCGTCCGGCAGCTCGACAGCCGCGTGCCCGCCGGGGCCGATCGTCGCGTCGAGCGTTACGGCTTTGCCGGCCGTGATGGCCGGCGGCGTGAGCAGAGCCCGGTTGACTCGCTCCAGCGTCGCCCCGGCGGCGCGCAGCGCAGCCGGGGAGAACGTCTCGACCTTCGTGCCCGCCGGGTAGGTCCGGTAATTGATCGCATAGAAGCGGGGCCCGGCAATGTCACCACCGTCGGCCTCTTCCCAGGTGATCCGGCAGTGCCGCGCGTATGGGATCGGCAGGTATAGGGTATTGCCGCCGTTGCCCGCGCGCGAGTAGCCGGGATGCGCCGTGGCCAGGGCTGGCCCGGCGTCCAGGCTACCCGAGAGCAAATCGTAGGCCGGAAACTCAATCACCGGCGTAGTGGCGCCATCCAGGTAGATCCGAAGGCGTCCCGCCTTCTTGTCGCTGGTGGTCAGCCAGAACCGCACCACCGCGCCGGGCCCCTCGGCGTCCATCAGGACAAACTGCTTGCGGCCGTCCTGCTCCAGCACCTGGTCAAACTGTGAGCAGTCGTTGTTGGCGAACCAATCGGGCTGGTCGGGGCCCTTCCGCCGCCGGTCGTAGCTGCTGGCCTGCCGGCAGGTATAGGCAGGATCCGGCCAGCGCGCCACGGAGCCACCGTCCACCATGTCCTCGAGCAGCGACTCGAGGCTGACCCCATTCCCGCCGACAACAGACGTGGATGACATTTACATCCTCACAGGCTAACGGCTTTCGCAATCCTTGCGAAGTCCGACGGGATTCACAGGAGGTCAGACCTGCGGGGAAACATCCCCACAATCCAGTCGATCCCGTCCGATCCCCTTCTGCCCTTCTGAGCCGGATCGGGCAGGTTCAGCGCGATTCCTTCGTCAGTTCGCCGATGCTGACCACGACGTCGGCGAACTCCCGCGTCTTCCCGATGACCCGGGCATTGACCTCGTCGCTGCCGGTCGACCAGTGAATCGCCTCTTCGCGCGTATTGCCATGCCCCAGCCGCCGCTGAACGAGCCGCTCGATCCGCACGTCATCGTCCACATCCACATACCAGCTCTCATCGAGCAGGTCGCGCACCCCGTCCCAGCTATCCTGCGGATGGAGCAGGTAGTTGCCCTCGGTAATCACCAGGTCCACAGCGGGCGACACCACGCCTTCCGCCGCGATGGACTCCTCGATCTCGCGATGGAACACGGGGTAGTAGATGACCGACTGCGGCTCCGTCCGGATCCGGTTCAGGAGCCTCGTGTAGCCCAGGGCGTCGAAGGTGTCGACCGCGCCCTTTCGCTTCGCGCGGCCCAGCTCGTGCAGCACCTTGTTGCTGAAGTGATAGCCATCCATCGGGACGACCCGGGCCTTGTCTCCGAGCCGCGCGGCGACGAGCTTCGCCAAAGTGGATTTGCCGCTCCCCGGCTTGCCCACAAGGCCCAGGATCTTGCGGCCCTGGCCCATCAGCCGCTGTGCGTGCGCCACGGCTGCGTCCAGAGAATGAAGAGAAAGTGCCATTTGCGTCACCCGTGTCTTGAAGAGGTCGCCGTCTGTCGCGGCCGCCGGGGGCTCACTTCTTGGTTGTCGTCCGCGTCTTCGGCGTGAGGAGGATGGCCTTTCTCGCGGCGGTTGACGACGGCTGCCTGGGCGTTGCCGTCGTCGCGTTGGTCCTCGCTGCCGCGACGGCCTCTACCTTCGCCGCCTTCGCAGCTGCGACGGCCTCTGCCTTCGCCGCCGCCTTGGCAGCCACCTCCGCCTCCGCCGCAGCGGCGGCGGCTCCGGGCTGCGGCTGGCCCCCGAAGAGCTCGAGCTGGCCCAGCGCAAATCCCGGCGGACGATTGAAATCCTCATACGTCAGTGAGTTTTCATTGAAACAGGAGTAAGCGGCGAAGCGAAACCACTTGTAGGTCTTGGTCTGAACCGGGAAGCCCGGCTTCTCAATCCTCTTGGGGCCCAGCTTGGACGTGATCTTCTTCACGTCTTCCGCCGAGCAGATCTTGGCCATGTTGGCCGAGGTGAAGGAGGTGATGAGAAACGTCGTGTTGCGGGTCTCTTCCTTGAACGGCGTTTCGCTCCGGTCTGTGGCCGCGCACGTGTAGATGTCCACCCAGTCGCCGTCTTTGCCCGTTTCGGAGGCTTGAATCGACCACTTCAGGGGATCGCGGTCGGGCATGTCGGGGTAAGTGGTGATGGTGAAATGCGTCAGTGCGACGGCGTTCGACAGTTCAACCGCGCACGAGAAGGGCGCCGTCTCGGTCGGTCCGCCGTTGCCGCCGTCGAGAAAGCCGAGATACCACTTCCGGACCTCCGGGTGATTCAGGAAGATCGCGCAGGGCGGGCTGTTCTGCCAGTCCTGGTAGGCGTGCCGCTGGTGGGGGGCCTTATCCATGGGCGAGTTGGGAGACGACGTCATCGTCACCCAGTTACCCTTGTCCGGCCTCTGCGCCTCCTCGGTGCCGGCTGCGGCGTAGTTGCCGTGGTCCGACACATCGTCTTCGGGATCCGTCAGGTCGCCGCCCAACAGGGAGGCGGTCCCGGTGCCGAGAGTGACCTCCGCCAGGGCCGGCTGGAAACAGCTCGCCAGAAGCCAGGCCCCGAAAAAAGGCGCCGACAACATCGCTATACGTCTCACGCTGACCCTCCACACCGTTTCAGATCGCCACGCCCCTCAACGCTGCAATCGCGGTATTACAGTGCACCCCACCCGGAAAGGCAACCGGAATCTCCAACAAGAAGACGGTCAAGGGTTGGCGAAGCGTGGCGGGTGGGATATGTTTGACGGCGTTGCATGCGAACGCGTCTACGTCGGCCCGGCAACGACCGGGCCCGTGAACCGGGAGAGACCTCGAAATGAAGCAGCAGAAACTGTTGAAGGCGATTGCATCCCTCGGCCTGAAGAAGTTCCCGATCAGCTTCTGGAACTACACCAGCCTGGAGCTTCACGGGCAGTACATGAACGAGGCGGAGGTGGAGTCGTGGGCGGATGCGGGCTTCACGGTGCCGCAGGGCTCGATCTGCGATCCGAACAACCCGGGCGAGGTGGCCCACACGCGCCAGATGCTCGACTGGGCCCAGCAGCGGGGCATGAAGCTGATACCCTGGGACAAGCGCTGCATGGCGGATTCGGACGCGGAAGGCCGTCACGCCCGCGAGGGCTTCAGGGGCAGGGCCGAGGCGGCCATCCGGGATTTCGGCGACCACCCGGCCCTCTTCGGATTCTACGTGGCGGACGAGGCGGCTAACGACGGCATGTACGAGTGCCACCGCATCCAGCGGGAGTTGGCGCCGCACCTCCACGCCTACTACAACCTGCTGCCGGTGTGCGCCAGCACGGATGAAGGCAAGGCGAAGGACCTGGATGACTTCATCGCGAAGTGCAAGGCCGACCTGCTCAGCTATGACTGCTACACGCAGATGACCATAACGGGGGCGATGCTGGACGACTACTACCGCAATCTCCGCCTCTTCCGCGAGGCGTCCCTGCGCAACGGCGTCCCCTTCTGGAACACCCCCATGTGCGTCGGCCACAACCAGTACCGCTGCCCGACGTTCGACGATCTCCGCTGGCAGTTCAACACCTCCCTTGCCTCCGGCGCCAACGGCATCGTGTGGTTTTTCTATTACCTGCGGCGCCCGCACGCCAACTACCGCTTCTCGCCGGTCAACGAGCTCTTCGAGCGGACGCAGACCTATTCCGACCTGCGCCTCGTTCACAAGAGCTTCCATCGCCACTACGGCGACCTGTTCAACCGGCTCGCCTCCACGCGGGTCAGCTTCTACCCGAAGGCGTTCGGCGGCGGCGAGACGTGGACGCCCAACGAGCTGGTGACCACGGTCTGGCCGGCGTACGACAACAGCACGCCGATCCTGATTGGCGAGTTCGTGGACGCCCAGGGCCGCCGCTACGTGATGATCGTCAACAACAGCATGACGCAGACCGATCGCGTGCTGGTGAAGTTCCCGAAGAAGACTCGGCTGTACTCCTGGGGCTGGGACGGCCGGGAGTACGAGGGTGCGGCGTACTGCACGGACCATCCGCTGATCCGGGAGGAGGACGGCACCGTGGCCGTCTGGCACTGGCTGGCGCCGGGCCAGGAGGCGGTTTACAGAGTGGAGATTCCCACGCCATGAACGAGAACGTTGATCTACCTGCCGTGGTGCCTCTGCCCGTGCGCATGGAGCGCGGGGTCGGCACCTTCACACTGACCAGCGGCACGCGAATCCTGGCCGCGGCGGACGCGCGGGGCGCGGGCCTGCACTTGGCCGCCGCCCTGAAGCCGGCCACGGGCTACACCCTCACGGTGAAGGAGGCGGGCGCGGCGGCCGATGCTTCGGCGGGCAGTGCCATTCTTCTGAGCACCGAGGGCGCGGACCCGCAACTCGGCGATGAAGGCTACGAACTGATCGTCGAGCCGCGGCGAGTGACCCTTCGCGCGCCCAAGGCGGCGGGCCTGTTCTACGGGGCGCAGACGCTGCTTCAGCTCTTTCCGGCGGAGATCTACAGCCCGGCGCCGGTGGCGGGGATCGGGTGGACTGCGACGGCGGTGAAGATCTGGGACCGGCCGCGGTTCGCGTGGCGCGGCCTGCACCTCGACGTCAGCCGGCATTTCATGCCCGTGGACTTCGTGAAGAAGTACATCGACCTGATCGCGTTCCACAGGATGAACGTTCTCCACTGGCATCTGACGGATGACCAGGGCTGGCGCCTGCAGATCCGGAAGTACCCGCTCCTCACCGAGGCAAGCGCCCGGCGGGACGAGTCGCCGCACAAGGGCGATCGCGACCACGGCGATGGCACGCCGTACGGGCCGTTCTTCTACACGCAGGACGAGGTGCGGGACATCGTGGCCTATGCAGCCCGGCGCCACGTGACCGTTGTGCCTGAGATCGAACTGCCGGGGCATGCGCTGGCGGTGTTGGCCGCCTACCCCGAGCTGGCCTGCACACCCGGGCCATTCAAGGTCTGCACGCGGTGGGGCATCGAGGCCGATGTCTTTTGCGCCGGGAACGACCAGACTATGGCCTTCCTCGAGGACGTGCTGACCGAGGTGCTGGAGTTGTTCCCGTCGACCTTCATCCATATCGGCGGGGACGAATGCTGCAAGCAGCGCTGGGAGCAGTGCCCGAAGTGCCTGGAGCGAATCCGGGCCAATGGCCTCGCCAACGCGCACGAACTGCAGAGCTGGGTTATCCGCCACTTCGACCGGTTCCTGTCCGCTCGGGGCCGGCGGCTGATCGGGTGGGACGAGATCGTGGAAGGCGGCCTGGCGCCCGGCGCGGCGGTGACGAGCTGGCGCGGCGACATCGGGGGCGTCCGGGCGGCGCAGACGGGGAACGACGCTGTCATGTCGCCGGGATCCCACTGCTACTTCGACCGCTATCAGTCGGCCGCGCCGGGCGAGCCGGAGTCCTGGGGTGGCGTTCTGACCCTGGAGGATGTGTACGGCTACGAACCAATACCGGCCGGCCTCGATGCAAGCCTGCACAAACACATCCTCGGCGCGCAGGGCAATGCCTGGACCGAATACATGTGGACGCCGGCCGACGTGGAATTCCAGGTCTTCCCCCGGGCAACCGCGCTCGCGGAGGCGGTGTGGACGCCGCCCGCGGGGCGGAACTTCGCGGACTTCATGACGCGCATGTGGCAGCACACGCGGCGGATGGACGCGCTGGGCGTGAACTACCGCCGCGAGCCGGCCCTGATCAACGGGTGGAAGCCGGGCGAGTTGACGGCAGAGCGGATCGAGCGGGAGCAGGCGCGTGAGCGCGCGAGGGCGGCCGGCGCCCCGACGGTCGCGGCGGAGAAGCCGGAGATCCTGTGGACCTCGGATCCGATTCGCCCCGGCGATACGGTGATGATCCAGGGACACGCGTTCAGCGAGGACGCGGTGGTCGAGGCGTCCCCCGCGCCGGGCAAGCCGATGCAGAAGCTGCGTATCGTGGACCGGAGCGAGCAGTGCCTGAAGGCGTTGCTGCCCGCCGATTGGAAGGCGAACGCGTTCACCATCCGGATCAGCACCGGGGCGGGCAGGGCGACTGCGCTGCTGAATCGCCCGGCCTACCTCTTCTGGGTGGGCGACCTCGGCAAGCGGCAGACGCCGGGGGGCCGGTTCCGCGTCTGCGGCCGGAACATGCTCGGCAATCCGCGCAAGGTTCGCGCCCGGCTAACTGCCGCCGCGGGGTTCATCGATGTGCCGGTGGAGAAGGCCGAGGCGTACGCGCTGGCGGCGGTGCTGCCGGCGGACGTGCCGCCGGGCGAGTACGGGCTGCAGGTGCACAACGGGTGGGGTGGGGCGGCCGGCTGGAGTGATGCCATTCCCTTTGTTGTCCAGCACGCAACGCCGTGGCCGCAGACTCTCTTCAATGTCATGGATTTCGGCGCCGTGGGAGACGGGCTCGCCGATGACACGGCAGCGGTGCAGGCCGCGCTCGCTGAGGCGCAGGCCGCGGGCGGAGGCATCGTCTTCTTCCCGCGTGGCCGGTACGAGATTCGCGAAACGCTGAAGGTGCCTCGGTTCACCGTTCTGCGCGGCGAGAAGCGCGAATGGGTCGAGCTCCTGTGGCCGGACTCGCCCAAGCCGGTGGCGCTGGTGAGGGGTACCAACTCCTTCGGGCTGGAGGACCTCTCGCTCGCATGCCGCAACTACGCGGACGGCATTATCAGTGACGACGGCACCAAGCCGGACGCCGGCAACGTGTTCCTGCGCCGCCTCCGGGTGCGGGCCATGCGCTATGAGGGGCTGATGGGCCATGAGGAAGCCTACCGGCGCTTCTGCGAGAGCGTCGCCCACGAGACCAAGGACTGCAACGAGGTCGAGGGTAGCATCACGGTCCAATTGGGCGGGGAGAATGTCGAGGTCACCGACTGCGACCTGTACGGCAGCGCGCGGTCCCTGGTGCTGGCCGCCGTGACGGGCGGCCGCGTGACCGGCAACCAGATCTACAACGGCCGCCTCGGCTGGTACTGCATCTCCGGTCCGGACGGGCTGATCTTCGAGAACAACGACATCATCGGCGCCGACCTGACGTCCACCGGCGGCAGCCTGAACACGTTCTGCGACTGGCGGAGCTGTCACGACCTCTACTTTGCGCACAACCGCGTCCGGACGATCTTTGCCCACTTCCGCGAGGCCATCACCTCGGACGGCGGCGGCGGGTCCCATGCCGGGCCGATTGAATCCGCCGAAGGCACCACACTCGTGCTGGCGGAACGGCACAGCGTGGTCCCCGTGAAGGATGGCCAGCACTGGCACCAGGACATCTGGCTTGAGACGGCCAAGGTGGGCATGGGCGTCTACATCATGAAGGGGCGGGGAGCCGGCCAGTGGCGGCGGGTGGTCCGGCAGGAAGGCCGCACGGTGGAGATTGATCGGCCGTGGGTCGTCAACCCGGATGCGTCGAGCCTCGTGAGCATTGCCGCCCTGCAGGAGAACTACCTCATCATCGGCAACGACATCACCGATGCGGGCATTGCCGTCCAGACCTGCGGCATTTCCATCAACCACGTCATCGCCGGCAACACCTGCGCCCGGGCGAGCGGATACCGCGTCATGGGCCTGAACTACGGTGGACTCCAGCCGACGTGGTTCTGCCAGATGCTGGAGAATGAGATCCTTGAGGGCAACGGGCTCGTCGGCAGGATGGGCACCGCGGGGCCCGGCGACTCTCAGATCGCCATCACGGGGCAGGAGATTCCCGGGCTGGACGTGGCCATGGCCCGCGGCGGCGTGATCCGCCGGAACCACCTGCACAACGGGGCCCGCGTGGAGCTGATTGGCTCGGTGCGCGACGCCGTGGTGGAGCACAACACGATTGAGCACACCTCGGTGGGCATCAAGGTGGAAACGACCGTCGCCGGCGTGCTTCTGCGCGAGAACGCGTTCCGGAACGTCCGCCGGCCGCTGGTGAGGAC
>CAZJBP010000080.1:0-17026 GCA_964544115.1 uncultured Victivallales bacterium | reverse complement strand
GGTTCAGCGCCCGCACCTCGCCCGGGGCCTCGCGCGCAACGTCCAGCCGATTGAACTCCCGGACCCGTTCCGGCGCGCGCCACGGGAAGCACCCCGTGAACACCGACACCGACACCAAGACTGCGCACCGAAGGCCGCTCAACGTCATGTTCCGCCCATCCCATCCGCTGTTATCTCGCCGGTTCAGACCTGGGCGGGAACCCCGCCGCGCCACAGAGAAACCGGACTCGTGGGGGCGAATTATATGCTTGCTCCGCCAAGACCGCAATCTCTAGGATGCGCGCCATGAAACGCATACATCTGCTTGTCCTCGTCGGAGTTGCAGTCGCGCTCACAGGCGCCGTTCCCGGCACCTCGGCTGAGCCCATTGGAACCATGGCCACGCCGATCGATCACCTCGTCGTGGCGAAGGATCTGCATAGCTTCGGCTTCGGCGTCTACGGCGGCGCCACCGAACGCGGCGTCGATGTTGACGGCGTTCGGGGCAACCGCGACCTCAAGGGCGAAGAACTCATGGCCTACCTCAGCTATTACCCGCTGAACTGGCTGTCGGCCTACGCGGGTGGCGGGTACGGCCGGTTCGAGCTCAGCGGCGAAGAGGGCGGCTACGGCAGCGAGGAAGCACAGTGGGCCTTCGGCGCCAGGGCGAACTTGCTGGACCATGACATGGCGGACCCGTGGATTTTCGAGGACCGCATCCGCGTCACCGTCAACGCGAACTACAGCCTCTACGACGCCCCGATCGGGCAGTACCACGACGCCAAGTGGTCGGAGTTTAAGGCATCCCTGTACGCCAGCGTCGTCAACGACGTGGTCGGCAACAAGCACTTCCTCCCCCAGACCATCTCCCTCTATGCGGGTCCTGTCTATTCTGTCATCGGCGGGGATGATCTGGATGAGACCGAGAACGTCGGGTTCGCCGGCGGGCTGCAGACGCAGCTGTCGGCCAACACGGCCTTGGGCCTCGGTGTTGAGGAACTGGACGGGACGAGCTTCCTTGCCGGCCTCGATGTGCGGTTCTAGAGTCGCACCGTTCCCAGCGCGCCGCTCATAACGCCCAGCCCAGCGCCAGGCGTGCAATCGTGAGACGCTGTTCGACCTCGTGTGCCACTGACCCTATCGTGCCGCCGGCATCCGTCTGGGTCTGACGACCGTCTGCGTCGATCGAGCGATACGACACGCCGGCCTCAAGGAACAGGCCGGAGATGGCGCGGTAGCGGCAGGCGCCGTCGAGCATCACTCCGAACCCGTCATCGTCCGCCTTGGACACCTTGTCGCGCAGGAGGTGGTGATCCTCGTCCTCGACCGTGGCCAAGGGCGCGGCGGCCGCGCGGAACGTCAGCCCGACCCGAGGCCCCAGCTCCGCACTCGCGCGCGCCTCGGCGTACGGCAGGCTGAAGGTCGCATCGTACGTCGCCACCCGGCCGGCCACGATGTCGGGCGCCAGCGCTCCGCCCGATGAGGGATAGCTCTGGTTCAGGTTCGATACGTCGTAGGACAGTTCCTGGCGCAGGTAGCCTAGCCCCAGCGAAAAGCGCACCCCGGCCACGGGCGGCAGGGCGTAGCGACACCACGCCTCCGCTTCCCACACGTCAAGGTCGGCGTCGCTCTCGGAGTAGATGTCCACCGTATCCCCGCCGGTCAGCGCGCCCCAGTCGGTGTCCGTGACCGTGCCCGCGTCGGTCGTCAGGTTCTTCGCCCCTCGGGCACCGACTTCCCATTGCGCGCCGACAGGAACCTTGACCGCCAGGGCGCCGACCGTCACGTCCATTGGAAACTCCAATTCGCTGATCGGGAAGCGCGTGCGGAGCTGGCGGCCGTCGGGCAGCCGAACGGCGCCGCCAATGCGGTACGTCGTGTCGCCGTGCCAGGCTTCTGTCGCCACTGACAGTTCAACCTGCGTCGGCGGCGCGGACGTGACCACCGTCGCCACATCGGCGGCAGACCCGTCGTCAACGGCGGGTGTCTCCTGTGCGGACGCCGCCGCTCCCAGGCTCATGACCAGCGCGGTGGCCAGGCGGCACCACGGCGCACGAACTACGGCAACGACGTTCGTCACTCCCCACCTCCCGAATTCCTTTGGCCCAAGGCGCCCTCTGCCGCCGCCTCGCGCAGGGCGGCCACCGCGGCCTCCACGCACGCGTCGAGGTCTGCACCGTGACACGCCACCACGGGCCGCAGCCGGGCGAGATCCTCTTCGACCCCCTCCCGCGTCAGTTCGTCGCCCACGACGAAGTGGTATGCCGGCAGCGGCGGAAACCGGATCACGCAGCGCGTTAGAACGTTGGGCGACCCTTTCTCCCGCACGCCCTCCATGACGCTCATTGCAATCTGCCACCGCAGCAGATTTTCCGAGCAGCGAGCATCCCTCAGCATCCCGGTCATCTCGCGGATGGACGGGTCCGAGCAACCAAAGCCGGGGTAGACCCGCGCGTCGATCACGATGACCGCGGCCGCATGGCTTTCCAGCGCGGGCATCGCGCGGTCGGCCGTGGCAAAGGCCTCCACGGTCGCACCCGCCGCCTGCAGGGCCTCCACCACCGCCTCGCGGTCGAGGCGCGCATTGATCAGGACGATCGCCAGCGGGCGATTCATGACTGCACCCGTTTGACCCATTGTTCCACCGGCATCCGCGACACCTCGCGCGCCGCGCGGTCCGGCTCCGCGGGATAGCCCACCGCGATGATCGCGACAGGGCGGACCGCCAGGGGCCAGCCGACCAGGCGGCGGATCACGCGCGACCGGATCCACCCGATCCAGCAGGTTCCCAGCCCAAGCTCTGTTGCCGACAGCACCAGGTGTTCGCCCGCGATCCCCATATCCACCCACGGGTAGTCCACACCCGAGAGCCACACACCGAGCCGGTGAGTAGTCGTGGATCGCACCATCCCGAGCACGACCAGCAGCGGCGCGTCAAGCGCCCAGGGCATGCGGATGCCGGGCAGAAACCCGCGTTCAACGATCCCGCGGCGCACGGCCGGGTCCGTCACCAGCGCCAGCCGCCACGGCTGCCGGTTGCAGGCCGAGGGGGCCAGGCGCACGGCCTCGACCAGCCGGTCCACGGCCTCCGGCGGCACAGGGGCGTCCCGGTAGGCCCGACAACTGCGCCTGCGGGCAATCGCATCCCCGACGTTCATTGCGCCCGCCTTATCTCGACAGAACCACGCTCGAAAACACCTTGAATCGCGCCCCTTCCCGCCATGCGTCCGGCGGCAGTCCCGCTTTCTCGCTGAGCGAGGTCAGCGCCTCCTCCCGGGTCCACCCCTGCTCCACCGCCACCTCGGGCAGGTAGACCGCCCGGCGCGATCCCTTTTCAATGATGATCCCGTGGGCGCCGATGTGGAACTCGTCCAGCGTGGCAATCGGGCGAATCGGGCTGAGGAGCGATACGTACACTTCGATCAGGGGAAGCTCCCGGGATGAGACCGGCCTGAACCGGTAATCGTGCAGCGCCGCATTGATCGCGTTGTCGTGCACGGACCGGTACAGCGCCGCCTCCGGAGCGAGGCAGCCGATGCACCCGCGCAGCTGTTCCCTGATCTTCAGCGTCACGAACGTGGCCACCGGCTCTTGCAGCCGCTCCGTGAGGGCGTAGTTCGCGAACGGAAATGCGCCTCGGGATCCCTCGACGCACCACTTCAGCGTGTCGGCGGCAAGGGCGAACACCGTCTCCCTCTCCGACTCCGCCAAACCCGGCGACCACTCGCCGCTGCGATGCTCCTTGATCGGTGTCATATGGCCTCTTGATTGTGAACCTTTTTGTAGTGTAGAACGCTTACAGAGAAAAGGAAGGATCAACTCCATGAACCGCGTTAGCCGATGTGTCGCCCTTCTCACCCTCGCCGCGGCCCTCCCCGCCGGCCTCGCCGCCGCCCAGAGCACCGCCCTGGTCAGCGCACAGCCGCCGGCCGGCGTTCTGCCCGTCTCGCTGGAAAACGAGCGACAGGCCGCTGTGCGCCGCAGCTGCGACTGGCTGGTCGCCAACCAGCGCGCGGACGGCTCATGGTCCGACACCAACTACCCGGCGCTGTCGGCCCTGCCCCTCTGGGCGCTGATTCGCAGCGGCGATCCGTCGCGCAAGCCGGCCATCGACAAGGCGGTCAAGAACCTGCGCGGCTACGTGCAGCCGGACGGCGGCATCTACCGCGACGTGCCCGGCAAGAAGGGCGGCGGGCTCAGCAATTACAACACGGCCATCTGCATGACCGCGCTGTTCGAGAGCGGGGACAAGACGCTGGTCCCCATCATTCTCAAGGCTCGCGAATTCGTGGCCGCGTCACAGCACTTCGGCGACGACGTCTACAGCGGCGGCTTTGGCTATGACGGGGCCACCGGACGCGCCTACACCGACCTGCTGAACACCTTCTACAGCATCCAGGCTCTGCGCATCACCGCCGCCGCCGAGGACTCGCGGCCGACCGGCTCGAAGCAGGCGGACATCGACTGGGACGCCGCGATCAAGTTCATCGAGCGGATGCAGAACGCGGGAGACGCCGCCGGCACCAACAAGGGCGGATTCTTCTACAACCCCACCGACGCCACCAAGGGCGGAACCACGACCAACGCCCAGGGCGCCGTCGCGTTCCGGTCCTACGGCAGCATGACCTACTCTGGAATGCTGGCGCTGATTTACTCCCATGTCAGCCGCGACGATTACCGCGTCCGGTCGGCGTTCGACTGGGCCGCCGCCAACTGGTCCATCGACGAGAACCCCGGCATGGGACAACAGGGACTGTATTTCTTCTACGAAATCCTCAGCCGCTCGCTCTCGGCCAGCGGTCGGGACCTCATCCCCCGCGCCGGCGCCGAACCGGTCAACTGGCGGGTGGCCGTCGCCGGAAAAATCATCTCACTGCAGAAGGTGGACCCCAAAGGCGGCTACTGGATCAACGAGAACAACCGGTTCTGGGAGAACGATCCGGTCCTCGTGAGTTCCTACGCCCTCCTGGCCCTCGAAAGCCTGTAGCTGTAGGCCCACCCGTTCATCCCAATGCGCCGGGAGCCCGCACCCCAGCGGCCTCCCCAGGGCGAACGCATCTAAACCGTCCTTCCTTCCTCGATGCCGATTCCGATTCGAATGGCGCCTGCTTAGGGGTCCTTGCCTTCTTAATCGTGCTCCTAATCTTGCTCTTAATCCACTCGTGCACAATGGATTACGATTAAGATCAAGATTAGGACTCGGACGGGAAATAGCGATTAACCAAGAGCCATTCGCTGCCAATGCCGACTCCGCCCCCGAAACGACAGAAGAAGAATTAGATGCGTCTGCCCCGCTGGCCTTCCGCGCATGGCTGGCAAACAGGTCCCTCCTCACCGCTCACGTCCCGCAGTCCAGTTATCAACAGCCGCCACAAATATCAAGTTAGCCCCATTCAGCAGGCAGTTTATCGCACATAATACTCGACGGTAATATCTTATTAACAGGATGTTTACAGCCACGGAAAACGCCAGCCGATATTAATCAACTTCAGTTGATTTTTTTGTTGATACGACCCTCCCGCACTGGTACACATTTCCTGACGACAGACGAACATTGCGGGGGGGGCGTCGATGGGCAAGCGCTTACAGATCGATATAGAGACGTTTCGGAGGGCGCGCCGGGAGCGGGGCCTGACGCAGTCCGACGTTGCCACCTCGATCGGCGCCACTCAGTCCGCAGTCAGCATGTTCGAGTCCGGACGCCCCGACGCCCTGGCGGACGACAAGGTGATGGCCATGGCGTCGCTGCTGGGCGTCAGGGCCGAAGCGGCTTCAGCGCCGGATCAAGTGGCCATGCCAGGCGCCTGCGTCCGCAAGTACTGCCCGGCCCACGACTGCCCGTCGCACGTGGCCTACGTCTCCGGCAGCCGGGCCTGCCTGATGGTCATCCCGGTGTGGGCGGCGGCCGGCGACGCCACGCGCTGCGCGCTGTGCGGTGAGATCCTCGAGTCCCGCTGTCCGCATCCCGATTGTTCGGCCCCGGTCGCCCCCGGAGCGTTCTGCGTCCGCTGCGGCACGGCCTACATCTCCGCGCCGCCCGAGGCGGACCGCGATCCCCACGCTTACGTCCGCTCGCGCGCCGCCGAGTTGCGCGAGCTGCATGCACTGGCTCAGTTCTCATCGACCCTAACCCATCGGGGGGCGGCCTCCTCTGCGGGGCCGCTCCCCACTCCTGAAGGGGAGACCCCATGAAGATCACCCGACCGGCCGCGCCGCGCTCCGACCGCTCCGCCGCACAAGATCACGAAACCGTGTTCGCCGGCGCCGTCGTGGGCGACAACTGGGTCGCCATGGCCCTGGTTCACGCCGACCGGCTGGGGCGCAGCGTGCACCCGATCCGCGTGCGGCACGCCTTCTTCCCTGCGCAACAGGGCCAGGAGCCCGCCACTCAGGATGTCGAGCGCGCGATCGAGCGGTGCTGGAACAGCCTGGGCTCAGGCCAGGACTTCCGGCACGCCCGCTTTGCCCTGTGCCTTCCGCCGCGCACCACCCTCAGCCGACAGGCCTCGTCCCGCGTGTCCACGCATCCCGACGGCCCGTTCCGCACCGACAGCAGCGTGGTGACCGCGGCTCATCTCCGGCAGGTCGAGACCCGCGTGGCGCGCGACGGCTTCTGGCCGCGCTACGCCGTGGCCGACCTGGTCCCCCTCTCGTACGGGATCGACGGCAGGCAGCCGACGGAGGATCCGTGCGGCATGGCAGCGGACCACGTCGAAATCAACGCCCACCTGGTGCTCACGCATCACGACAGTTCGCGAATGATCCTGGACTGCCTGAAGTCGCTGGACCTGAACGTGGACGTCCTGATGTCCCCCTTCTCGGCGATCGCCGGCAACCTCACCGCCGACGAGAAGACGGCGGAGACGATCGCCATCGACGTGGACCGGCTGACGACATCGTGCTCGTTCTTCAACGAGGGTCGCCTGGTCCACACCACGTGGGTGGAGGGCGGCAGCTACGAGGTTCTTCAGGAGGCGGCGCGGCGCCTGAACACGGCCCCCGAGGACCTGGCGCTGTGGCTGAACGAACGCACCGAGCTGTCGCTGCCCTCGGAGCCCGGCGGCGACATGCAGCTGCCGCTGTATCCGAGCTGGAAGACGGGGCCTTCGAGCCTCGTGGATCTGGACATCGCGGCGCGAAAGGCGGCCGCCGTTATCGCCGGGCGCCTTCTCAGCGGCATCCAAGCGGCATCCGGGCGACTGACCCTGAAGCCGCGACGCGCCATCGTCACCGGCGACGACAGCCTGACGCTGCGCGCGCTGATCGCCAACCTGTATCAGAATGGCATCGTGTGCGAGGTCCGGGGCGAACTGGACGCGGAGGATGGCGCCAACCTGCACCTGGCCATGCCGGGCATGGCCAGACTCATCGGCATGATGCGCGCCGCCCAGGGCAACGCCCTTCCGCAGCCCTTCCTCGACGCCTACAACGCCACGCCGACCATCCGCGCCGCCGCACCGCGCAGAACCCCTCCGGCTCCCGCGGCCTCGGCGCCGCGCTGGAACCTGTCCATGATGCCCAGAAACACGGTTGCGGCCAAGCCCCGGGCGGCGCGCCGCCCGCAGCTGGCCACCGCCCTGGCGCAGATGCTCTTCTAGCCTGCCGCCGCTTCCCGGGCGGCGCGGACCATCGCCGGCAGCGGCCCGAGGGAGAAGATGCTGGCCTCCGGGCGAGGTCGCCCCTCCGGCCAGGCGTGCAGGCCTTCGATCCAGACGGCGGTCATGCCTGTGGCCACCGCGCCTTCGACGTCGTTTGCCGGGTGATCGCCGACGAACCACGCCTTGGACGCCGGCACGCCGACGCCCTGGAGCGCACGCTGGAAGATCTCCGGCGATGGCTTGGCGACGCCCGCCGCCTGCGAAATGATGATCGTGTCCAACAGCGGTCGCACGCCGGCCGCATCGATCTTCGCGTTCTGCGACGACGTCCAGCCGTTGGTCACCACACCCGTCTTCAGGCCCAGCCCGCGAAGTTCGCGCAACACGTCCGCCGCCTGGCGCACCGGGACCGCACAGCCGGGAAAGTGCTGCCGCCAGTGCCGGGCCAGGTCGTCGGCGGCGGGACTCTCGATCCACGGCAATCCCCGCGCGATAGCACCAAACAACTCGCTGCGAACCGCGTACCCGCCACCATCCTCCCGCTTTAGCGTGCGGATCACCACAGCCGGATCGACGTCCCGCAAGCGCGCGCGGAAGTCCCGGCAGAACAGCATCGCGTAGATCATGATCGACCGGCCGCGGTCGACCAGCGTGTTGTCCAGGTCGAAGAGCACCGCATCCGGAGCCCTCACTGGGAACCTCGTCTCGGATTAACCGGCATGCTTCTCCTCTCGCACCGCCTACGCCCCCGGGACGAGGGGCGCGGAGGGAACCAGCATGTTCAGCGCACGGGGCGCGACATCAACGTGCAGTTCAGCGGGAAAATCGACCAGCTCTCCGTCGATCTGCGCGGCCGCCGCGCTGGGGCGGACGATCGACAGGTGGCGAAACCGCCGGTAGATGACCTGGGGAATGTCCGTCACGGCGCCGGCCAGGAACTTGCCGATCCCCGCGATCAACTGCGGCACGTGCTGCTGGCGGGCCACCACCAGATCCAGAAACCCGTCGTCGGGCTGCGCCTGCGGCGCAATCACAGCTCCGCCGCCGTACTGCGTGAGGTTGGCCATCGTGCAGACCAGAGGATCGTCGATGTGCAGCGTCTCGCCGTCGTCGAGCTTCAGCGTGACCGGCTGGGACCGATACTCGAACAGCTCGTAAGCTCCGGCAAAGATGTAGGGCAGGATGCCCCGCACGGGCATGCGGTCGAAGGTCCGCACGATGGCCGCATCCCACGCGATGCTGCACGTGATGAAGAACGGGCGCCCCTCGATGCGCCCGACGTCGATGCGCTCAACGCGGCCCGTCGCCAGCGTGCGGGCGGCCTCCACGGCGGAGAGGGGGATGCCGAAGTGGCGCGCCAGCCCGTTGCCGCTGCCGGCCGGAATCGTGCCCAGGCATACGTCGCTGCCAACCAGTTCGCGGCCGATCGTGTTCAGCGTGCCGTCCCCGCCGACGACCAGGACGAGGTCCACCTTGTCGGCGACGGCCCGAGCCGCCTTCCGCCGGCCGTCATCGACGCCCTGGGTGAACTGGAACATCACGTTCCTGTCGCCGGAGTCCCAGTGCGCGGCGATGGCCTGCTGGACCGCGTCGATCGACCACATGAACCCGGAGCGCGGGTTGATCAGCACGAGAACCTTGCGCAGTTCAGACGCCTGCATGGGCCTCCTCCATCGCCGGGTCAATCGTCGCGGCGCCCGAGCAACCCGGCCCGGGCGAGGTAGTACAGCAGCGTCATCAGCGAGGTGAAGGCCGCCGCCACGTAGGTCAGGAACGCGGCGTTGAGCACGCGCCCCGCCATCGCCTGCTCGCCGGGCGTCACGATGCCCGCCGAGACCATCAGCTGCTTGGCCCGCGCGCTGGCATTCCACTCCACCGGGAGCGTGACGACGGAGAAGGCCACCGCGCCCGTGAACAGGACGATGCCGATCTTGATCAAGCCCACCATTCCGAGGAAGAAGCCGGCCAGGAACAGGATGTAGGCGGCCTGCGAGCCGAACTGAACCATCGGCACCATGCCCGACCGCAGCATCAGCGGAGCGTAGTGCGCCGCATGCTGCAGCGCGTGGCCGGCCTCGTGGCACGCCACGCCGATGGCGGACAGCGAGGGCGACTGGTAGACGTCGGCCGACAGCCTCAGCGTGCGCGAGGACGGGTCGTAGTGGTCGCTCAGAACCCCCTGGACCTGTTCGATGCGCACATCGCGCACCCCTTGCGACTCCAGCAGCATGGCCGCGGCCTGCGCGCCGGTCACACCCGATTTCGCCGGCACGCGGCTGTAGCGTCCGAACGTGACCTTCGTGAACAGCGTTGCCAGACCGGCCAGAATCATCGCCGGCGCCATGAACAGAATGTAGTCAAACTGCAGCATGTGAACCATCCCCTCCTACTCCCAGCGCAGGGGCACGTACCGGGACCCGCGCCCATCCCGGACCTTCAGTAGAAGCACCGGGGTTTCCTTGCCGTGTTTCACCCGGGCTACCGCCTCGTTGAACTCCTGAGCGCTCTTCACCGGCTCCCGGTTGACGCTCTCGATCAGCATGCCCTGCCGCAGACCAGCCTGCCACGCCGGGCCGCTCATGTCCACCTCCGACACCAGCGCCCCCTTGTCCTCCTTGACGCCAATCTGCTCGGCGATCTCCGGCGTCAGGTCGGTCACGGAGAGCCCCAGCTTGTCCGCCGTGGCCTCGCCTGCTTCGGCCGTGGCGGCGCCGCCCTCCAGTTCCATCGTCTCGGCCTTCAGTTCGCGGGGCTTGCCGTCGCGCAGGACCTCCAGCTTCACGGAGGTGCCCGGAGACAGCGCTGCAATCTCGCTGCGGAAGGATCCCGCGTCAGCCACATCCCGCCCGTCGAGCTTCAGAATCACGTCCCCATCCTCCAGACCGGCCTTGTCGGCGGCGCTGGACTCCATGACCTGGGACACCAAAACACCCTTTGCCTCCTTCACCCCCATCGCGTCGGCCAGATCGCGGTCCACATCCTGGATCACTACGCCCAGATATCCACGGACCACCTTGCCCGACTTGATGAGCTGGTCCTTAATGCCGCGGGCCATGTTCACCGGGATGGCAAACCCGATGCCCATGTATCCGCCGCTGCGGCTGTAGATCGCCGTGTTGATGCCGACCACCTTGCCCTCTATGTTGATCAGCGGGCCGCCTGAATTGCCCGGGTTGATGGCCGCGTCGGTCTGGATAAAGTTCTCGTAGTCCGCGATGCCGATGTTGCTCCTGCCCTTCGCGCTGACGATGCCTGCCGTTACGGTTTCATTGAGGCCGAAGGGGTTGCCGATCGCCAGAACCCACTCACCCACCTCCAGCGAGTCGGAGTCCCCCAGCTCCAGGAAGGGGAAATCGCCGCCCTCAATCCGGATGACCGCCACCTCGGACTTCTCGTCTGAGCCGATCCGCGTGGCTTTGAAGCTGCGGCCGTCCTGCAGTCGGACGGTGATGCGGTCGGCGTCTCCCACGACGTGGTTGTTGGTCAGGATGTACCCGTCCTTCGAAATCAGGAATCCCGACCCCTGCCCCACCTGGCTGAAACGCTGTGGCGCGTTGCCGTGCGGCGGCGTGCGCTGCCCAAAAAAGCGCTCGAAGAATTCCTCGCCGAAGACCTCGGAGGGGTCGTTGAAGAAGAATTGCTGTCCCGGCCGCATGGCCTTGACGTCCTTCTCCGACTGGATGAACACCACCGCCGGAACAGCCTGCTTGGAGATCGCCGCAAAGGCTTTGCCGGTCTCCTTCAGGACCTGTACCTGGCCATCGGGTGCCGCAGCCGTCGCCGTCCAGCACGCCGCCATCATTGCCGCTGCCAAGGCGGACCCCACCCACCCCATCCACGCCAGTCTTGCGGAACGCTTCATGACTCCCTCCTCGCTATTGGGCACGCGGCGCGCCCACATCCGGGCCCGCATCCTGACGGGACCGTTCGCGAGCGACCTCGCATGCCCCTTCCGGAATAGCACTTCGCGTTCCACATCACGGCGGGTGGCCTAAACCGGGGGGGGGCGGCGCGGACACGAGGCGCATTCTGTCACACTGACGGGTCAAACTGTGACGGATCAGCCCGGATGTCGACAATAGACGGCGACGTGTCCGGGCTCTGGGCTCCGTAGGTCAGATACGGCACGGTACGGTACTCGCTGACGCGGCGCAGCTTCTCAAGCACCTCCGCCAGCTCATCGACCGCCCGCTCACAGCGTGTGAACACATCTTTCGCGTCGGGACGGTCGGAAGTGGCTTGCCGCATCAACTCCAGTTGCACCCGCAGGACGGTCGCAGGCTGGCCGATGTGGTGACACGCCGCTGCCAGGCTTTCGATCATCACCCGCTGCCGCTCAGCGGCCACGAGTTCCTCAGTTTGCAGACGGATGGTGCCCTGCATCCGCTCGGACAGGTTCAACTGCTCCTGCAGCGCGGCCACCCGCTCGCGCATCTGCGCCACGACGGTATTCATGTACCGCCGGACCGCCTCGATGTCGTCCTCGGGATCCTCCAGTGTCACCGTGTCGGGCAGGTGGCCCTCCGCCATCTCCTGCAGGTAGCGGCGCAGGTGCACGATGTTGCGCGGATAGCGCCTCAGCAGCGCATACCCCGCGGATCCGAACGCGAGGGCGGCTGCGCCCGCGAACGCCTCCAGCCAGGCGGGGCACGCGTCCGGCGCATACATCCGCGACCAGAAGATGAACAGCAGGCAGAGCAGGGGCAGGACCGTCAGCAGGGCCACGGCAACGGTCAGATGGTGCTTGGACCCGCTCGAAGCCAGCGAAAGCGTGCGCCACCAAGGCCTGTGCATCGTCCCCTCCCCTTCCTTAGCCGTCCGCGCCGTCATCGCCCTCGATCACAACCTCGGCCTTGGCGCGCAATTCGGCGACGTATTCGGAGATGCGTTCGCCGCGGCGCACATGCCGCAGGAACTCGCGGATGCGATCGGACACGTCGGGCAGCTCGGCCGGCCCGCCCTCCACGTGCCCGAGCTTGCGGATGAGGTGGTACCCCACCGGCGTCTGCACAATCTCGCTGAGCTCGCCGATCTCCATCGCGAACACGGCCTGGTCAAACTCGGGTAGCATCGACCCGCGGGCAAACCACCCGAGGCCGCCGCCGGTGTTCTTGCCGCTCGGGCAGTCGGAGTGGGCGGCCGCCAGCTCGGAAAAATCGTCCCCCTTCTCGACGCGCCGCCGCACCTCGGCCAGCTTCGCGCGCGCCTC
Source organism: uncultured Victivallales bacterium (assembly GCA_964544115.1). GTDB lineage: Bacteria > Verrucomicrobiota > Kiritimatiellia > UBA8416 > JADHWI01 > CAZJBP01. Next base: position 4,240 of record CAZJBP010000080.1, on the reverse strand, counting down.
GCGCTGGGCCTCGGGCGAATCGTCCTTCGGCTGGATCAGGATGTGCTGCGCCTGGGCGCGGTCGGCCGTGTGGTACTCCTCGACATGCGCCTCGAAGTGCAGGCGGATCTCCTTCTCGGTCGGGTCGGCGACGCCCTCGGTGATCTTCGCCACGAGCAGGTCCACGCGGCGGCCTCGTCGCACGCCCTCGCGCACGGTTTCGATCGTCAGATTCTGACGGGCAAGGGCCTTCTTGAACGCCTCCGGCCCTCCGGCCTCGCGCTCCATGCGGCTGATCCGGGCATCCAGGTCCGCCGCATCGGGGTCCAGCTTCATCTCCTCGGCGCGATCCATCAGCAGGCGGGCGCCGATGGCCTGGTCGACCGCACGGCTGCGCAGCGCGTCGAGCTGCGCCTCGACCTGGTCGCGGCTCATTTGTTCGGAGTAGAACCGCAACAGCCGGTTGAGCTCAAACTCCACCGCCGCCTCGGGAAGGGGAATGCCGTTGACCGTGATCTTCATCCGTTCGCGCGCTCCAGGGCCGCCGAGAGCGCGGCCGCGGCGTCTGTCGCCGTGGTATCCGCGCGCACCGGAAGGCGGTGAATGCTTACCCCTAATCCGGCGTAGTGGTCAAGCAGCGGAAGCGTTCGCAGGCGAAAAAGATCCAGCTTGCGCTCGACCTCCGGCAGCGAATCGTCGATCCGGCCGGCGCGGTCCCCGCCGGTATCGCGCCGGATCCGCTCCAGGACGACGGCGGGGCTGCATTCCAGCAGCACCACGTCGCGCACATCGGCCAGCGCGGCCACGTCGCGGGCCTGCCCCGCGTGGCGCGGCACGCCGTTGAGCACGACGCGGACGCCCGGCCGCCAGGCCTCGCGGCCCAGGAACGCCCGGAAGATGGCGGCGGCAATCGGGAACTGCCCATCCTCGAGCAGGCGCCCCGTGGCCAGGGCGGCGCGAATCACGCTCCGATCCCCGGGCGTCAGGGCGTCCACGGCCAGGGCTCCGCTGTCCGCCGCCCGCAGGTTGGCCCCAAAGTCGAAGTGGATGCATCGGTGCCCACAGAGGCCGCCCGCCGCCAGCGCATCCCCCAGCGGCGTCTTCCCCGCCCCCGTCGGCCCGAGCAGCAGAAGGGCCTGCGGGCGGGCATCGGTGCCGGCCTCGCCCGAGCCGTTGCAGGAGGACACGTTCATATCCCGAGGTGATACCCCGGTAGGAGACGAAGAACAGCGCGCGCCAAGGATCCGCTCAAGCGCTCCTGCAAGCACCGGATACCGGAAGGCATAGCCGGCGGAAAGGAGCTTGCTCGGAACGGCCCTCGTGCTCGTCAGAAGCAACTCCCTGCCCATTTCGCCGAAGAGCGCCTTGACCGCGAACGCCGGCAGCGGCAGGCAGGCCGGCCGATGCAGCGCGGAGCCAAGCGCCTTGACGAACTGCCGGTTTGTGACGGGATCGGGCGCCACAAGGTTGACCGGGCCGGACAGGCTGTCGTTCTCGAGAATGTATTGAACGGCCTCCACCACATCCTGAATCGCAACCCAGCTGATGTACTGCCGTCCACCGCCAACGGTGCCGCCGAGCCCCAACCTGAAGGGAAGCAGCATGCGCGGCAATGCGCCGCCCTCAGCACTCAGGACCATGCCCAGGCGAACCGACGCCACCCGCACCCCTGCCGCTGCAGCCGGCTCGGACGCCTTCTCCCATTGGCTCGCCACGGAGGCAAGGAATCCCTCTCCTCCGGGGCTGGACTCGTCCAGCACGGCGTCAGCCCGGTCACCGTAAAACCCGACCGCCGAGGCGCACACCATCACGCGCGGACGGGGAACCCGCGCGGCCAGGGCACTGGAGAGAAGCCTCGTGCCCGCTACACGGCTCTCCATGATCAGCCGCTTGCTTTCGGCCGACCAACGCGTCGAACCTATGTTCACCCCGCCCAGATGTACGACGCCGTTAACGCCTGCGAACGCGCGTTGGTCGATGACGCCTGTATCAGGATTCCACTCGAACGCATCCGCCTGTTCGCACGGCTGCCTCAAGAGGCGCACGACGTCATGCCCGGCCGCGCGCAAGTGCGTGACCAGCGCCGACCCGATCAGACCGGACGAGCCCGTGATGAGGATCTTCATGGCGTAGAGGATGTCGAGACGGCGGTGCGAAGGCAATCACGAAGCGGATGACTGCTGGTCCGGCGTCGCAATCGGGGATGTCCCCACCCCTCGCTCGCCGCGCTTCACGTCGTCCCAGTGCGCGTCGAGTTCGGCGAGCGTGTGGTCCTGCATGGTTCGGCCGGCCGCATGCACCCGAGCTTCGATCTGCTGAAATCGGCGAATGAACTTCTCGGTCGCGCCGCGCAGGGCATCCTCGGCTTCCACGTCCAGAAACCTGCACAGGTTGACCAGCGCAAACAGGAGGTCGCCGATCTCCTCGCGCACACGGCCGGGATCGCGCGGCTCGCCCTCGGTCTCGGCGCGAATCTCGGCCACTTCCTCTTCCACCTTGGCCAACACGTCGGCCGTGCGTTCCCAGTCGAAGCCGACCCGCGCCGCCCGCCCTTGGATCCGCTGGGCGCGCTGCAGGGCTGGGAGATGCCGCGGAATGCCGCCGACCGCCGAGGCCGGTGCCTCGCCGGCGCCGCTCGTCTTTTCCGTCGCCTTGATCGCCTGCCAGTTCTTCAACACCTGGCCCGAGGTCTCAGCCGTCACATCGCCGAACACGTGAGGGTGGCGTCGGACCAGTTTCTCCGCCAATTGCGCCGCGACGTCGTCAAACGTGAACGCGCCTTCCTCGGCGCGAATCTGCGACTGGAGCGCCACCTGCAGCAGCAGGTCGCCCAGTTCCTCCCGGTGGTGCGCGACGTTGCCCGACTCGATGGCGTCGATAACCTCGTACACCTCTTCGACGGCGAAAGGCTTGAGCGTCTCCAGCGTCTGCTCGCGGTCCCACGGACAGCCGCCCGGCCCTCTCAGGGTCTGCACGACATCCAGCAGGCGCCGCACGCCGTCCAGCCCCGCGCTCACAACGCCATTTCCTTGAGCTTTCTGCTCACGCGCATGGCGCAGAACTCGCGGCCACACATGGAGCAGTGGTCCTGCTCGCCGCCGGCGGGCGCACCGCGGTTGGCGGCATGGAAGCGCTCCCGTGCGCGCTTTCCGTCCAGCGCCTGGGCGAACTGCCCCTCCCAGTCAAGCGACGCCCGGGCCCGCGACATGGCATCGTCGCGCTTCCGCGCACCGGGCAGTCCGCGGGCCGTGTCGGCCGCGTGGGCGGCCACCCGACAGGCCATGATGCCCTCGCGCACGTCGTCGCAGGTCGGCAGATGGAGGTGCTCGGCAGGTGTGACGTAGCAAATCAGGCAGGCACCGTGGAAGGCCGCCGCCGTGGCGCCGATGGCGCAGGCGATGTGATCGTGCGCGGCGGCAATGTCCGTGACCAGCGGCCCGAGGACGTAGAACGGGGCGCCATCGCAGATGCGCTGCTGGCGCTCCATATTCATCTGGATCTGGTCGTACGGAACGTGGCCGGGCCCCTCGACCATCACCTGCACGCCGGCGGCGCGGCAGCGCTGCACGAGCAGCCCGAGCACATCCAACTCGGCAAACTGGGCGGCGTCGCTCGCGTCGGCCAGGCAGCCCGGCCGCAGGCCGTCACCCAGCGAGACGGTCACGTCATGCTCGCGGCAGATGGCCATGATGTCATCCCAGCGCTCGTACAGCGGGTTCTGCCGGCCGTTGCCCATCATCCACTCCGCCAGCACCGCCCCGCCGCGGCTGGCGATGCCCAGCAGCCGCTTGACCGCCAGCGGCACGTGCTCGCGCAACAGTCCCGCGTGCAGCGTCATGAAGTCCACGCCCTGCAGGGCCTGGTCGCGGATGACTTCGAGAAAGCTCTCCTCCGTCAACTCCTCGACCCTGCCGCCAACGCGGCTCAGCGTCTCGTAGACCGGCACGGTCCCGATCGCCACGGGCGACGCGGCGATGATGGCGCGGCGGATCGGCTCCAGCGCGGCACCGACGCTGAGGTCCATGACGAAGTCCGCTCCGGCCTCCAGCGAGACCTCAAGCTTGTGCAGTTCCTCGGCCAGCGAGGAGCGCTCGGGCGAAAAACCGATGTTGGCGTTGACCTTGGTCCGGAACGACCGGCCGGCCACGGCGGGCCGCAGGCCGGTGTGCGCAGGGTTTGCCGGAAGGACAGCCCTGCCCGCGGCGACCTCGTCGCGCACCTTCTCAGGGACCACGCCCTCGACGTCGGCCGCGGCCGCCAT